>DASVQK010000135.1:0-39494 GCA_036389105.1 Thermoleophilaceae bacterium
GGACGTCGAGGGCCTCCTCCTTGCGCATGATGCGCTCCTCGATCCGGGCGATCTCCGCGCGCCGCTCGCGCAGCTCGGCGTTCACCTCGTCGCGCACGCTGGAGCGCGACGCCTCGGCGGGCGCGATCCCGTCGGTCGGCGCGGTCGGCGCCGGCGTGGGCGCCGCGACCGCTCGCGGGGATCCGTCGCCGGGCGGCGTCGCGGACGCGCGTCCGCCGGCCCCGCGATCCCTGGTTCCGGCCGGCGGGGGCGCGGCGGGGGCCTGCGCCATCGCCATCTGACCGCCGCGGGTCCGGCCGAGCAGCAGCACGACCGTCGCGGACACCACCGCCGCGACGACTGCTGCAAGCACGATCTCCATCTCTCCGCTCTCCCACTCCGGCGCCCGGTTCGCCGGGGATCAGGTCGCTATGGAGCGGCGCGGCTCGGCTGCCGCGAGACACCAGGCGTGCTCATGAGCGGGTCGCGCGCGGCTCAGGTCGCGCGCTGGTGAGGCCTACGAGCGCCCTGTTCCGCTCCTTTCGGGGCGCTCATAGGCCGGTCTGTACCAAGAAGGTCTCAAAGCCGAATTCGATCGTGGTCCCGCGTTCAAAAAGCCGTTCTTTGCTGGAATTTCTGTCTCGCGGCGGCCGCTCCGGCCGCGTGTCTGAAGGGTACGCCTCGGGGCGTGTCGGCGCAACCTCGTCGAGGCGGTAGCGTCCGGCCGGCATGAACGGCCCGCTCCGCTTCCTCGACCACCTGGCGTTCGACGTCTCCGACCTGACCGCCAGCCGGCGCTTCTACCTGAGCGCCCTGTCCCCGTGGGGCGCGCACGAGGTGGAGGCCGACGGCGCCTTCGGCTACGGGCCCCCGGGCAGCGAGGACATCTGGATCGCGGCGGGCGAGCCGGGCGAGCCGCTGCATATCGCCATCGCGGCCCCCGACCAGGCGACCGTGGACGCGTTTCACGCCGCCGCCCTGACAGCCGGCGGTAGCGACAACGGACCGCCGGGCATCCGCGAGCGCTACCACGCCGGCTACTACGCGGCGTACGTGCTCGATCCGGATGGCAACAACGTCGAAGCCGTCCACCACGGCGGGCATCCGCAGGGCTTCTGAGTCAGGCGACCGTCACGCCCTACGCCGCCGCTTCGGCCGGCGCCGGCGCCGCCTCGCCCTCCGGCGCCCCGCCGTTCTCGGCGGCGGCCGACGGGATCGGCGTGACCGAGGCGTCCGGCCGCTCGATCCCGAGCGTGGCGTAGATCTTCTGCTCGAGCTCCTTGGTCATGGCCGGGTTCTCGCGCAGGAACGCCTTGACGTTGTTGCGGCCCTGGCCGATCCGCTCCTCGCCGTAGGAGAAGAACGAGCCGGACTTCGACACCAGGTTGTGCTCCAGGGCCAGGTCGAGGATGCAGCCCTCGGACGAGATGCCCTGGCCGTACTCGATGTCGAACTCGGCCTGGCGGAACGGGGCCGCCACCTTGTTCTTGACGACCTTGACCCGGACCCGGTTGCCCACCGCCTCGACGCCCTCCTTGAGGGTCTCGATCCGGCGGATGTCGAGCCGCTGCGAGGCGTAGAACTTCAACGCCCGGCCACCCGGCTGGGTCTCCGGGGAGCCGAACATGACGCCGACCTTCTCACGGATCTGGTTGGTGAACACGCACAGCGTGTCGGTGCGGTTGAGGTTGCCGGCCAGCTTGCGCATGGCCTGGCTCATCATGCGCGCCTGGAGGCCGACCGTCTGGTCCCCCATCGCGCCCTCGAGCTCGGCCTTTGGCGTCAAGGCGGCCACCGAGTCGATTGCCACGACGTCGATAGCGCCGGAGCGGATCAGGAGGTCGGCGATCTCGAGCGCCTGCTCGCCGTGGTCGGGCTGCGAGACCAGCAGCTCGTCGACGTCGAGGCCGATGCGCTTGGCGTAGGCCGGGTCCATGGCGTGCTCGGCGTCGATGAACGCGCAGATGCCGCCCGTCTTCTGGGCCTCCGACAGGAGGTGGTAGAGCAGCGTGGTCTTGCCCGAGGACTCCGGGCCGAAGATCTCGACGATCCGCCCGCGCGGCATGCCGCCGACGCCGAGGGCGAGGTCGAGCGACAGCGCGCCGGTGGGGATGGCGTCGACGCGGACCTGGGCGTCCTCGTCGCCCATCCGCATGATCGATCCCTTGCCGAACGTACGCTCGATCTGGCCGAGCGCGCCAGAGAGCGCGGCGTCCCGCGCCTTGGCGGCCTTCTCCTGTTCCTTGTCCATTTCTTGCTCCTCTGCTTCCTGGTTGTCAGAAGCTAGAGGCGGGTTCGGACGGTAATTCGCCCCCCTGAGAGCCGCAAGGAGCGGACCGAGCCGGCTAGCCTCGCCGGCCATGGACGCAGCCGCGGTCCCGCTTCGCAGCGCGCACCCGGCCCGGCAGGTGGCGGCATTCGCGGCGCTCGGCGGCCTGGCGGCCTGCTCGGCCGCCATCGTGGCCGGAGCGGAGGCGGGGCTCGACCAGCTCGTGCCCGCCGCCAAGGAGGCCTACCCGGGTTGGCTGCGCGGGCCGCTGTCGGCGCTGGGCATCGACATGGGGCCGGCGGCTCTCGGCTGGCTCCTCGTGGCCATGTCGGCCTGCTACCTCCTCGCCCTGGCCAGCGCGGACTCGATCCCGGTGCGCGCCGGGATCGGGGCCGTCGTGGGGCTGCACGCCCTCTTCCTGGTCGCCCCACCGCTGCTGTCGAGCGACGTGTTCGGCTACATCGACGCCGCGCGCCTGGGCGCCCTGCACGGCGTGAGCCCCTACGCGCCGGGCGACACGCCGCTGCCGCCGGACGCGGTCCACCTGTACCGCCGTTGGGGGACCGACCTGCCGTCGCCGTACGGGCCGCTGTTCGTGCTGCTGAGCTATGCGCTGGTCCCGCTCGGGATCGCCGGCGGCCTGTGGGTCTTCAAGGCGCTCACGGCGGCCGGCAGCCTGGCGACGGTGTGGCTGGTCTGGCGCTGCGCCGTCCTGCTCGGCCGCGACCCGCTGAAGGCCGCGCTCTTCGTGGGCCTGAACCCGATCGTCCTGCTGTTCGCCGTGGGCGGGGCCCACAACGACTTCTTCGCCCTGCCTCTGATCGCCGGCGCCGTGTACCTCGCCCTCCTCGGCCGCGAGCGGCTGACCGGCGCCGCCCTCGTGGCGGCGGCGGCGATCAAGCTGCCGCTGGGGCTGCCGCTCGCGTTCGCCGCGGCCAGGGCCGGGGCGCGACGGCGGGACCTGGCGAAGGGCGCGCTCATCGCGGTCGCGGTCGTGACGGTCGTCTCGCTGATCGTCTTCGGCTCGGAGGCCGTGAGCTTCGTGCGCGAGATCCGCCAGCAGCAGGATCGAACGGCCCTCTACTCGGTGCCGAACCAGGTGGGTGAGGCCCTGGGCCTGGGCGGGATCACCGACGGGATCCGCCTGGCGGCCGGGGCGGTTCTGGCGGCGGCGCTCGCACTCGCCCTGCGGGCCGCGTGGCGCGGCGCCGACTGGATCGCGGCCGCCGGCTGGGCGACCTTCGCGCTGCTCGTGACCAGCGCCTGGCTGCTGCCCTGGTACCTCGCCTGGCTCTTCCCGCTCGCGGCGATCGCCGGCGACCGGCGCCTGCGACTCGCCTCGCTGGCGCTGGCCGCCTACGTGATCGTCACGCGCGTGGAGCTCTGGACCTCGCTGCCGGGCTGACGCGCGCAGCCGGGTCGCGACTCCGGCCATCCCTCGCTCGGAGCCGCTGGCTCGAGTGGCTCCCCGCGTGGCCCACGGCTACCCGTGCTTCAGCTCGATCCTCTCGAGGGGCTCGTAGAGGGCCCCCTGGGGTCGCAGGATCGACCGGTAGAGGGTGACCAGCGGGGCTCGGATGTCGGGTGGTAACGCCCGCTCGGGGGGATCGCGCAGCGGCTCGGCCCGGCGGCCGCGCTTGACCCGCGCCAGCGTGACGTGCGGCCACCACGCGCGCTTCTCCGGGGTGTAGAAGCCCCGGTCGGCCAGGGCCCGCGAGGCCGCCTCCTGAACCCGTCCCGCGCGGCCGCCGTCGTCGGCCAGGTCGAGCGCGAACAGGCGCGGCCCCCGGGGCGGGACGCCGACCACCTCTTCGGGTACGAGGAGGGCCGGCCCTGCCCCGCCGATCGCCTCGAAGGCCGCCCGCGCGATCGCCGGGATCTCCTTCTCGGGCCGGTAGCCGAGGAACGCCAGCGTCAGGTGGAGCGTGGCGGCGGCTGTCGGCCTGAGGTCGTCGCGGCCCGCGACCAGCGCGTCGCGCCAGTCGCCGAGCGCGGCACGGTCCTCCTCGCGCGGCTCGAGCGCCAGGAACAGCCGCGCCCGCGGCGAGCCGGGGCGGCCGGAGGGCCGCGGCTCAGAGCGGGAACTCTTCCCCACGCAGCAGGCGGCGCAGCAGGTGCATCGCCACCGTGGTCGAGCGGTCGCGGATCTCGGCGCGGTCGCCGGGCAGTCGCGTGTCGCGCGCCAGCACGGCCCCGTCGGCGCGCTTGGCGCACCAGCAGACGTATCCGACCGGCTTGGCCTCGGTCCCCCCGCCCGGCCCCGCCACGCCCGTGATGGCCACGGCCGTGTCCGCGTCGAAGCGCCGGAGGGCCCCGTCGGCCATCGCCGCGGCCACCTCGGGCGACACCGCGCCGTGGGCCTCGATCAGCGCCGGGTCCACCCCCAGCAGGCTCGCCTTGGCCTCGTTCGAGTACGACACCACGCCCCCGGCCATGTACGCCGACGAGCCCGCGCGCTCGGTCAGCCGGGCGGCCAGCAGGCCCCCCGTGCAGGACTCGGCCACGCCGACCCGCCTGCCGGCCAGGAGCTCGGCCACCTGGTCGTCGATCCGCGAGCCGTCGGTGGAGAACAGCGTCTGCTCGTGGCGCTCGGCGATCAGCCGCTGGAGCGCCGCGTAGGCGTCCGCCGCGTCGCGCTCGTGGCGCACCACCACCTCCACCTCGCCGCGACGGAGGCAGGTGGTGATCTCGAGCCTGCCGAGGTCCGGCACCGACCCCTCCGCCACACGCAGCGTCTCGGCGATCTCGGACTCGGGGATGCCGAACAGCCGCAGCGTGTGCTGGGCGTACTCGGTGCGCCCGCCCACGGCGCGCTGGAAGGCCTCCGTCGCCACCGCGGCCGGCCACATGTCGTGCAGCTCGCGCGGCGGCCCCGGCAGGACGACCACCGTCGGGCCGTCGCCGTCCCCGCTCGCGGGCGCCACGACCGCGCCCGGAGCGGTGCCCACGGGGTCGAGCGGGGTCGCGCCCGCCGGGGTCATCGCCTGCTTTCGGTTGGAGGCCAGGATCGCGTCCGGGTCCAGGTGGCGCCAGCGGCTCATCAGCGGCTTCAGGATCTCGGCGATGCGCGCCTCGAGCCGCTCGTCGAGCACCATCTCGCGCCCGGCGAAGCCCGCCACCACCGCCATCGTCATGTCGTCCGCGGTGGGGCCGAGGCCGCCGCTCGTGATCACCAGGTCCATGCCGCGGTCGGCCATGAAGCGAAGCTGCGCCTCCATGTCCTCGGGCCGGTCGCCGCAGATCGTGATGTGGGCCAGGTCCACGCCCAGCTCCATCAGCCGGTCGGCCAGCCACGGGCCGTTGCGGTCCTGGATCCGTCCGGTCAGCACCTCGGTGCCGGTCACGACGATCCCCGCCCGGACGCTCAAGCGCAGGGCCTCTGGCCGACCGGCAGCGGGGTCGCCTTCCCGCTCGTGGAGAACGAGAGGCCGACGGCGTCCGAGGTCGGCTCGAACCGCACCCGCCTTCCGTTGGCGTAGACGGTGGCCGAGCTGCGGCCGAGGTTGATCCGCAGCCGCTTGCCTCGGAAGCTCTGCGAGGTCGAGATCGTGCCCTCGAAGAGCCTCGTGCCCCTGCCGTCGTCCACGCAGACGTAGGTGGTCTCCGAGGGCACCACCTTGAGCTTGAGCGACTTCGGCTTGGCGGGGGCGGCGGGCCGGCGCTTCGCCCGGCGCTTCTTCTTCGCCGGCCTGGGCTTCTCGGCCGCCTTCTTCGACCCGTCCGACCCCTCGTCGTCGCCCCCGCTGGCCAGTCCGATGATCGCGAAGATCAGCAGCAGCACGAGGACGCCGCCGAGGATCAGCATGCCCGGTCCCGGCGGCCCTCCGGGCCGGCGCGGGCGGCGGTCGGGTGCACGCCCGGCGGGCGGCGTGAACGCTGGGACCTCGCCCTCCGCGCGCGGCTCGTGCTGCGCCCGGTACTCCTCGACCAGCAGGTGCGCGTCCAGCCCGAGCTGCTCGGCGTAGGTGCGCAGGAAGCTCTTGACGTAGGTGCTGCCGGGCAGCATCGCGAACTCGTCGTTCTCGAGCGCGCGCAGGTACTTGGCCCGGATCTTGGTGGCCACCTCGATCTCCGTGATGTCGAGGCCCTGCCGCATCCGGGCCTCGCGCAGCCTCTCGCCAATCGCCTGCATCGACGCCTATTCTGGCGGACCGCCCGAGGCGGCCCCCGGCTGGGCCCCGACGCGCTAGACGGGCTCTGCCGCGCCGGCGCCGACCGGCTCGTCCAGGGCGGCCAGCACGCGCGGCAGGTCGCCCTCGGCGATCAGCACCTGGCGGGCCTTGGAGCCCTCGTAGCCCGAGATCACGCCGCGGCGCTCCATCATGTCGATCAGGCGGCCGGCGCGCGTGTAGCCCACGCGCAGACGGCGCTGGAGCATCGAGGTGGAGGCGCTGCCGAGCTGCACCACGGTGGCGATGGCGTCGGCCAGCAGGGCGTCGGTGTCGGCGTCGAAGTCGTCGGGCTCTCCCGAGTCCTCGGACTCCACGGCCTGGAGCAGCTCCTCCTTCATCTCCGGCTCGCCCTGGCCGCGCCAGTGGTCGGTCAGCCGCTCGATCTCGTCCTCGCCGATGAACGCGCCCTGGATGCGGGCGGGCCGCGACTCCGACGCCGGCCGGAAGAGCATGTCGCCCTGCCCGAGCAGCGACTCGGCGCCGTTCTGGTCGAGGATCACGCGCGAGTCGGTCTGCGACGAGACCGCGAACGCGATCCGGGCCGGCACGTTGGCCTTGATCATCCCGGTGATGATGTCCGCGCTCGGGCGCTGGGTGGCCAGCAGCAGGTGGATGCCGACGGCGCGCGACTTCTGCGCCAGCCGGATGATCGCGTCCTCGACCTCGCCCGGCGCGACCATCATCAGGTCGGCCAGCTCGTCGATCACGCAGAGGATGTACGGCAGCGGCTGCTCGCCCTCCCGCTCGCGCAGGCGGTTGAGCTCGACCAGGTTGCGGGCCCGGGCCTTGCTCATAACGCCGTAGCGCTGCTCCATCTCCTTGAGCAGGTTGGCCAGCACGTTGGCGGCCAGCCGCGGGCTCGTGACGACCGGCGTGAGCAGGTGCGGGATGTGCTCGTAGTGGTTCAGCTCCACCTGCTTGGGGTCGACCAGGACCAGGCGAACGTCGTTGGGGGTCGCGCGCAGCAGGATCGACGACAGCATCGCGTTCACGCAGCCGGACTTGCCCGAGCCGGTGGTGCCCGCCACCAGGACGTGCGGCTGCTTGGCCAGGTCGGTGCCGATGGCCTTGCCCGCGATGTCCTTGCCGAGCCAGACGGTGAGCGGGGACCAGCCCGCCGGCGCGTCCTGGAAGACGTCGCCGAGGTGCACCAGCCGGCGATCCTCGTTGGGCACCTCCACCCCCACGGCCTGCTTGCCGGGGATCGGCGCCAGGATGCGAATCTCCGTGGCCGCCAGCGCGTACGCCAGGTCGTCCTTCAGCTGCGTGACCTTCGAGACCTTGGTGCCGGGCGCCAGCCGCAGCTCGTAGCGCGTGACGTGCGGTCCGGCCACGGCGCCCACGATCCGCGCCTGCACGCCGAAGTGGCCCAGCGCCTCGACCAGCTCGGACGCCGTGCGCTCCTGGCCGGCGGTGTCCACCTTGGCGCCGTTCTTGGAGCGCTTGAGGACGCCGGGGGCCGGCAGGGTGTACTCCACGTCCTCGGCCTCGGTCACCTCGCCGCGCGTGCGGCGCTTGCCCTGCGGGGTGAGCCCGGGCTCGGCGTCAGCGTGCTCCGCCGCGGCGCGCTCGGCGCGCGGGAACGGCGCCCGCGGGCCGGCCTCGCCCGGCGCCTCCAGCTCGGCCTGGCGGGCTCCGGCGGGCTCGAACGGCTCGTCGCCGGCGGTCTCGGGCGGCGGGTCCAGCGCCGGCGCCTCCACGTGGGTGGCCCGCACGAGCGGCTCGACCTCCGGCGCCATGCGCGGCGGCGGCTCGGGGAAGCCGTCCGGCGCGGCCGGTGGCGGCGCCTCGGCCGGCCGCGGCACGCGACCGGTCACGATCGCGGCGAACTCGCTCGTGGAATGGCGGACGCGCCGCGCGCTCGAGGCCACCCCCGCGCGCGTGCCGCGGACGACGCCCGCCACGGACGCGCCGGTGAGCAGCATCGTGCCGGCTAGCAGCAGGAACAGGAACAGGATGTGCGCGCCCACCTCCTGGAAGAGCGTGCTGGCCGCCCAGTAGAGGGCCTCGCCGAACAGGCCGCCGTGGTGGCGGAAGTAGTCCGGGTGCATGAACCCGTGGCGAGCCGGGTCGTCCGGGCCCAGGCCGAACAGGCCGCCGGCCAGCCCGAGCATCAGCGCCAGGAGCAGGCAGGCGCCGCCGGCCTCGAAGGGGTCCACCGACGGCAGCATGGGCTTGAGCACCATCACGGCGCCCGCCGCGAACATGACCACGGGCACGAGGTAGGCGACCCCGCCCAGCAGGAAGATGAGCGCGTCGGCCAGCGCGCCGCCCACCTTGCCGCCGTCCCAGCCCAGATAGAAGACGAACGCGAAGAACGCCGCCAGCGCCACCAGGCCCATCCCGATCAGGTCGAGGTGGCGCTGCTCGAGCTCGGGCAGGCGCGGGATGCGAAGGGCGGGCAGCTTCAGGCCGGCGCCGCGCGCGCGGGAGCCGGCGCGGGCGGAGCGCTTCCTCGCCGGCTTGCGAGCGGGCTTGCGGGTGGTGCGGCGGCGTGCCATGGCTGCGCACGGTGCTTTCGACGCACCCCGGCGCGAACCTCCCGCGACGCGGTCGCGCGAGCACCTAAGCCGCGCGTAAAACTTCGGCGCCGAGCGGCGAACCGGCCCTAAGATCGACGGTATGAGCAGCCAAAAGCCGCGCGTGCTCGTCGTGGAGGACGACGGCGAGATCGCCGAGGTCCTGCGGCGCTCCCTGCGCCTCGAGGGCTATGAGGTGCGGCTGGCGGGCGACGGCGTGCAGGCGCTGGACGAGTCCTCGCTGTTCGAGCCCGACGCCGTGGTGCTCGACCTGGGGCTGCCCCGCCTGGACGGCGTCGAGGTGTGCCGCCGGCTGCGCGCCGAGGGCGACATGCCGATCCTGATGCTGACCGCGCGCGACGGCGTGGACGCGCGCGTGGAGGGGCTCGACTCCGGCGCCGACGACTACCTGGTCAAGCCGTTCGAGCGCCAGGAGCTCCTGGCGCGGCTCCGCGCGCTGCTGCGCCGCCGCCCGCCGCGCGGCAGCGCGTTCGTGGTGGTGGGCGACCTGCGCCTGAACCCCGACACCCGCGAGGTCCTGCGCGGCGACCGCGTGCTGGAGCTGACCAGCCGCGAGTTCGAGCTGCTGGAGTACCTGATGCGCAACGAGCGCCTGGTGGTGTCGCGCGAGTCGCTGCTCGACGACGTCTGGGGCTACGCCCCGTTCGCCGAGACCAACACCGTGGACGTGTTCGTGTCCAACCTGCGCCGCAAGCTCGAGGCCGGCGGCGAGCCGCGGGTGCTTCACACCGTGCGCGGCGCCGGCTACACGCTGCGGGCCGCATGAGCTTCGGAGCCGCATGAAGCGCATCCGCCGGCTGCCGGTCCGGCTCCGGCTTGCGCTGATCTCGGCCGGTCTGACGTTCGCGATCCTGCTGCTGTTCGCGGTGGTGATCGGGATCTTCGCCTCGCGCCAGGTGCGCTCGGAGTTCGACGACGAGCTGAAGCTGACGGCGGCCGACCTCCAGCAGCGGCTCATCACCCGCTCGCTGAGCGGCCCGATCCCCAGCCGCGACGCGGAGGCGATGGAGGCGGCGGCCGCCGGCGAGGCGGCCATCCGCATCGTCCTGCCCGACGGGGAGATCCACACGGTGGGCGGCCCCCAGCTCGGCCCGCCGCGCTCCGGCGTGCACCAGGTGGGCGACTACCGCGTGGTGGCCCGCCCGATCACCGGCCTGGGCGGGCGGATCATGGGCTACCTCCAGTACGGCAAGCCGCGCAGCCGCGTGAACCACACCGTCGCCCGGATCGACTTCTTCCTCGCCGTCGGCGTGATCGCCGGCACGGCGCTGGCGTTCCTCGCCGGCCTGGCGCTGGCCCGGCGGGCCATGAGCCCGATCTCCAACCTGACCCGGGCGGCCCGCGGCATCGCCCAGACGCGCGACCCGGGCGTGTCGCTGCCCAAGCCCGAGGCCGACGACGAGGTGGCCGACCTGGCCCACACGCTCGAGGACATGCTCCGCGCGCTGGACGATGCCCGCGAGGAAACCGAGGGCGCCCTTGCGCGGCAGCGCGAGTTCGTGGCCGACGCCTCGCACGAGCTGCGCACGCCGCTCACGAGCATCCTGGCCAACCTGGAGCTGCTGGAGGCCGAGCTGAGCGGCGAGGAGCGCGAGATGGCCGGCTCCGCCCTGCGCTCCTCGCGCCGGATGCGGCGGCTGGTGGCCGACCTGCTGCTCCTGGCTCGCGCCGACGCCGGGCGCGCGGGGCTGCGCGAGCCCGTGAGCCTGGCCGCAACGGTGAGCGAGGCGGCGGCCGAGGCCGCGCCGGTGGCGGCCGGCCACGAGCTCACCCTGGACCTGCCCGGCGGGAACGGCGACGGCCCGCTGGTCGAGGGGGTGTCCGACGACCTCCACCGGCTGGCGCTCAACCTGATCGAGAACGCCCTGGCCCACACGCCGCCCGGAACCGAGGTCGGCGTGCGCGTGGGCAGCGAGGCGGCGCCCGGCGGGGGCGAGGTGGCCGTGCTGGAGGTCTCCGACGGCGGCCCGGGCATACCCGTGGACATGCGCGAGCACGTCTTCGACCGCTTCGTCCGCGCCGGCCGCGAGGGCGGCGGGGGCAGCGGGCTGGGGCTGGCGATCGTGCGCGCGGTGGCCGTGGGCCACGGCGGCTCGGTGGAGGTGGGCGAGAGCCAGGCCGGCGGCGCGCGCTTCACCGTCCGGCTGCCGGTCGCGCCCGCGGCGGCGCCCGGTCAGGGGCCGGAGGTCAGACCTCTACGACCACCGGCAGCACCATCGGCCGGCGCTTGAGCCGGTCGTAGACGAACTTGGCCACGTCGTCGTGCAGGTGGTCCTGAAGCAGCGATATCTCGCGGATCTCCTCCTCCGCCGAGCGGGCAAGTGACTCCTCCACCGCGTCGCGCAGGTCGTCGAGCAGCTGGTCTCCCGCCCCGTCCAGGAACGGGACGCCGCGGAAGATCAGCTCCGCCGGCGCCACCGAGCGCCCGTCCTGCTCGCTGACGGTGGCCACGACGATGAAGATGCCGTCGGCGGACAGCATGCGCCGGTCGCGCAGGGCCACGTCCTCGACGTCCCCCACGTCGAGCCCGTCCACGAAGATCATGCCCGCCTGCTCGCGCTCGCCGAGCTTCGCGCCCCGCCGGTCGATCTCGAGCGGCGTGCCGTTGGTCGAGCGGAACGTGCTATCGGGCGGGATGCCGACGGCCTCGGCCAGCTCGGCGTGCAGGCGCAGCCGCTTGTGGTCGCCGTGGAACGGCATCACGTACCGCGGCTGCGTGAGGTTGATCATCAGCTTGAGCTCCTCCGCGAACCCGTGCCCCGATGCGTGGATCGGCGCGTCGCGCGCCGTCACCACGTTGGCGCCGAGCTGGTAGATGCGGTCGATCGTCTCGTTCACGGCGCGCTCGTTGCCGGGAATGGGCGTGGCCGAGAACAGGACCGTGTCGCCCTCGTGCAAGTCCACGTGCGGGTGGTCACCGTGGGCCATGCGCCGCAGGGCGGAGAGCGGCTCGCCCTGGCTGCCGGTGGAGATCACGACCAGCTTGTGGTCGGGGAAGTCCTCCACCTCCTTCACGCCCACCAGCATCCCGTCGGGGATCTGGATGTGGCCGAGGTTGCGGCCGATGTTCACGTTCTTGCGCATCGACCGGCCCACCAGCGCCACCTTCCGCCCCACCGCCTCGGCGGCGTCCACCACCTGCTGCACGCGGTGGATGTTGGAGGCGAAGGAGGTAACCACGATCCGGCCCGCGCAGCGCGCGAACGCCTCCTCCAGATGGGGGCCCACGGACGACTCCGACGGCGCGATTCCGGGGCGGTCGACGTTGGTGGAGTCGCCGCACAGCAAGAGCAGCCCCTCGCGCCCCAGCTCCGCCAGGCGCGGCATGTCGGCGGGATGGCCGTCGACCGGCGTCTGGTCGAACTTGTAGTCGCCGGTGATGAGCGTGGTGCCCAGCTCGCAGCTGAGGGCGACGCCCGTCGAGTCCGGGATCGAGTGCGACAGCCGCACGGTCTCGATCGTGAACGGGCCGGCGTCGAACGGGTCGCCGGGATGGACCTGCTCCAGGTCGGCCACGTCCAGCAGGCGGTGCTCGTCCAGCTTGGACCGCGCCAGCTCCACGGTCAGCGGACCGCCGTAGACGGGCGGCACGTGCTCGGGGGGCAGCTCGCGCAGCACGTACGGCAGCGCGCCCACGTGGTCCTCGTGCCCGTGGGTGAGCACGATCGCCTCGATGTCGGCGGCGCGGTCGCGCAGGTAGGCGAAATCGGGCAGCACCAGGTCGATGCCCAGCTGGTCGGGCGTGGGGAACATCAGCCCGGTGTCGACGACCACGATCCGGTCGTCGTACTCCACGACCGTCATGTTCTTGCCGATCTCCCCGAGTCCGCCAAGCGGCAGGACACGCAGGGCGGAGCTCAAACCGCGCTCAGGAGGCCGTGGCGCTCGAGCATCGCGCGGATCTCGGCCTGCTCCTGCTCGGACGGCTCCACCATCGGCAGGCGGAAGCCGCCCACCTGGAGCCCCGCCATGGCCACCGCTGCCTTGATCGGCATCGGGTTGGTGGTGACTGACAGGGCGCTGAAGACGTCCTCGAGCGAACGGTGGATCTCGTGGCGCGCGTCGGGCTCGTCGATCATCCGCCGCATCTCGCGCCCGAACAGGTGCGAGCCGACCAGGATGCCGCCGGTGGCGCCCAGGTCCAGGGAGCGGGCCAGCGCGTCGTCGTTGCCGGCCAGCAGGTCCATGCCCTCGATCGCCTCGACGTCCTCGTAGCGAGCCTGCTTGACGGCGGCGACGTTGGGGATCTGGGCCAACTCGCGCAGCAGGTCGTTGGGGATGTCCACAACGCAGCGCTGGGGGATGTTGTAGACGATGACAGGCAGCGGGCTGGCCTCGGCCACCGCGCGGTAGTGCTCGTAGAGTCCGCGGCGGTTGGGCTTGTTGTAGTAGGGGGTGACGACCAGGCCGGCGTCCATCCCGATCTCGGTGGCGCGCTCGGTCAGGTGGACCGTGTGGGCGGTGTCGTTCGACCCGGTGCCGGCCACCAGGAAGGCCCTGTCGCCCACCTCGGCGGCGGCCAGCTGCCACAGGCGCACCTTCTCGTCGTCGGTCATGGTCGCGCCCTCGCCGGTGGTCCCGGCCAGGACCAGGCCGTCCGAGCCGTTCTCGACCAGGTGATGCATCAGCCGGACCGCCGCCGCCTCGTCCACGCCGCCCTGGGCGTCGAAGGGCGTGACCATGGCCGTGAGTACGCCTCCGATGGGCATTTCGCGAGCTTACCGCGTGGCCGCGTCATAATTGGGCCTCTCCGGATGACCACCCAAACCGACTACAGCCACCGCACCACCGTCCAGAAGCTGGGCGTCAGGCCCGGCGACCGGGTCGAGATCGTCGGCGACGTGGGCCTGGGCCTGCGCCGGGACGTGAAGGAGGTCACCGGCCGCGGCCTGGTGCGCTCCGGCGAGCTGGACTGCGCCATCGTGGCCGTCGAGTCGATCGACGAGGCCCACCAGGTCCTGGACGACTACCGCGGGCGGCTGCGCGACACCGGCTGCCTCTGGATCATCACGCGCAAGCGCGGCCACGACAGCTACCTCAACCAGATGCTGCTGGTGCCGGGGGCCAAGGCCCGGGGGCTGATCGACAACAAGACCTGCTCGATCGACGACGAGCGCTCGGGGATCAGGTTCGTGGTGCCGCGGGCGCTGCGCAGGTCCGCGGCGGAGGCCGACGGCGGCGGCTCCGCCGGTCCCGTCTAGCCCCTCCTAGCCGCGCGGCGCGGCCACCGAGTCCCGCGCGCCGTCCTGGGCGCACGCGCTCTCGGGCGGGATCCTGAAGTCCCCGCGGGCGCGGTCGCGGTACACCGGGTCGCGCGTGCTGTAGTTGCGCGCCTGCCACACCAGCCGCGGCAGGGCCACGCCGCCGTTCTCGTTGTACTCGTCGTTCGGGTTGCCCGGGCGCACGCAGTTGCCCAGGAAGCTGTTGCCGCGGCCGGTCAGGTTGAAGCTCTCGGCGTTCCAGCGGCGCACCGCGTTCGAGAAGACGTTGTCGCGCACGGTGTTCCTGGCGCTCCGACGGGAGAACACGATCCCGCTGCCGTTGCCGTCGACCGTGTTGTTGGCCACGGTCGTGCCGCGCGCGTCGGGGTAGAGCTGGATCCCACGGTCGGCGTTGTTGAAGATCACGTTGTCGCGGATCGCCCCGTCGCGGCCGTCGGCCACGTAGATGCCGTGGTCGTGCTCGGTGGCCGGCCGCCGGCCGCAGTCGTGGATGCGGTTGCGCTCGATGCGGAAGCGGTTGGGCATCCTGCCGCCCCACTCGCGCGGATGGACGCAGATGCCGGATCCGGGGTTGGAGATGTCGCTGTCGGCCACCACGGCGTCCGGGGCGTTGATCGTCGGGCTGGGCAGCGTGCCACAGTCGCCGCAGTCGCGGGGGCCGTAGCTGCCGTCCAGGGTCAGGTCCACCAGGCGCTCGCGGGGCCCCAGCAGGACCACGCGCCCGCGCCAGAGGGCGCGCTCGCCGGGGGAGCTGCGCAGCGTGATGGCGCGGCGCTTGACCAGCACCTCGGTCTGGCGGTAGGTGCCGACGCGCAGGCAGCCCGTCTGGCCCGGCCGCAGCGACGTGGCCAGGCGCCTCGGGGTGCGGAACGGGTCGCGCGGCTCGCCGGACGCCTCGTTCGATCCCCAGGGCGCGGCCATGCGGTCGCACACCCGGAGCGCCTGCTCGGAGGGCTCGGGCGGCCGCGCGGACTCGGAGGAATCCTCGCCGCGCTGCGGCGGCGGACCGTCCCCGGGCGGCACGTGCGGCCCCCCGGGCAGACCCGGGCCCAGCATGGCGAAGCCGACTGCGCCCACGACCAAGAGCTTGATTCCCCTCACCTCCTCCTCCGCACGATCCGTGTGCCGGCGGACACCTAGGGTAGGACAGGTCGGGGCCGCGGGCGGCGGCAAGTGAGCTTTTGCACACCCCGCGCGGGCGCACGGGCGTAGGGTGGCTCGCGATGCTCGCTCGACTCGCAGACGGCACCCGCGTGGTGATCAGGGAGATCCGGCCCGCCGACAAGCGGATGCTGGCGCGCGGGCACGAGCTGCTGTCCGAGGAGTCCCGCCACCGGCGCTTCCTCGGCGCCAAGCCGCGCCTGTCGGCGGCCGAGCTCCGCTACCTGACCGAGGTCGACGGCGAGCGGCACTTCGCGCTGGTGGCGGTCCTGGCGGACCGCCTGGACCGCATCGTCGGCGTCGCCCGCTTCGTGCGCCTGCCGGGCAACCAGGGCGAGGAGGCCGACGCCGCCATCGTCGTAGGGGACCCGTGGCAGGGCCTGGGGCTCGGCAAGCGGCTGGCGCTCGGGCTGGCCGACGCGGCCCGCACGCGCGGCGTGAGGCGCTTCAGCGCCACGATGCTCTCGGACAACCCGGCCGCGCTGGCGCTGATGCGAACGCTGTCGGCCCGTCTCGAGTCCGGCGCGCACGACCACGGCGTGCGCTCGGTGACGGGCGATTTGGCGGCTTAAGCAGTAGTCGCGTTTGCGTGCTACGGCGCGCGCATGCTGTAACGCTTGTCCGCTTGTGCGCGACCTCGTGTGTGCTCGAGGCGTCTGTGGAGGAGGCTGACCACGACAACGGCGAGCCCGAGCGTTGTCTGTCCCCACGTCAGAACCCCTGGCGCGTGCAGTCCGCCTGCGAGTCCCAAGATGAAAATCGACAAGCCCAGGGCCGCGATGACCAGGTCTGGCTCCAACCTGGCCCGAATGCGTTTCTGGATGCTCGGCGTGACACGCCAGGTAACAGCCTCAGGGTCCAGATCCAGAGCCCCCAGTGCCTCAGCCAACGCCGCGTCCGGATCGGGCTCTTGGGCGTCCACGAAAATGTCCGTGCCCTCCCCGGGGTCGCCGGCGTAGCGATGCAAGACGAACTGGCGCCCCGCGTCGGTCACTATCACCGCGTAGGCGTAGCTGTCGAGATCGTCCTGTCCCTCGCTGAAGGCGATCGATCGCCGCTGCTCGAAGTCGTCGGGAGCCCATGACAGGACCGCGATCGGTCGCAGTTCCGTGCTGTCGATCGCGGTTCGGGGGGCTTGACGGAAGCTCATCGTCGTCAGACCTGCGTGTTCTTCGTGATCCGTACTGAGATCTTCGCAACGTCTCCCTCTATTCTGACGCCCGCCTCAGGGCGTGACCAGTAGGCCCAGGTGGGCGGAGTATTGGGATCGGGCTCGACGTCGGTGGCGAACTCAATACCTCGGTACTCGTCCGGTAGCGGCCCGACGAAGGCCTTGACCCTGGGTCTCGCTCCCCACGCCGGTGGTCCGCCCCAGACCTCCTGAGACCGAACCTGCTGGGCCGCCACCTCCGGCGTCTGGTGGTCGGGGGTCTCGCGCCGGTGATAGAGCCGCTCCGGCAGGTTTCGCCGCCGGCGGAGCTTCATCGCCTAGAGCAGGTTCTCCAGTCCGATCGTGGGCGAGCGCTCCAGCGCGCCGACCTTGCGCACGGCCAGCAGCACGCCGGGCATGAACGACTCGCGGGATATCGAGTCGTGGCGGATCGACAGGGTCTGGCCCAGTCCGCCGAACAGGACCTCCTGGTGCGCGACCAGGCCGGGGAGCCGGACCGAGTGGATCGGCTCGTGCACGTTGCCGCCGGCCGCGCGGATCAGCTCCGCCGTGCGGGCGGCCGTGCCCGACGGCGCGTCGAGCTTGCCGTCGTGGTGCAGCTCCACGATCTCGCACTCGGGCATGTGGGCGGCGGCCAGCTTGGCCGCCTCCATCATCAGCACCGCGCCGATCGCGAAGTTGGGCGCCACGAACAGGTTGGCGGTGCCCACGCCCTCGAGCTCGGAGAAGTCCGCGCCGGTGGTGCCCATCACGCAGTGCACGCCGGCCTCCAGGCAGTGGCGGGCGTTCTGGAGCGCGCAGTCGGGCTGCGTGAAGTCGACCACCACGTCGGCGTCGCCCAGCACGTCCTGGAGGGACCTGTCCATGCGCGGGTCGGCGCGGCCCACCAGCGCCATGTCGTCGGCTCCCTCGACCGCGTCGCACACGGCCTCCCCCATGCGCCCCGCGGCGCCGGACACGGCGACGTTGATCATGCGGCGGCGAGCGCCGGGCTGACGGGCTCCAGGGCCTGCTTGAAAAGCGACTCCTGGCCGCCAACCCCCGCGGCGGACAGCCGCGTCGGGTCGAACAGCTCGCCCGCCAGGGCGGACACGTCGTCGAGCGTGACGGCGTCGATGGCCGCGATCATCTCGTCCAGCGTCATCAGCGGCACGCCCATCAAGAGCGACCCGCCCAGCCGGTTCATGTGCGTGAGCGTGGACTCGAACGACAGCACCATCCGCCCCTTCACGTTCTCCTTGGCGCGGGTCAGCTCCTCGTCGGAGACGGGCTCGTCGACCACCCGGCGCAGCTCGGCGGCGATCACGTCCATGGCCTCGCGGACGTTGTCGGGGCGCGTGCCGACGTAGATGCCGATCTGACCGGTGTCCGCGTAGTGGCTGACGTACGAGTAGACCGAGTACGCCAGGCCGCGCTTCTCGCGCACCTCCTGGAACAGCCGCGACGACGACGAGCCGCCGAGGATCGTGTCCAGCACCCGCAGCGCGAAGCGCCGGTCGTCGGCGCGCGCGATGCCCGGCGCGCCCAGGCAGAGGTGGTACTGCTCCGTGGCCTTCTCCTGGAAGGCTGCTCGCGGCTCGGCGGCCGCCGGCGCGGGCGGGTGGCCGTCGGGGCTGCCGTTCCGCACGTCGCCGCTCGCCCCGGCCACCAGCTCCACCAGGCGATCGTGCTCGACGTTGCCCGCGGCGGCCACCACGACCTTCGAGCCGACGTAACGGCTGTCGTGGTAGGCCGCGATCTCGGGCACCGGCACGCTGGAGATGACCTCCGCGCGGCCGATGATCGGCCGGCCCAGCGGGTGGTCGCCGAAGATCGCCTCCGACAGCACGTCGTGCACCTTGTCCGACGGCTCGTCCTCGTACATGGCGATCTCCTCGATCACCACCTGACGCTCGGAGTCGATGTCCGGGTAGGCGGGCCGCAGCACCATGTCGGCCAGCACGTCGAAGGCGCGCTCCAGGTGCTGGTCGAGGAAGCGCGAGTACACCGACGTCGTCTCCTTGCCGGTGCCCGCGTTGGCCTCCGCACCCATCCCGTCGAAGATCTGGTCGATCTCCACCGAGCTGAAGCGGTCGGTGCCCTTGAACAGCAGGTGCTCCAGGAAGTGCGAGATGCCCGCCTGCTCGGGCGACTCGTCGCGCGACCCCACGCCGACCCAGAACCCAAGCGCGATCGAGCGGACCGAGGGAATGGCCTCGGTCACGACCCGGACGCCCGAGTCCAGCTGGGTCAGCTTGTGGCCGCCGGTGCTCAACTAGCGCTGGCTAGCGGTCGTCGCGGGCGTGGTCCCTGCGAGGACCTCGATCGCCCCGGCCGCCGCCGTCACGGCCGCCGCGACCGCCACGTCCGCCGCGGTCGCCTCCGCGCGGCCGTCCGCCGCCACGGTCGCCGCCGCCGCCGGTGCCGACCGACGCCAGCTCCTCGGCCGACTTGCCGGCGATGTCCGGGTCGTCCGCCAGCCGCAGCCCGACGCGGCCGCGCTCGCGATCGACCTCGACCACGCGCACGTTCACCTCGTCGCCGCGGTTGAGCACGTCCTCGACCGACTCGGCGCGCTCGCCGGGCTTGATGTTCGAGATGTGCAGCAGCCCGTCGGTGCCCTTGGCCAGCTCGATGAACGCCCCGAACGTGGTGGTCTTGACCACCTTCGCGTTCGGGAACTCGTCCCCGACCTCGACCTCCTTGGTCATCGAGCGGATGCGCTCGATCAGGGCGTCGCCCTGGGCGCCGCTGGCCGCGTAGACCAGCACGGTGCCGTCGTCCTGCATGTCGATCTGCGCGTCGAACTCCTCGGAGAGCGCGCGGATGGTCTCGCCGCCCTTGCCGATGACCATGCCGATCTTCTCGGTGTCGATCTGGATCGACGTGATGCGCGGCGCGTACTCCGACAGCTCGGCCGCCGGCTCGGAGATGACCTTGTTCATCTCCTCGAGGATCGCCGTCCGTCCCTCCTTCGCCTGCTTGAGGGCGTCGCTCAGGATGTCGAACGTCACGCCGCTGATCTTGATGTCCATCTGGAGCGCGGTGATGCCCTGCTCCGTGCCCGCCACCTTGAAGTCCATGTCGCCCAGGTGGTCCTCCACCCCGGCGATGTCGGACAGGACGATGTAGTCGTCGCCCTCCTTGATCAGGCCCATGGCGATGCCGGCGACGGCGCGCGGCAGCGGCACGCCCGCCTGCATCAGCGACAGGCTCGAGCCGCAGACCGACGCCATCGACGACGACCCGTTCGACTCGAGGATGTCGGACACCACCCGGATCGTGTACGGGAAGTCGTCCTGCGACGGGATGAGCGGCACGAGCGCCCGCTCGGCCAGCGCGCCGTGGCCGATGTCGCGGCGCTTGGGGCCGCGCATGAACCCGGCCTCGCCCACCGAGAACGGCGGGAAGTTGTAGTGGTGGAAGTAGCGCTTGGTGGTCTCCAGCCCGAGCGTGTCGAGCCGCATCTCCTCGCGCGTGGTGCCGAGCGCGACGACCGAGAACGCCTGCGTCTGACCGCGGGTGAAGATCGCCGAGCCGTGCGTGCGCGGAGCGACGCCCACCTCGATCCAGATCGGGCGGATCTCGTCGGCGCCGCGGCCGTCGGGCCGCTTCTTGTCCACCGCGATGCGGCGGCGGATCGTGTCCTTCTCGAGCTTGTCGAACGCCATCTGGGCGGCCGCGCGCCTCTCCTTGTGATCCTCGGCGTCGGGGTCGCCGGCGAACGACTCGAGGACCTCGGCCTCGACGCGCTTGGTGGCGTCCTGGCGCTCGAGCTTGTCCTCGACCTGCGTGGCCTCGTCGAGGGCCGCGCCGTACTTGTCCTTGATCTGGGCGAGCAGGTTCTCGTCCACCTGCGGGACCTCGACCTCGGCCTTCGGCTTGCCGGCCTTCTGCTGGAGCTCGCGCTGCGCCTGGCAGATCTTCTTGATCTCGCCGTGGGCGATGTCGAGCGCGTCGAGGATCTCGGCCTCCGAGATCTCGCGGGCGCCGGCCTCGACCATGAGGATGGCCTCCTCGGTGCCGGCCACGACCAGGTCGAGTGGGCTCTGGGAGATCCACTCCTCCTCGGGATTCACCACGAACCCGCCCTCCTCGTCCTGGCCGATGCGCACGGCGCCGACCGGCTCGGGAACGGGGATGTCGGAGAGCATCAGCGCCGCGCTGGCGCCGTTCATCGCGAGGATGTCGTAGGGGTGGACGTGGTCCACCGACATCGGGATCGCGACGAGCTGCGTCTCGCGCCTCCAGCCCTTCGGGAAGAGCGGGCGGATGGGGCGGTCGATCATGCGCGCCGTGAGCGTGCCCTTCTCGCCGGCCCTGCCCTCGCGCTTGAAGAAGCTTCCGGGGATCTTGCCCGCGGCGTACATGCGCTCCTCGACGTCCACCGTCAGCGGGAGGAAGTCGACATCGCGGAGGTTTCCTGCCGTGGCGGTGGCGAGCACCATCGTCTCGCCCTGCGTCACGACCACGGACCCGCTCGCCTGCTTGGCGAGCTTGCCGGTCTCGAAGGAGATCTCGTCTCCGCCCACATCGACGGAAACCCGGCTCACGTCCTGACTCATATGTTCCTTTCGCGCCGCCTCCGGTTGGCGGCCAATCGCTGTAAGTCGCTTCGAAATGAAGTCCGGCGCAGGTTAGCAGCGGGTTCCGCGCCTAATCGCTCGATTTGGAGCGCCCGCAGCCGGCTTCGGTGCGCACCTTGTCCAGGCGCTGCGCCAAGGGCAGGTAGATTCGCTGGAGCACGGGGTCGAACGATGTGGCGGGCGGAACCCGGGTCAGCACCGTGCCGCCGCGGTGGAAGTCCGAGCAGCGCGTGACGACGCTGACGTCGCCGTCGTTCACCTCCAGCTCGTGGACGCTCGTCGCCAGGATCGTCTGCCGCAGCCTGAAGCCTCCGATGGCCCTGCCGGTGACGAGCAGCTGGGCCTCCGGCACCACCACGTCCGACGTGACGCCGTAGACGGGGCCGATCGCGATCCCGCTCCTCTCGTCCTCGAGCGTGACGCGCTGCATGAAGGGCTCGGGAAACAGCGTGCCGCGGCCCTTGATGCGGCGCGGGAGCGCCGGCGGGTCCGGGGTGAGGGCCGAGACCTTGTAGGACCCCTTCCCGCGGCTCTGCCACGCGACCGTCACCGGGTAGCGCAGCTGCGGCGGGTCGCCGCGCGTGACGAAGTCCGCGACCACCTCCTTCTCGCCGTCGGCGTCGATGTCCAGCACCTTGACGTTCTTCAGCGAGTACGGGCCCGCCGGCTGGAACGAGAAGGCGGGCCGGCCGGAGTCCGCGCCGCGTTCGTCGTAGATCTCCAGCCGGTCGGGCGGCAGCTCCGGCGACGGGGCGTTCGGATCGGACGGCTTGGGGGAAGACCCGCCCGGCTTCGGCGGCAGCACGCGCACGGTCACCACCTGCGACGTGGACCCCCCGTGCAGGGTCGTCTTGCCTCCCACCTCGCTGACCTTCTCGCCGTGCTTCACGGCGTTCTCCCGCACTCGGTCCACCTGGCGCTCAACGTCCGGAGGCTTGTCCTCGGTGAAGCCGCCGATCCCGACGATCAGCCCGGTGGCGGCGAACGCGAGCGCGAAGGCCGCGATGGCCACCACGAGCGGGACGTCCACCCGATCCTCCCTGAAGTCCCGCCTGACGTCGCGCCAGAGGCCGAAGAACAACCACCCGAGAACGCCGCGAATCCAGCCCCACAGACGCGTGGGGAAGCCCCGGTGCGGCGGATGGCCCTTGGCGCGAGCCGCCTTGTAACCGTCCTTCCAGTCGATCGACATCGCTGCGCCGATGTCCTCGGGCGGCGCCCGGCCGGTCTTCGCGCGTGCGCCTTCGATCTCGCCCGGAGTCAGGAGGTCGGGCAGCTCGAATCCGTCGATGCCCGCCAGGATCAGGCGGCCCGCGCCGCCCTCCTCGCCGCTCGCGTCCAGGATCTTCTCGTAGGTGTCCGTTCGGATGGTGGCCACGATCAGCGGGTTCTCGTCCGGCTCGAGCAGCCACTGGACGGCCGGGTCCTCGAGGATCGGGATGAAGCGGTCGAGGTCGTCCAGCCAGAGGACGGCCTGGTCCGGCAGCCCGTCGAAGGCGCCCTCCTCGAGCAGGGACGCCAGGGCGGCCCCGTTAACCGGCACGATCACCTCGCGCTCACCCAGCTCCTGCTTCGCCGCCTCGAAGGCGGTGCGCGACTTGCCGGCGCGCGCCCCGCCGAAGACGAGCACGCTGCGCCGTGCGCGCAGGGCCGCCCGGATGGCGGAGTCCACCTCCCTGTCCACGTACGGGGGCGGGTCGGGTCCGTCCGCTCGCGAGGGAAACACGCCCAGGTCCAGCGCGTCCGCCGCACCGATCCGCTTCAGCGGGAAGTGCCGAAGCAGCGTCCCCTGCGTCCGCCTGCGCCGAAGGAGGAACTGCGCACGGTCGGCGAGCAGGGTCAGCAGCGCCGCGGTCACGAACAGCCCGATCCACACCGGAACGCGCGGGTCGAACTTGTCGAGGATCGTCGGCAGGAGCTGGAGCAGGCCGAACGCGATGCCCAGTGCGCCCGCCAAGCTGGCAGTCGCTCGGGTGGCGCGCCTTGCCCCTGTCGTCACGGTGGAGAACCCTAGATCGGTCCGGGTCACGGCCGCAAGCGGGCCGCGGCTCTCGGCTTGCGCTCAGCCCGCGAGCGAGGCGAGCAGCTCCGTGTCCGGCACGCCGGCGTGCGCCCGGCCGTCCACGAACAGCGTCGGCGTGGTGACCACCCCGGCCCGGACGCCCGACTGGAAGTCGCGCTGCACCCGCTCGGCCACCGCGTCGGAGCGGCGGTCGGCCTCGAACCGGTCGAGGTCGAGGCCGAGGCGCCGGGCCCGGTCCCAGAGGTGGGGGTCGTCCAGCCGGCCCTGGTCGGCGTACAGCGAGTCGTGGAACTCCCAGTACGCGCCCTGGCGGCCGGCCGCCTCGGAGGCGTGGGCCAGCACGCGCGCACGCGGGTGCTTGGACACGACCGGGAAGTGGCGGAACACGCGCCGCACGGCGAGACCGGCCAGCAGGGCGTCGGCGCGCGCGCAGTACGGGCACTCGTAGTCGCCGTACTCGACGACGACGCGCGGCCCCTCGCCGCGTACGTGATCCTCGGGCCCGGGCGGCGGCGGCGCCGCCGTCGTCAGGTCCATCTCAGGCGGCGGCGTGCTCCCTCAGCGCGTCGAAGATCAGGTTGGCCCCCGGGATCTCCAGCGGCGAGGGCGACTGGTGCGACCACTTGACGACGCCGTCGGGCCCGATCATCACGAGCGCGCGGTGGTTCTGGCCCCACTCCTCGTTGTAGGCGCCGAACTTCTTCGACATCTCGCCCTTCGGGTGGAAGTCCGCCAGCAGCGGGATCGTGATGCCGAGCTTCTCCTGGAACGCCTTGTGCGCGAACGCGGAGTCCACGGAGACCCCGTACAGCTTGGCCCCCGCCTCCTCAAGCTCGCCGAGCACCTCCTGGTAGACGTTCAGCTGGTCGGTGCAGACCGGGCTGAAGTCGAGCGGGTAGAAGGCGAGCACCGAGGTCTGGCCCCGGAGCGAGTCGAGCGTGACCTTGTTGCCGTCCTGGTCGCGCAGCTTGAAGTCGGGAGCGGGCGTGCCCGGCTCGATCATCGCCTGAGGCCGAGCTCTCCGATGAGCGTGCGGTAGCGGTCGAGGTGGCGCTTCTGGAGGTAGTTGAGCAGCCGCCGGCGCTGGCCGACGAGCATCAGGAGGCCGCGGCGCGAGTGGTGGTCGTGACGGTGCTCGCGCAGGTGCTCGGTGAGGTGGTTGATCCTCTGGGTGAGCAGCGCGATCTGCACCTCCGGCGAGCCCGTATCGGCCTCGGACTTGCCGTACTTCTGGACGATCTCGCGCTTTGCCTCGACGGTCAGCGTCATCGGCGGCGAACCGTAGCAGAGGCGATTTGCCCTGCTCGCGCCGCGTCTTCGCGCATCTGAGCCACCAGTTTGTCGACGGAATCGAAGCGCCGCTCGCCCCTCAGGCGCTCGATGAACGCCACCCGCAGCGTCTGCCCGTAGAGGTCGCCCTCGAAGTCGATCAGGTACGACTCCACGAGCAGCCCGCGGCCGGTGTCGAACGTCGGCCGTACGCCCACGTTCACCGCCGCGGGGTGTCCGTGCGCCCAGGCGGCGTACACCCCGTGGCCGGGACAGGCGTACCGCGGGTCGGGGTCGATGTTGGCGGTCGGCATGCCCAGCTCGCGCCCGCGCCGGTCGCCCGCCACCACCTCGCCCTCGAGCATGAACGGAGCGCCCAGGAAGCGCGCGGCGCGCCCCACGTCGCCGGCGGCGATCAGCGCCCGGATCTGCGTCGAGGAGACGGTCTCACCGTCCACCTCCACCATCGGCACGACGGTGGTCTCGAACTCCGGGCGGGCCGCCAGGAACTCGGCGTCGCCGCGCGCGCCCTTGCCGAAGCGGAAGTTCTCCCCCACCGACACCCGCGTCGCCCCCAGCCGCCCGACCAGCACGTCCTGCACGAACTCCTCCGCGCTGCGCTCCTGGAAGCGGTGGTCGAAGTGGATCACCACCAGCTCGTCGACCCCCAGGCCGGAGATCACGTCGCGCTTGATGTCGAACGGCGTGAGCAGCTTGGGCATGGCGTCGGGCCGCACCACGGCCAGCGGGTGCGGCTCGAAGGTGAGCACCGTGTCGCTGCCCTGGATCACGGCGCGGTGGCCCAGGTGGACTCCGTCGAAGGTGCCGATCGCCACGTGACGGCCACCGTCCGCGCGCGGGGCGGCCCGGTCGAGCGGCGTGATCTTCACGCGCCGAAGACGAGGAACGGCTTGAGCAGCCCGTCCTCGGTCGGGTTGGCGACGGCGACCAGGCGGCCCTCGTGGGTCAGTCGGACCTCGGCTCCCGCCTCGGCCAGTCCCGCCACCGCCACGCCGTGCGCCACCCGCTCGGCGTCGTCCGGCCCGATCGCGTGCTCGGGCAGGAAGGACAGCGCCTCGGCAAGGGGCACCATCCGCTCCGGGTCGGCGTCCTCCAGCCGGAACGGCCCGACCGCCGTTCGCTCGAGCTCCTCGCAGTACGCGTCCCCGAGGTCCGCGACCAGCTGGCGGACGTAGGTGCCCGACGAGCACTCGACCTCGAGTCCGGCGCGCTCCCCGTCGCGCCACAGGAGCTCGAAGCGGTGCACCACCACCGGCCGCGGCTCCCCCTCCACCGGCTCGCCCCGGCGGGCGCGCTCGTACAGCCGCTCGCCGTCGACCTTCACGGCCGAGTATGCGGGCGGGCGCTGCATGATCGGACCGGTGGGCAGATCGAGGGTCGCTGGCACGCGCCCAGTATGAGTGAGCCGGCCGTCGCGGTCCCCTGTGTCCGAGGTCCAGCCCAGGCGCGCCACCACGCGGTAGGCCTTGGGCAGGCGCGCGAAGAAGCGCTGCGCGCGAGTGGCCTGTCCCACGAGGATCAGCAGCAGGCCGGTCGCGAACGGGTCGAGCGTACCGGCGTGACCGACCTTGACCCCCCGGCCCACCCGGCGCCTGACCTGCGCCACCACGTCGTGCGAGGTGACCCCCGCCGGCTTCGCGTGCAGCAGGACGCCGGTCAGAGCTGCGCGTTGACCTCGTCGCGGAGCCGCTCGATCAGCTCGGGCAGCTCCGTGTCGGTCGTGAAGCCGGCCGC
Source organism: Thermoleophilaceae bacterium (assembly GCA_036389105.1). GTDB lineage: Bacteria > Actinomycetota > Thermoleophilia > Solirubrobacterales > Thermoleophilaceae > AC-37. Next base: position 26,127 of record DASVQK010000135.1, read on the forward strand.
CTGACGGTGCCCGCCGCCGCCGAAGCCGCGCGCGATGCGCGAGACGTCCACGCGCCCGTCGGTGGCCCGCAGGCTGACCTTGCGGCGCCCGTCGTCGGCGATCAGCTCGCGCACGAGCGCCGAGACCAGCGTGCCCTCCACCTGGCGCATGTGGTCCACGATGCCCTCGGCGTCGCTCTCGTCGGCCCCGGCGTGGGCGAAGTCGTCGCGGGTCAGGTGCGTCAGGGTCAGCGCGCCGTCGTCGAAGCGCTGCACGGCGGCCAGCGCCCGCGCCAGGAGCTGGATGCGGCTGAACGGCAGCCCCTCGTACAGGCGCTGGTGCACCACCTGGGGCTCGACCCCGGCGGCGATCAGCTCGGCGGCCATCTCGTGAGCGGCCGGCGTGGTGTTCTCGAACATGAACTTGCCGGTGTCGGTGACCAGCGCGATGTAGAGCGACTCGGCCAGCGGCTGGGTGATCTCCAGGCCAAGCTCCTTTGCCAGCCCGTGGATGATCTCGGCGGTGCAGGAGGCGTTGCCCTCCACCAGGTTGACGTCCCCGAAGCGGGTGTTGTCGTGGTGGTGGTCGATGTTCACGATGCGCACGTCCGCGCTCTTCAGGAACCCGACCGGCATGCGGTCGATGTTGCCGCAGTCGAGGAACACCACCAGCCGCTCCTCCAGGTCGGGCGGCGGCTCGCCCAGCACGTCCTTGAACGGCATGTGCCGGTACTCGCGCGGCAGCGGGAACTGGTCCTGCGACATGAACATGACCGAGTCCTTGCCCATCTGCTCGAGCACCATCTGCATCGCCCGCAGCGAGCCGAGGGCGTCGCCGTCGGGGTTCTCGTGGGTGGTCAGGAAGAACTTGTCCGCCCGGCGCAGCTCGTCCAGCACCTGCTGGTGCTCGGTGGCGATGCTCACGCGCCCTCGCCGGTCGTGTCGAGGAGCTCGGAGATGCGCATGCCCGTCGCGATCGAGTCGTCGTGCACGAAGTCGAGCGTAGGGGTCCGCTTCATGCGCAGCTCCTCCCCCACGCGCTGCTGGAGGAACCCGCGCGCTGAGCTGAGCCCCTCGAGCGCGTCGTCGCGCTCGGCCTCCTCGCCGAGCACGCTGACGAACACCCGTGCGCTGCGCAGGTCAGCACTCGTCTCCACCCCCGTCACGGTCACGAATCCGATGCGTGGATCCTTGAGGTCCTCCGCGATGTGGGCCGATACGACCTCGCGGACCGCCTTGTTCACCCGCCGCATCCGAGCGCCGGCCATCCTAGTGGCTCCCGGTCATGGCAGCACTTCCTCGGCGGAAACGAGCCCCCTCTCGAACCGCACGCCCTCCGGAAACTGCGATTCCACGTAGCGCCCGAGCTTGGTGGCCGCCTCCTCCACCGGCCCGGCGTCGCGGCCCACCAGCGCGGCCGTCAGCGTGGCGCGCTGCCAGAGATCGTGGTGATCGGTCTCGGACACCGCCGCACCGAAGCGGCGCTGGAGCTGCGCCTTCAGGGAGACGATCTCCTTGCGCTTGCCCTTGAGGCTCCCGTTGTCCGGAAAGTGCAGGTGAATCTCTACGAGGCAGACGAAGCTCATTCGAGCTCGCGCTCGACCTGCCTCGTCTCGAAGACCTCGAGCACGTCGCCCTCCTTCACGTCCGCGAAGTTCTCGAGCACGATGCCGCATTCGAAGCCGGCCTGCACTTCGCGGACGTCCTCCTGGAAGCGGCGCAGGGAGCCGATGCGGCCGGTGTAGACGATCGTGCCGTCGCGCACCAGGCGCACCGCCCCGCCGCGGCGGATGGTGCCGTCGCGCACGGAGCAGCCGGCGATCGTGCCCACGCGGGAGGCGCGGAAGGTGGCGCGCACCTCGGCCACGCCCGTGGTGCTCTCGACCTCCTCGGGCACGAGCATGCCCTCCATGGCCGAGCGCAGCTCCGCCACGATGTTGTAGATCACCGTGTAGGTGCGGATCTCCACGCCCTCGCGCTCCGCCACCGAGCGGGCGTCGCCCACGGGCCGCACGTTGAACCCGATGATGATCGCGTTGGAGGCCGCGGCCAGCATCACGTCGGACTCGGTGATGCCGCCCACGCCGTCGCGGATCACGTTGACCGTGATCTCCTGCTGCGGCAGCTTGGCGATCTCGTCGGCCAGGGCCTCCAGCGAGCCCGCCACGTCGGCCTTCACGATCAGCGCCAGCTCCTGGAGGTCGCCCTTCTGCGCGCGGGCGAAGACGTCCTCGAGCGACACCCGCACGCCCTGGCGGCGCGCCAGGGCCTCGGTCTTCAGGCGGGTGGCGCGGTCGCCGGCCTCCTGACGCGCCTTGCGCTCGTTCTCCACCACGCGCACGCGCTCCCCGGCCTCCGGAACGCCGTCGAAGCCCAGCACCTCGACGGGATCGCCGGGGCGAGCCTCCTTCACGCGCTCGCCGCGGAAGTCGTGCATGGCCCGCACGCGGCCCCAGTGAGCGCCGGCAACCACGGCGTCGGTGACCTTGAGCGTGCCGCGCTGCACGAGGATCGACACGACCGGACCGCGCCCCGGATCGAGCCGCGACTCGATCACGGTGCCCGACGCCTCGACGTTCGGGTTGGCCTTCAGCTCCTCGAGCTCGGCCAGCGTGACGATGTTCTCCAGCAGCTCGTCCAGGCCGTCCTTGGTCTTGGCGGAGACGTCGGTGAACTCGGTGTCGCCGCCCCAGTCGGCCGGCGTCAGGCCCTGCTGCGCCAGCTCGCCGCGGACGCGGTTGGGGTCCGCCCCCTCCTTGTCGATCTTGTTGACCGCCACCATGATCGGCACCTCGGCCGCCTTGGCGTGGTCGATGGCCTCCACCGTCTGCGGCATCACGCCGTCGTCGGCCGCCACCACGATCACCGCGATGTCGGTGACCTTGGCGCCGCGGGCGCGCATGGCCGTGAACGCCTGGTGGCCGGGGGTGTCCAGGAAGCTGATCTTGTGCTCGTTGTGGTTCACCTGGTAGGCGCCGATGTGCTGCGTGATCCCGCCCGCCTCGCCGGCCGCGACCTCGGTCTCGCGGATGGCGTCGAGCAGCGAGGTCTTGCCGTGGTCCACGTGGCCCATGATCGTGACCACCGGCGGGCGCTCCACCAGCTCGTCCTCGGCGTCGTCGTAGACCGGCTCCTCCTCCACCTCGTCGGCGGCGTGCGTGATCTCGACCTTCTTGTCGAGCTCCTCGGCCAGGGTGACGATGGCCTCGTCGGCCAGCGTCTGCGTGAGCGTGGCCATCTCGCCAAGCTCCATCAGCTTCTTGATCACCTCGGCGGCGGCCAGGCCCAGCGTCTCGGCCACCTCCTTGACGGTGGCCCCCGACGGGATCGGCACCGGCGGCTGCTCGACCACCACCTCCTCGCGCGGCGTCAGGTCGGGCTCGACCCACGGCGTGCGGCGGCGGCGGCCGCGGCCGCGGCGGGGCGGCTGGTGCGGCGGCGGCGGGCCCTGCGGACGGCGCGACGCCTGCGAGTCGATCACCACGCGGCGGCGGCGTCCGCCTCCGGCGCCTCCGCCGTCGCGCGGCGGGACGGCGCGCTGGGGCCGCTGGGGCTTCTGCGCCTGGCCCGCCCCGTCGCCGCCGTCGGCGGCGGGCGGTGCGGGGGCCTGGCCGGAGTCGGGCGGCTGCGCCGGCGCGGCGGGCTCGGCGGGCGGCGCGTCCTGGCCGTCGCCGGCGGCGGGCGCCGGGGCGTCGGCGGGAGCTGCGTCGGCGCCGTTCGAGAAGGCGCGCGCGATGTCGCCCTCGTCCACCGACGAGGCGGCCGCCTTCACGTTCAGGCCGGCCTTCTGGAGGATCGCGATGACCTCCTTGCTGGAGATCCCCCGCTCCTTGGCTATCTCGTGTACGCGCCTCTTTGCCATCAGCCCACAGATTCTAAGAGGTCGTCACGCATCGCCACGGGCGCCCTGAACGCGCGCTCGAAGCCGTGGCCGCGCGCCGCGGCGCGGGCGCAGTCGGCGTCGCGGTGCAGGTAGGCGCCGCGGCCGGGCAGCCGCATCCCGGGATCGGGCTCGACGACGCCCGCCACCAGGACGAACCGGGCCAACTCGGATTTGGGCGCGGATCGCCCGCAGCCCACGCAGCGCCTCTCGGGCCGCGCCGTCGTTAGGACGTCTGCTCCTCGGCCGGGGCTGCGGCCGCCGAGCTCTCCGGATCGGGCGTCTCCGCGGCGGCTTCCTCGCCGGCGGGCGGCTGCTCCTCCCGCGGGTCGGGCTCGCCGGAGGCGACCGGCTCGACGACCTCCTCGGCGGCGCGCTCGGGGACGGCTTCGGCGGCGGCCGGCTCCTCCACCGGCGCTTCCGGCTCCTCGGCCGCGGCCGGCTCCTCCACCGGCGCGTCCGGCGCCGACGGCTCGACCTCGTCGCCCTCCCTGCCCTCGAGCTCCTGGTGCGCGGGCAGGCCGCAGTAGCGGGAGCCCGGCAGCGCGGCGTTGGGGCAGCGCTTGCCGGTGGACATGATCGCGTGGCAGCGCCCGGAGGCGTCGTCGTCGCCGAAGTCCATGTCCGCCTCCTCGGCGGCGAACTCGGTCTCCGAGCGGATGTCCACCCGCCAGCCGGTCAGGCGCGCGGCCAGGCGGGCGTTCTGGCCCTCCTTGCCGATCGCGAGCGACAGCTGGTCGTCGGGCACGACCACGGTCGCCTGCTTCGACTCGTCGTCCACCAGCACCTCGCGCACGCGCGCGGGCGAGAGCGCCTTGGCGACGAACCGGGCGGGCTCCTCGTTGAAGGGGATGATGTCGATCTTCTCGCCGCGAAGCTCGGACACGACCATGCGCACCCGCGAGCCGCGCGGGCCCACGCAGGCGCCCACGGGATCGACGCCGCTGGCGTGCGAGACCACGGCGATCTTGGACCGGTAGCCCGGCTCGCGGGCCACGTTCTGGACCTCCACCAGGCCGTCGGCGATCTCGGGCACCTCGAGCTCGAACAGCTTGCGGATCAGCTCGGGCGAGCGCCGCGACACGATGATGCTCGGGCCCTTCGCCTGGTTCGAGACGTCGGTGATGATCGCCTTGACCCGCTGGCCGTGGTCGTAGCGCTCGTTGTCCACCTGCTCGGACTTCGGCAGGAGCGCCTCCACGCGCTCGCGCAGCTGCACGAGCGTGTAGCGCGAGTCCGACTGCTGCACGATCCCGGTGATCAGCTCGCCGACGCGGTCCTGGTACTCGTCGAACATCATGTCCCGCTCGGCCTCGCGGATGCGCTGGAGGATCACCTGCTTGGCGGTCTGGGCGGCGATGCGGCCGAAGTCGTGCGGCGTCACGTCGCGCTCCTCGATCTGATCCTTGTACTGCGCGAGCTTCTCGGGGTCGAGCTCGGGCTCCTCTGGCTCGCGCAGCTCGCCGGTCTCGGGGTCGACCGTCGGCTCCTCGGGCTCCACCTCGGCCAGCAGCTTGTCCTCCAGCTCCGGCGGGATGAGCAGCTCGAAGACCTTGAAGTCGCCCGTCGAGCGGTCCATGTCCACGCGCGCGTAGCGCGCGGCGTCGAGCTGCTTCTTGTAGGCGGAGAGCAGCGCGTCCTCGAGCGCCTCCATCAGGCGCTCCGACGAGATCCCCTTCTCCCGCTCGAGTACGTGAACGGCCTCGACTATCTCCTTCGACATCGGCTCACACCTCCAGCAGGTTGGATCGCTTGACATCGGCGTACGGGATCGAGACGACGCCGCCGTCGGCGGCGATCGTCACCTCGTGGTCGCTCGCGCCCACCAGCTCGCCCGTGAAGCTCGTGCGCCCGTCGCGGCCCCCGTGCTTCTGCCGCGTGCGCACGCGGGCGCGGCGGCCCAGGTAGCGGCGAAAGTGGTCGGGCTTGGTGAGCGGGCGCTCGGGGCCCGGCGAGGAGACCTCCAGCGTGTAGTCGGTCAGCAGGTCGCGCAGGTGGTTGGTCACCCGCTCGCACAGGCCCAGGTCGACGCCCTCCGGATGGTCCACGAACACGCGCACGCGCTCCGCCGCGATCCGCTCCGCGAGCAGCACCTCGACCTCCGGCTCGGTGGCCGCACGTCGCGTCTCGATCTGTGTCTGGATGTCGCTCACCCCTCCAATTTGGCCCAAAAAAAGGTGGGCTGCGAAGCCCACCTCCAGGTGCGGCCCCCAGGCCGCAGATGAAAGTCCATGCGCCAGCGAGTATAGCCCCGCCCGCGCCGTGGACTACGCCTCGATCAGGAGCGTCACCGGACCGTCGTTCACGAGCTCGACCGCCATCCGCGCGCCGAAGCGGCCGCCCTCCGCGCCCAGGCCGTCGCGCACGAGCTCGTACAGCGGCTCGGCCTCCTCCGGCGGCGCCGCGTCCACGAAGCTCGGCCGGTTTCCCCTCCGCGCGTCGCCGTACAGCGTGAAGTTGCTGACGCACAGGAAGCCCGCCCCCACGTCGGCGGCGGCCAGGTTCATCCGCCCCTCGTCGTCCTCGAACACGCGCAGCGCCAGCAGCTTGCGCACGATTCGCTCGGCGGCCTGGCGGTCGTCGCCGCGGCGCACGCCCAGCAGCACCACCAGGCCGCGGCCGATCGTCCCCAGCCGCTCGCCGTCCACGGTCACCGACGCCGAGCTGACGCGCTGGACCAGCGCCCGCACGCCGCGTCCCGCTAGGCGGCCGTGGGCGTCTTGCTGGACGCGGCGGCCTCGCGCACGGCGTCCGCCACCGCCCGGTGCACCGACTCGTCCAGCGCGTCGGGCACCAGCTCGGACTCGGGCGCGGCGTCGGCGATCGCCTGGGCGGCGGCCAGCTTCATCTCCACGCTCATCTCCTCCGCGCCCGCGTCCAGGGCGCCGCGGAACATGCCCGGGTAGCCCAGCACGTTGTTCACCATCGACCCGTCGGCGGCGAACGCGGCGCCCGCATCCATCGCCGCGTCCGGGTCGATCTCCGGGTCGGGGTTGCTCAGCGCCAGCACGATCTGCCCGTCGCGGACCTGCCCGGCGTCGATCGAGCCGGGCTGCCCCGTGGTGGCGATCACCACCCGCGCGCGCTCCATCACCTCGTCCATGCTCGCCATCTCGATCCCGCGCTCGCGCGCGTGCTCGTGGCTCGACTCGTCGGGGTCGAAGGCCAGCACGCCCTCCACCCCCGCCTCCACCATCAGCGACGCGATCCCGAACCCGGCCGCGCCCAGGCCCAGCTGGCCCACCACCTGGTCCTCGAAGTCCACTCCCCCGTGCCGGCAGGCCACCCGCGCGGCGGCCAGGGCCACCACCGCGGTGCCGTGCACGTCGTCGTGCATCACCGGCTTGTCGAGCGCGTCGATCAGGCGGGACTCGATCTCGAAGCACTCGGGCGCCGAGATGTCCTCCAGGTGGATGCCGCCGAAGGTGGGCGCGATCCGGACCACGGTCTCCACGAACTCGTCGGGGTCGTCGGCGTCGATCAGGATCGGCATGGCCGAGATGCCCGCAAGCTGGCTGTAGAAGACGGCCTTGCCCTCCATCACGGGCATGGCGGCCAGCGGGCCCACGTCGCCCAGGCCCAGCACGCGCGTGCCGTTCGTGCAGATGGCCACGCTGCGGCCGGTGGTGGTGTAGCGGCGGGCGGCATCCGGGTCGTCGCGAATGGCCTGGCAGACGCGCGCCACGCCCGGCGTGTAGACGTCGCGCATGTCCTGCACGGTCTCCACGCGCCTGACGGGCTGTATCCGCAGCTTGCCTCCCTCGTGCAGCGCCAGCGCGCGGTCGTGCGCCTCGCACACCTCCACGCCGTCCAGGTCGTCCATCGCGCCGCGCAGCTCCTCCGCCTGCTCGTCGTCGCGCACCTCCACGGTCAGCTCGCGGATCGAGAAGGTTCGCGTGAGCGCGCAGGTGCGGGCCTCGCCGATCAGCCCGCCCGCGTCGGCGATCGCGCCCAGCACCTTGGCCAGCTGGCCGGGCTCGTGCCGAACCCTGACGCGATAGGTGTAGTCGACCACCTCTTGGTCGATCCCCACCTCGCCCGCGCACGTAACCTCGGTGCATGGCGGCGGTGGACGTGGTCGACCGGTACGTGGCGGGCCTGCCCGGCGAGACCCGCCGGCTGGGGCACGCCGAGTGGGGCGTCACCCTGCCCGCCGAGTCCGGCGGCGGCCACCCGCTGGACCTGGGCGTGCGGGTGTCCGACGAGCTCCTGCGCGCGCAGGCGTTCGCCCTGCCCGCGCGGGACGGCCTGGACCCGTGGGTCTTCCTCCGCTGGAACCGCCAGACGCGCCTGGTGCGCGTGGGCTGCGCCCGCTCCGGCGACATCTGGGTGCACGGCGACCTGCCGGTGCGCGCGGTGGACGAGCGCTCGGTGGACCGCCTGCTGGGACTGACCGTGGAGGGCGCGCTGGCGGTGCGGGGCTACGCGGCGGGACTGGCGGCGGCCGGCTAGCGGCTCGCCGCCGCGGCCCTCTTCCTGGCGGACTTCCTGACCCTGAAGACCTTGTGGTTGCGCCGCGTCGGCTTGGTCTCGACGTTGCCGCTCTGGTCGGTGCCGCGCACGTCCACGACGTAGCGGCCCGGCTTCAGGACCCGGTCGGTGTGGAAGGTCCACGACAGCTTGTGCGTGGCGATCGAGTAGGTGCCCTCCGCGACCAGCTTCGTGCGCTTCTTGCAGCTGCGCCGCTTGCCGAACCTGCCGCTCGCCTCGAGGAAGCGGCAGCGCCTGCCGACCCGCTTGGCGATCGAGATCGAGGTGAGCAGCCGGTTGAGGCCGGCGTCGGCGCAGCCCGTGTCGCCGGTGCGGCCGGTGACCGTCAGGCCCTTCTTCGTCTTCTTCAGGCCATGGCGGGCGATCGAGGTCCGCGGCGGCTTGACGTCCGTGCACGCGACCGCGCCGTTGCCGGTCCCACCGGTGCCACCCGTGCCGCCGGAGGTCCCACCGTTGTCGCCCCCGGTCCCCCCCGTGCCCCCGGTCCCGCCGGTCGAGGTCTGAACGGTCGCGAGCGGACCCACGTTGCCCTGCTCGTCCACGCCGCGCAGCGCAACGTACCTCTTCACGCCGGAGCCGAGCGGGATGCCGTCCTGCTGACCCGCGGCCTTGGGCGGCGGCACGGGGATCGGGTCGGCCTGGCCGAAGTTCTGGCCGGTGATCGGGCCGTCCGACTGCCTCAGCTCGTAGTGGTCCACCTTGCCGCACAGGAGGTCGTCGCCGGGGGCCTTGAACGACAGCCCGAGCGGCGGCGCGTACACGACGTCCGTCGGCTTGCCCGGGTCCACGGCGTCGCGGTCGTACGCGCCCGAGTTGGCCAGGTCGTGGTGGAAGTGCGGCCACGAGCCGGGCGAGCACGCCGGGGCCGGGGTCTTGTAGGCGAAGACGACGCCGTCGCGCGTCATCTCGATCACGGTCTTCCTGGCAGCCGAGCTGGTCTCGGTCACGCCGAAGGAGCCGATCGCCGGGTTGGCCACCGTCCAGCCCGACGTCAGCTTCGGCCAGGCCGCGCTCGGCGGCTGGCCCTGGCCGTCGTAGGCCTGGAGGTCGAGGTACGCGGACGCCCCGACCAGCTCCTCGCCTTCGGCGCCGTCGATGTCCGCCACCGACGGCCCGGTCAGGAACTGGAGGTCGTTCATGTGCGCCGGGAACCCCGACCGGAAGCTGCCGTCGGTCGGGTTCCATGCCGACACGAAGTCCTCGCTGCCCGTCTGGTACTCGGGGAACACGACGTCGAGCGCGCGCAGGATGCCCGTGACCGGCGAGAGGAACGAGACGCCGCCGGCGAAGTTTCCGAACGCCGGCTGGCCCAGCGCCGGGAAGTCGGGGCGGTCGGCGTCGCCGCTGCCGGAGTCGGTCTTCAGCGTGTTGTAGCGGCCCTCGCCGTCCTGGCCGAGGCAGGACGTGCCGTCCTTGTTGAGGATGTAGCCGAACCCGTTGTTCGGTATCGCGCCCACCTTGGGGCCCACGCCGCCGTTGGCGCCGCAGTCCATCGTCGCCGGCCCGATCACGGGCGACCCGGTCATCCCCTCGCCGACCACCGGCAGGAGCCCGGTCTGAAGGAGCGCCAGCTTGACCGGCTTGGCCCAGGCGCTCCAGTCGGCGGTCATCGGGTCGGCGTCCACGTCGCCGGTGTTCTTCAGCGCGTACAGCCGGGTGTTGCCGCCCGACAGCAGGCCGGTCTGCCCGAGCGCGCTGAAGCTCATGTCGCCCGAGGTGTTGGACTCGCCCTCGTTGCCGCTGCCTGCCCGGTACTGGTCGTTGGTCCCGATCACGATCTCGGGCTTGCCGTCGCCGGTCAGGTCGGCGGCGGCGGGCGTGTCGATGATCGACCCCTGGTCGGTCTCCAGGTCGTCGTCGCTGCTGCCGGTCTTCGTGAGGTCGTACGTGACCCTGTGCGTGGTCGGGTCGATCGAGGCGACCTTGCCGTGGTCCACCACCAGCACCGGATAGCCGGGCACCGTCGAGCCGTTCGGGCGGAACGCGTACACGTGGCGGTCCATGCCGGCCGCCACCACGTCGAGCGGGCCGCCCTTCACCCCATCCAGGTTCACGAGCACCGGCGAGCCGATGAACCCGTGCTGGGTGCGGTTGAAGTGGCCCTGGCCGGTGGCCCCGCGCACGTTCTCGAACGGGGCGAGCGGCTTGCCCGAGAAGCTCGGGTTGGCCTCCTTCTTCCAGTCGAGGGCGCCGTCCGACGACCAGGCGTAGACCTTGCCCTCGAGGTCCGCCGCCACGACCTCCGGCGAGCCGTCGCGGTCAAGGTCGCCGACGGCCGCGGACGCCACCACCGCGCCGTAGGAGTCCTCGTCCACCGCGCCGCTCTGGAACGCGTCGCCCAGGTGGAGCGGCAGGGCGTCGGTGTGCACCGGCCAGCCGGACAGCTCGCCGCCGTCCGGCTTCATCGCGTGCACGATCCCGTCCGAGGTGGCGAACACCAGCTCGTTCTTGTTGTCGCCGTCGAGGTCGGCGAACGCGGGCGACGACTCGCCGTCCCCGGGCAGCGTCTTCGGGAAGCCGTCGGCCATGTCCTGGTCGCGGTGCAGGTACAGGTTGCGACGGTCGTCGCCGCTCGACAGCGGGGCGGGCGCGACCGTGGTGGCCACGACCCTCACGGTGAAGCCGTAGGGCTCGCTGTTGGGCCGTCCGTTGCCGCCCGAGTTCTGCCCCAGCCCGTCGCCCGGCTCGCGCCCGCGGAAGTCGCTCGTGGTCGCGTCGGCGGGGAAGCGCGACTTCAGGTGCGGGATGTCGATCCCGGCCACCTTGCCGTCGATGGGCGCCGTGTGCTGGGTGGTGCCGTCGCAGCCGCCGGCCGGGATCTGGGTGCCGCCGAGCTCCTCGAAGTCGCCGATCGGGGTGGTGTCGTTGTTGGGGTACGAGCCGGGCGCCACGAGCACCTTGCACGTGTACTTCTCACCGCGCGCCCAGACCTGCGCGTTCAGGTCCACGCTCGCCTTGGTCGGGTCGACCTGCGCGAACCAGTCCGGGGAGACGATCTCGACCTCGGGCGGGACGTGGCCCTGGTCGGCCTCGTTCGCGCTGCGGAACGCGTTCACCCGCCCGTAGCCGTAGAACTGGTCGGGCCCCTTGCGCGCGGGGTAGCTGCGGCTGTCCGGCGGCGAGGCGATCGGGCGCACGCCGTTCACGTTTGCCTGGAGCGCCTGGTTCGGGTCGGTGCAGCCCGCGGTGGGCGCCGGGCTGCAGCTGGGCTCGGGCGTGGGCGCCGCCAGCGCGGTGGTGGTGAAGTTCACGTCGTCCACCACCGGCTGGCTGCCGAAGCTGCCCGTGGCGATCAGCTGGCGCATCTCGTTCGCGGTGATCGGGCACTCGTCCCCGTTCACCAGGTGGCAGTTGGGGTTCGGGTCCAGGTCACCGCGATCCTTCGCGTTGAGCGCCGCGCTGTAGACGAGCCCGGCCATCCCCGCCGCGACCTCCGTCGCGTTCGAGGAGCAGCTGGAGCTGGGGACCGCGATCGTGATCTTCGACGAGAAGTTGGTGCAGCCGTTGAAAGTCAGGTAGCTCTTGGGAACCTCGACCGGCACGTCGATGCCGAACTCGAACGGCGACTCGTCGGGGGTGTCCGCGTCCTCGGTCGGGTACTTGTTCACCGAGTTGACCACGATCGTGTGCGGCAGCGCCGACACGTAGTTGTGGTGCTGGGCGGCCTCGTCGGCGGCCGACGCGATCACCGCCACGCCGTGGTCGTACGCGTAGTCCACGGCCTGGCGCGACAGGCGCGTGTTGTTCAGCGTGCCCAGCGCCTCCTGGATGATCTGGAAGTCGTTGTCCACCGCGTAGATCGCGGCCTGGGCGAAGCGATTGGCGTCCGCGACGAACGAGTCGCCGACGCGGAACGGGGTGATCATGCAGTTCGGGCATGGGCTGGAGGCGCCGCCGTTGTTCACCTCGCCGGCGCCGCCGCGCGCCTCGCCGGAGCCGTGGCCGTACTGGACGTCGTCGTACGGGTCGTTGTCGTCGTCGAGGAAGTCCCAGCCGGCGATGTCATCGACGTAGCCGTTGCCGTCGGCGTCGCTTCCGTCGCTGAAGGCGATCGTGATGTCCTCGGGGGTCATCATGTTCGCCGGCCCCGCCCGGCGCGGGTCGCTCAGGTCGATGTTGGTGTCACACGCGTAGTCCTTCAGGTTGAAGATGCCGTCCCCGTTGGCGTCGTCCTGGTCGTCGTAGTTGGTGCAGACGATGCTCGCGTCGTCCGGGATGCGGCTCGGCCCCGCGTGGTTGGGGACCGGGAGCTCGCCCCGGTTGAGCTTGGTCTTGTAGCGGAGGTCCCTGACCAGCCCCGGGTCGTTCCACTCCACGCCCGAGTCGAACTCGGCGATGGCCACGTCGGGGCGGCCGGTGGTCTTGGCCCAGGCGGTGCTGGCCGTCGGGCTCGGGTCGAACACGCTGCCGCCGCGTACGCCGTTCAGCTCCCAGGGCTCGCTGTTCACCGGGTCGTTGCCGGCCTCGGGCGTGGCGGCGTACTTCCAGTCGTTACCGCCCAGGTCGTTGGGGGCCGCCGTGCCCTGCTCGAGCGCGTAGGTGGTGGGGTCGCTCGGGTCGTAGTCGGGACCCGACCCGTAGGGGAAGTCGGCCTGCGCCGAGGCGGCCAGCAGCGCGGCGCCCAGCACGAGCGCGCACACCACCGAGATGAAGACTCTCCGCAACCCCTGTCCCCTGCGGGGCAGCATAGTGCGGGCTCGCTCAGGCCGCGGCGATTCGGTCCCGGTAAACGCGGTAGTCGGCGCGGTCGGGGCGCAGCTGCGCCGCCTGCGCGAGGGGCGGCAGCGCCTCCCCGTGGCGGCCGAGCAGCTGCAGCGCGCGGCCCTGGCAGAACAGCGCGTAGTCGTCGGTCGGCGCGTGGTCGGCCACGGCGCCGAACTCGGCGGCGGCCTCGGCGTAGCGCTGGGCGCCGAAGAGGGCGCGGCCCAGGGCCTCGCGGATCGACATGCCGTCCGGCTCGAGGTCGCGTGCGCGCGTCAGGGGCACCGTCGCGGCGTGGAAGTCGCGGTCGTCGAGCA
>DASVQK010000136.1:0-20737 GCA_036389105.1 Thermoleophilaceae bacterium
GCCAAGGTCGGCACGGTGGCCGAGGTGACCGACCGCGTGCGCCTGCCCGGCGGCGGGCGCGCCGTGGCCCTCCGCGGGCTGCACCGCGGCGTGGCCGGCGCCGCCCGGACGGGCGTCGACGGCGAGTTGCGGGTCGAGGTCGAGGAGCACCCCGACGAGGTGCCGGTGGACGGCCGCACGCGCGAGCTGGAGCGCGAGTACCGCGCTGTGGTCGAGGAGATCCTGGAGCTGCGCGGCGACGACGGCCGCGTGAGCGCATTCGTCCGCTCGATCACCGAGCCGGGCGCGCTGGCCGACACCTCGGGCTACTCGCCTGACCTGAGCTTCGAGAGCAAGGTCGAGCTGCTCGAGACGGTGGATGTGACCGAGCGCCTGGAGCTCGCCCTCGGGCTCCAGCGCGAGCGCCTGGCCGAGCTCCAGGTCCGCCGCCGCATCCGCGAGGACGTGCAGTCGGGCGCCGAGCGCCAGCAGCGCGAGTACTTCCTGCGCAAGCAGATGGACTCCATCCGCCGCGAGCTTGGCGACGACGACGCGTCCGTGGTGGAGGAGTACCGCGCCAAGATCGAGGAGTCCGGCATGCCGGAGGACGTGCGCGAGCAGGCCGAGCGCGAGCTGGGCCGCCTGGAGCGGATGGGCGAGCAGTCCGGCGAGTCCTCGACCATCCGCAGCTACCTGGACTGGCTGATCGCCGTGCCCTGGGCCGAGCGCTCCGAGGAGCGGCTCGACGCCGTCCACGCCCGCGAGGTGCTGGACGCAGACCACTCCGGCCTGGAGGACGTGAAGGACCGGATCGTCGAGTACCTGGCCGTGCGCAAGCTGCGCGTGGACCGCGGCATCGAGGCCGACAAGCGCTCGGGAGCGATCCTGACGCTGATCGGCCCGCCCGGCACCGGCAAGACGTCCGTGGGCGAGTCGATCGCCCGCGCCACGGGGCGCGAGTTCGTGCGCATGTCGCTGGGCGGCGTTCGCGACGAGGCCGAGATCCGCGGCCACCGCCGAACGTACGTGGGCGCCCTCCCGGGCCGCCTGGTACGGGCGCTGCGGGACGCCGGCACGATGAACCCGGTGATCATGCTGGACGAGGTCGACAAGGTCGGCGCCGACTGGCGCGGCGACCCGTCGTCCGCCCTGCTCGAGGTCCTCGACCCCGCGCAGAACCACTCGTTCCGCGACCACTACCTCGACGTCGAGCTCGACCTGTCGGAGGTGCTGTTCATAGCCACCGCCAACCTGGCGGACACGATCCCCGGCCCGCTGCTGGACCGCATGGAGGTCATCCGCTTCGACGGCTACACGGTCGACGAGAAGGTGGCCATCGCGCGCGGCTACCTGTGGCCGCGCCAGCTCGAGCGCAACGGCCTGCTCGACGGCGAGGCGTCGATCGAGGACGCGGTGCTCGGGATGGTGGTGGCCGAGTACACGCGCGAGGCCGGCGTCCGCCAGCTGGAGCGCGAGCTGGGCACGGTGCTGCGCAAGGCGGCGACCCGGATCGCGTCGGGGCAGGCGCAGGCGCCGATCGCGATCGACGTGGACGCGGTTCGCGACGCCCTGGGCCGGCAGAAGTTCTTCCAGGAGTCGGCGATCCGCACGGCCGTGCCGGGCGTGGCCACCGGGCTGGCGGTGACCGGCACCGGCGGCGACGTGCTGTTCGTGGAGGCGACCGCGATGCACGGCAAGCAGGACCTGGTGCTGACCGGGCAGCTGGGCGACGTGATGAAGGAGTCCGCGCGGATCGCGCTCTCCTACGTGCGCGGCCACGCGGGCGACCGCGGCATCGACGACGCGGACTTCGAGCAGCGCGAGTTCCACGTGCACGTGCCGGCCGGGGCGATCCCCAAGGACGGCCCGAGCGCCGGCATCGCGCTCACCACGGCGCTCACGTCGCTGATGTCGGGGCGCCCGGTCAGGCACACGGTGGGCATGACCGGCGAGGTGACGCTCCAGGGCCGGGTGCTGCCGATCGGCGGCCTCAAGCAGAAGGTGCTGGCGGCGCACGCCGCCGGGCTCACGGACGTGATCCTCCCGGAGCGCAACCGCGGCGACCTGGACGACGTGCCCGAGGAGGTGCGCGGAGCGCTCACCTTCCACCCGGTGATGACCGTGGACGAGGCGCTGGAGGTGGCGCTGGAGCCGGCCCGCGAGGAGGCCCTGGCGGCCTGAGCCGGCCGGCTACCAGCCGCCCCGGCCCGCGAGCGCGCGCCCCTGGGCCAGCCCGGCCTCGATCGTCCCCGCGCGGCGGCGGGGGTTCATCAGGTTGGAGCCCATGGCGGCGCTCGACGCGCCGTCGGGGTTGACCACGGTCACACGCGCGCCGCGGCGCCTCAGGACCAGCGCCTCGGCGGCGGCGATCGAGCGCGAGACCGGGCCGAACGCCCCGGCGATGTCGCCCAGCCGCGGCCGCAGCGACGCGGTCGGGTTCAGGCACAGGACCCGGTCGCCGCGACCGGCGCCGCACACGTCCAGGCTCGTGGGGCTCCACGCGCCGCCGTCCACGTAGCTGCGCCCGTCCACGCGCACCGGCGCGAACACCCCGGGGATCGCGCACGACGCCTGGACCGCCCTGGCCACCGGCAGCTCCGGCGCATCGGCGGAGCCGAGCATCAGCCGGCGGCCGCTCTCCAGCTCCACGACCGACACCAGGAGGCGACCGTCGAAGCGCAGGCCGAGCCGCTCGATCTCGCGCCGGAGCGGCTCGAGCGAGCCGCGGCCGCGCGGCACCCGCGCGAGCAGCGCGCGGCGCACGACGGCTCCGCCCGGCGCGGCCGAGCGAAGCGCCAGCGACACCGCCGGCGCCGCGACCGACCCGCCAACCGCGGCCACGGCGCCCAGCGCGCGCCGCAGGGGCGGCGAGCCGCCGCCCGGGCCGTCGCCGTCCGCGGGCGGCTGCTCCGGTAGCCGTCCCAGGCGTGAGGCGGGGCTGACGCCGGCGGCCAGCACAGCGGCCACGATGGAGCCCGCGGACGTGCCCACGTACCGGCGGCACGCACGGCTGTCGAACCCCTCGGCCTCGTCCAGGCCGGCCAGGACGCCGTTCATCCAAGCCTCGCCCACGATGCCGCCGCCGCCCAGCACGAGCACGTCGGGCGGCGTGGCCGCCGGCAGGGACCGAGCCATCCGCTCGACCATAGCCGCCGCGCGTGCGCCGAGCTAAGCTCGCGCCATGTGTCGAAACATCAGAACGCTCTACAACTTCGAGCCGCCGGCCACCGACGACGAGGTCCGCGCCGCCGCGCTCCAGTACGTCCGCAAGATCAGCGGCTTCAACAAGCCGTCGCGCGCGAACGCCGAGGCGTTCGAGCAGGCGATCGACGAGGTGGCCGAGGCGTCCGTGCGGCTGCTCGGCCGGCTCGAGACCAACGCCCCGCCGAAGGACCGCGAGGTGGAGGCGGCCAAGGCGCGCGCCCGCGCGGCCGAGCGGCGCGCGGCGTAGGCGCGGCTCAGCCCGGCGGCGGGATCAGCGCCGCCAGCTGCCGCGACTGCACGAGCAGGCGCCCGTCCGCGCTCCAGATGTCGGTGTCCTCGTCGAGCACGCCGTCGTGCACCACGCGCGTCCGGGCGACGGCGAGCACGAAGTCCTCGGGCTTCGCGCCCTCGAGCGGCAGCGACTCGCGGAAGTGCACGGTCAGGTCCAGCGTGGGCACCGCCATGAACCCGGTCATCCGTGGGAAGATCGCGGGCGTCCAGGCGTCCGCGTAGGTGGCGGCGAGCGCCAGGTCCAGCACGCGCGGCTCGCGCAGCCGCAGCCAGCCGCCGGACACGGTCTCCTCGGCCGAGGTGAACGGCGCGGCCCCGATGCAGTAGCGGTACTCGAAGTTCTTGGTGAAGTTCGGCGCGCTGTGCATCGGCGGCGCCTCGACGGCGTCGGCCGGCGGCACCTCGGGCATCCGCGCCGTGGAGAAGTCCTCGCCGGGAAACGCGGACGAGAACGCCGCCAGCGCTAGCGCCACCAGCCGGTCCCCCTGCGTGGCCCGGGCGGCGAGCGTGGCGGAGGTGCGGCCCTTCTTCTCGATCGTCACGCGGATCGACAGGGCTCCCTGCCGCGGGGCCCCGGTGTAGTGCACGGTCAGGGACCTCGGCGGCCGGTCGGGGTCGTCCAGGGCCTGGGTCAGCGAACGCAGGAGGACGGTCGCCAGGAACCCGCCGTGCGGTCCGCCCGTCGTCCACCAGCGGTCGTCGGCGATCTCGGCCTCGAATTCCAGGTCGTCGAGACGGCGCACGGCCGTATCGCTGTCGAAGGACGGCGAGTCCACGGCCGGGCAGCCTATTCTGAAGCGATGGATCGCGGCGCCCCGATCTCGTACCTGGTGCTGGCCAGGGGGACCCGCGTGGAGTCCTCCGACGGGGTCGAGGTGGGCGCGGTCAGGGACGTGCTCCAGGTGCCCGTCAAGGACGTCTTCGACGGGATCGTGGTGGACACGCCGAACGGCAGGCGGTTCGTGGACGGGCCGGAGGTGGCCGAGCTGTACGAGAACCTGGTGGTGCTCGGGATCGATGCGGAGGCGGCGGCGCGCCTGCCCAAGCCGGGCCGCAACCCGGCCGCGATGAAGCTGTCGCCCGACGACGTCTCCCGCTCCGGCGCGAGCAACGCGGCGCGCCGGCTGTGGAGCCGGCTGTCGGGGCGCCAGTAGGCGGAGGCGGCTCACCCGGCGCGGAGCGGCGCGGCCGGGCGGCCGCGTGTGGCGCATTGCGCCGCCAGGCCGTATGCTCGAGATGGATGGCTCGTCTGACTCGTCTGGCCCCGGCGTTCTGCGCCGCCCTCATAGTCCTTCTCGCCGTCGCTCTGGCGGCCTCCGGCGCCGTGCTCGGATGCAGCTCGCAGTCGCGCGTGGATCTGATCTGCGAGGGCAACAGCAAGGCGAACAACCTGACCACGGGCAGCGGCAACGACCGGTTGATCGGCAACGGCGGCAACGACCGCCTGGACGGGAGGGGCGGCACGGACTACGAGTCGGGCGGCTCCGGTGACGACACGCTGCACGGCGGCGACCAGACCGACGACATGCACGGCGGCACCGGCAGGGACATCATGATCGGTGACGAGAAGGGCCAGAAGGGCAACGACAAGATGTACGGGGGCAAGAGCGCCGACCGCATGTTCGGGCTCGAGGGCAACGACCTCATGGACGGCGGTCCCGGCAACGACGTGATCATCGGCGAACAGGGCGACGACACGATCCTCGGCGGCTCGGGCAACGACAAGGTCAGCCTGCGCGAGGGCAACGACACCTTCGACGGCGGGTCGGGCGACGACAACGTCGTGAGCGGAGGCGACGGCAAGCGCGACACCGTGAAGTGCGGGCCCGGCAGGGACACCGCGAAGGTGGACGGCAAGGACAAGGTCGCGGGCGACTGCGAGATCGTGCGCAACATCGGCTAGCCCGCCGCGCCGTCCCCGCCGTTCCGTCAGCCCTCCGCCGCGACCTCCTCGATCGTCCGTCCGCTGAGCACCGACTCGGGCTGGGTGCTGGTGGGCCGCCGGCGCGCGTCCGCCCCCTCGTCGCGGCGCTTGATCAGGAGCCACTGCGGCTTCGCGCCCTCGCGTATCCGGCGCAGCGACCAGCCCCCGCGCAGCTTCTGGCCGTCGAGCCAGAACGACGCGTGGCCGCCGTCGAGCGCCTCCGCCATCGAGCGGTCGTCGTTCAGGCTCCGGTAGGTGCCGCGGTCCCAGACGATCACCGCGCCGGCGCCGTACCCGCTCGCGATCGTCCCCTCGAAGCCGCCCCACGACAGCGGGTGGTCCTCGACCTCCATCGCCAGCCGCTTGTCGCGCGGATCGGTCGACGGCCCCTTCGGCACGGCCCACGAGCGCAGGGTGCCGTCCACCTCCAGCCGGAAGTCGTAGTGCAGCGAGCTGGCGGCGTGCTTCTGGATGACGAACGAGGGGGTCATCGCGGCCGATCGAGCGCGGCGGCCACCACGCGCAGGTCGTCCGCGAACGCGCTCCGCTCGGCGTAGCGGGCCTCGTCGTCCGGGGCTCGCAGGATCGCGGACGGATGGATCGTGGCGAGCACGAGCGGGGCCAGGTCCGACTCCAGCGGGCGGCCGCGCTCGCGCGTCACGCGGAACGACGGGCCGAGCAGCGACTTGGCGGCGGTCGCTCCGAGCAGCACCAGCGCCTCGGGCGCCACCACCCGCAGCTCCTCGTCCAGCCACGGCCGGCAAGCACTCACCTCGAAGCGCTTGGGCGTCCGGTGCATGCGCCGGCGGCCGCGCTCCTCGAAGGCGAAGTGCTTCACGACGTTGGTCACGTAGGCTTCCGCGCGGTCGATCCCGGCCTCCTCCAGTCCGCGGTCGAGCTCGCCGCCGGCGGGCCCCACGAACGGCCGGCCCGCGCGGTCCTCGCGGTCGCCCGGCTGCTCGCCCACGAGCATCACGCGCGAGCGCTTCAAGCCCTCGCCGAACACCGTCTGCGTCGCGGGCCGCCAGAGGTGGCAGCCGCGACAGCCCGCCGCCGCCTCCCGCAGCGCCGCCAGGGTGCGCCGCTCGGGAAGGAACGGCGTGGCGTCGTTGGGCTCCGCGTGCGGCATCTGCCCTACGGCTACCCACCGGGATCGACGCGCCAAACCGCCCTGAAACCGCGTGCCCGGGGCATGAGGCGCGGCGGCTTGGGTACCCTCGATTGGAGATGGCCACCAGCGCCCCCGAGCAGCGTTTGGAGCAGCTCCTGGTCCGCGGAGAGGAGACGGGCTGCCTCAACCTGTCCGAGTTCAGCGAGCTCGTGCAGGAGCTCGACCTGGACGACGACCAGGCGCACGAGCTGACCGACCGGCTCGAGGCCGCCGGCGTGACGTTGACCGACGACTGCGGTCGGAGCGGGGTCGAGCCCACCCGCTACGCCAACGAGGAGCTGGCCACCGTGACCACCGACGCCCTTCAGCTGTTCCTGAACGAGGTGCGGCGGCACCCGCTGCTGACCAAGCGGCAGGAGGTCGAGCTGGCCAAGGCGATCGAGCGCGGCGACCTCGAGGCCAAGGAGCGCATGATCAACTCCAACCTGCGCCTGGTCGTGTCGCTGGCCAAGAAGTACCAGGGCAACGAGATGCCGCTGCTCGACCTGATCCAGGAGGGCATCCTCGGGCTGATCCGCGCCAGCGAGAAGTTCGATTGGCGCAAGGGCTACAAGTTCTCCACGTACGCCACGTTCTGGATCCGCGAGTCGATCCAGCGCGGCCTGGCCAACAAGGGCCGCACCATCAGGCTGCCGGTGCACATCGGACAGCGCGAGCGCAAGGTGGCGCGCGCCGAGCGCGAGCTGTCGGCGGAGCTGGGGCGCGAGCCCACCGACGACGAGGTGGCCGCCAGGGCCGAGGTGTCGCTCGACGACATCCAGGAGCTGCGCGAGGCCGCCCGCACGGTCACCAGCCTGGACAAGCCCGTGGGCGAGGAGGAGACCGCGCTGGGCGACCTGCTGCCCGGCGACCGCCCGCCGCCCGAGGAGGAGGTCGAGCTCACGCTGCGCGAGGACGCCATCCGCAGCGCGATCTCCCGGCTCCCCGACCAGGAGCGGCAGGTGGTCAAGCTCCGCTACGGCATCAACGGGGACGACCCCACCCCGCTGCGCGAGACCGGCCGGCGCCTGGGCCTGTCCGCCGAGGGCGTCCGCAAGATCGAGTCGAAGGCGCTCGAGCGGCTCGCCCGCGCGCGGGAGCTCGAGGCGCTGGGCGAGGCCGCTTGACTCCCGACGACCCGGCCCGGCGGGCGCCGGCCCGCGGGCGCGGCGGAGCTACTTCTCGATGTGGGTGCGCGGGCGCGTCTTCTTGCAGCGCCGGTACTTGCGCACGCTGATCGTCCTCTGACCGGTCGAGCTGGTGGCGACGATCCGCACCGTGAAGTTCTTCTTCTTCTTCGGCCGCTTGACCACCAGGCGGGTGACCCGGCGGCCCTTCTTCGTCTGGACGCGCTTGCCGTTCACGTACGCGACCACGCGCACGATCCGGCCCTTCGGCCGCGGCTGGTGGATGCGGAAGCGCAGCTTGGGCTTCTTCGCGCAGGTCACCGCGCGGCCGCCGGCGGGCTTGGCCTTCGGGCAGTCCGCGGCCAGCGGGCCGGGCACCGGGAAGCCGGCCTTCGTGCCCTGCTTGACGAACTCGGCGTCCAGCGAGAACGGCGCGCTCTCGAGGTAGTCGTCGAGCTTGACCGCCCGGCCGCCCTCGATCGGCTGGGTCCGCGCGCAGCCCAGGTAGGGCATCTGGATCGAGGCCTTCGTGACCGTCACCGGCTGGCCCGTCGGCACGTGCTGCCACCACTCGCCGTTCGACGAGACGATCCGGACGCCCAGCCGGTGCCCGGCGGGCATGATCCAGTCGTTGCCGTAGAGGTCGTAGGTGACGGGCTTGTTCGATCCGTCGAGCAGGTAGGCGCCGCGGCTGATGAGCGTGGCCTTGTTCGTCGCGTCGAGGTCGTACACGTTGACCACCAGGTTGGCCTCGGGGCCCGACTCGGTGGCCACGCTGACGCGCGGCACGCCGGCCATGTGAACCTGATGGTCGAAGGCGGGCGAGAAGGTCCACGCGCCGTCGTCGTACGGCGGCGTGCCCTCGGAGGTGCCGCTGGACTGGCCCTGGTCCACGTAGGTGCCGCCGTTCAGCGGCGTGTCGACCGCGAACGAGTCGACCGGCGGCCAGCGGTCCTCGGCGCGCCACTTGCCGTCACTCGACTGCACGGCCAGCACCGGGTCCCGGTCGGTCGGGGCGTCCTTCAGCGGCTTGTCGGCCACGTAGTGGTCGAAGAACCGCATCACCTCGTCGAACCAGCCCGCTCGGCCCATCTTCAGGCGGTTGTTCTGCTCCGGATCGCGGTCGTTGCCGCGGACGTGGTCCCACATCCCGAACCAGGCGCGCTTGGGCGCGGGCACCCTGTTGAAGTAGTCGAAGGCGCCGTCGGGCTTGGTGTTGTTCTCGATGAAACCCTGCGTCATGAACAGCGGCGACTTGGCGTTGCCCGCCTTGGCGATCAGGTCGCGGGGCTTCCAGTAGGCCGCCTCGTGATCGCGCTCCTGCTGGTCGGCGTGGTTGAACACGGGGCAGCCGGGGCGCGCCGTGTCGTTGATCGAGTTGGAGTTGTAGGCCAGCGTGTCGCCGGGGCTGCCCGGCGATCCCGCGATCGCGTCGTAGAGGCCGGGCGTGGCGAGCGAGTTGATGAACCGCACGCGGTTCATGTAGAGGTAGCGGTAGAGGTCGTACACGGGCTCCTGCGCGACGACGGCCGCCAGGCCCTTGGGCTGGAGGTTGTCTGCGATCAGGCCGGTCACGCCGTCGTAGGACTTGCCGTACATCCCGACCTTGCCCGTGGACCACGGCCGGCTGGCCGCCCACTCCACCGCGGCCTTCACGTCGGCCTGCTCGCCGGGGCCGGCCCAGTCCAGGCAGCCGGAGCTGCCGCCGAACCCGCGTAGGTCCACCATCACGTACGTGTAGCCCTTGGCGAACATGTTCGAGCCCGTCTCGAAGTCGTAGAAGCGGGTGGAGGGCCCGGCGTTGGCCGCCGGATCCCAGGGGGCGTCCTCCACCGGGCTCGTCACGCCGGTCTGGCCGGTGTGGTTGAAGTACGGGCCGATCGACAGCAGCACGGGCGTCCTGGCGCTGTCCGGCAGCTGCGCCGGCCGCAGCACGTCCACGTGCAGCTGGGTGCCGTCGGCCTCGTCGATGTACTCCTCGTGCCACTTGGCGCCCGGCGGGACGGCCGTGGGCGTGCCCGGCGTGGGCTGCTCGTCGGCGGATGCCACCGACACGCAGATGACCGCGGTCAGGGCGAGCGCCAGCACGACGACGAAGCGCACCGCCCGGCGACCCCTCTTGTCAGTCCCCTGTCCCGGCACCGGCATCTGATGCTAGCGACGTGTGGTCTGGTGGCCGCGCGGCGCCGCGTCAGCCGCCGTGGCGCGCGCGGCAGTACGCGTCGCGCTGGGCGCGGTAGCCGGGCACGTCGCCCGAGCGGATCATGTCGGCCCAGACGTTGGCCGTCACGTCGATCGACCGCTCCACCTGGCGGCGCTCGTCCGGGGTCTTCGCGTTCATCAGCCGCTCGGCGTTCCGCCAGGCGCCCTCGCGCCAGCCCTTCACCATCTCCTGCGTGCCGATCTCGTCCAGCGGCGAGGGCTTCATGTCGATCCACTCGAAGATCGGGTCGTACTTCTCGCGGAACTCGTCCTCGAGGCCGTCGAACACGCGCGAGTTGACCTCGTTCACGCCGTCGTGGTCGTGCTTGCGCGAGGCGCCGCCGGGGGTGCGCATGCCCATCTCGGCGTAGACGTACGGCAGGTCGTGCTGGGTGTGCGCGTTGCTGGCCAGCAGCACGTCCTGGCCGGCGTTGGCGTCGCCGTGCATGTCCTCGTCGTAGGCGATCCGCCACGACTCGGGCACCGGCCGGCCGCGCGCGTAGTTCTGGAACTCGCGGAAGTAGCGGTTGGAGAAGTCGGCGATCACGTACGTGAACCAGCGCCGGTAGCGGAACCAGCGCGGCGGGCGGCGGGCCAGGTCGTCGCGCAGGCCCTTGGTGATCCGGATGTACGCGAGCGAGAAGAGCGCGCGGTGGTCGCACGCCGCGTCCAGCCTGCGCCACTGGCGCCGCAGCCGCCCGAGCAGGCCGTCCATGCAGCGCAGCGACGCGCGGCGGCAGTGCTCCACCCCGTGCGGCTGCACCGCGCGCGTGACCGGCATCGGCGGCAGGAGCTGCGGCCAGGGAAGGTTCTGGTCGTGGTGGTCCGCCACGGCGGGGCCGGGCGCGCACGCGAGGGCCGCCGCGGTCGCGACGGCCGCCAGCGCCGCCCGGCGGACGGTCACTTCGCGGCGGGACCGGTCGCGCAGTACGCGTCGCGCTGCGCGCGGTAGCCCGGGGTCTGCGGCGCGGCCATCCCCCTCGCCCACATGGCGGCGTTCTGTCGGATCTGCTCCGCCACCTGAGCGCGCTCGGTGTCCGACCGCGCGTTCAGCAGGCGCTCGGCGTTGCGCCAGACCTGCTCGCGCCAACCCTTGACCATCTCCAGGCCGCCGACGTCGTCCAGCGGGTTCCAGCTGGCGTTGGAGATCGTCACGAACGAGTCGTAGCGTCGCGCCACGGCGCTCACCACCTGCTCGTACGCGCCGTCCAGCACCTCGTTCATCACGTCGTGGTCGGGCTTGCGGCTCTCGCCCTTCCTCGTCCGCAGCCCCAGGGCCGCGAGCATGAACGGCATGTCGTTCTGCACGTGCGCGTTGATGCCCAGCAGCATGTCCTGGGCGGCATTGACCGACCCCTCGCGAGCGGTGTCGAACGCGATCTGCCACGCCGGCGGCACCGGCCTGCCCCGCTCGTAGAGCTTGAGCGAGTTGAAGTAGATGTTCGCGAACAGCGCGTCCTCGGTGAACAGGTAGTGCCGGTAGCGGAACAGGCGCCGGTCGCGCTTGAGGGCGATGCGCAGCGCCCTGGTCAGCTCGAGATAGGTGGTGGCGAACACGCCGCGGTGATCGCAGCGGAAGCGCTTCTGAGCCGCCCGCAGCCTGCGGACCTCGGTGTCGATGCACTTCATGCTCGGCCTGCGGCAGTACGGCACGGCGCCCGGCTGCGGCGTGTTGGGCGACGGCATGGCCGGCAGGAACGTCTCCCACTGCACGTTGGCGGGGTGGCTCGAGGCGATCGCCGGCGCCGCGGACAGCGCGACGGCAGCCGCGGCGAGGGCGAGCGCGCCCGCGACGCGGCGCGGTAGAGAGCCCAGATGTGCGGTCCGCGCGGTCATCCCCCCTCTCGGCGGATTCCCCCTGCCCAGGGGCCCGAAACGTTTGCGTTCGCGTCCGCGCCCGGGGATGATCCCGCCGATGGAAGACCTGCGCGCCACCCGCGAGCGGATCGTGCGCGAGCACATGGAGTCGGAGAACCGTCACGAGTTCGACGTGACCATGGGCACCTTCCACCACCCGCGCTACGAGATCGTCCCGACCGGCGACGTGTACGACGGCGAGGAGGAGGTGGCCGCCTACTTCGCCGAGACGCGCGCGGCGTTCCCCGACCAGCGCAACGAGCCGATCGCCCTGCACCACGCCGACGACGCGGTGATCGCCGAGTTCTGGCTGCGCGGCACGCACGAGGGCGCGCTGCGCGGCATGCCGCCGACCGGCCGAGGGTTCGAGTGCCGCTGCACGGCGTTCTTCCTGTTCGAGGAGGAGCGGCTGGTGTGCGAGCGCGTCTACTTCGACCGCGCCACGATCCTGGCCCAGCTCACGGCCGGCGACTGATCCGGCGCAGCGGGCCGCGTCGCGCGCGGGCTAGCGCCTGCGCTTCTTCGACTTCTTCTTGCACTTCTTGTACTTCTTCTTGCCCTTCTTGGACTTCGCCTTCCTGCACTTCGCCCTCTTCTTCTTGGCGGCCGGCTTGGTCGGGGTCGTGGTGGCCACGACCGGCTTGGCCTCGGTCGGGGCCGTGGCGGCGGGGCCGATCGCGACCGGCGCGCTGGCGCTGCCCGTGGCGCCGTCGTTGTCGGTCACGGTGAGCTTGACCGTGTAGGTGCCGGCCGCCGGGTAGGCGTGGAACGGCAGCCTGCCGGTCCCCGTGGCGCCGTCGCCGTAGTCCCACTCGTAGCCCAGGATCGTGCCGTCCGGGTCGTGCGACTGGGTGCCGTCGAAGGTCACGAGCTGGCCGGCCACGTGGGAGCCCCCGTGCGTGAAGGCGGCCACGGGCGACTGGGCGGCGCCCGACCCCGCGGAGCTCTGTACGCACCCGCCGGCGCTGTTGCTCCACTCCTGCTGGAGCCAGTACTCCGACCCGGCGATCAGCTGGTTGTAGTTGGCTCCGGAGGGCGTGACGCCGAGCGGGACGCCGAAGTCGAAGCCGCACTTGTCGGCGATCTCCTCGCCCTCCGAGTCGTACCAGGCGTTGCCGAGCGGATCGGTGGCGATCTCGAGCTGCTCGTGGCTGACCACGTTGATCGTCCCGTCGCCCGAGGTGCCCGTCGGGTACTCGCCGTCGTCGCAGCCCCAGACGCCGGACGCATATGGCTCGTTGGCGTAGAGGACCCTGCCCGAGCCGGTCAGGAAGTCGCTATGGTAGCCGCAGAAGTACTGGAACGCGCAGACGCTGCTCGAGCTGTCGTAGCACGACCCCACGCCCGCGGGCGTGAAGAGGAAGTACAGGTGGCTCATCCCGCGCGGCAGCCCCTGCGCGGCGATGAAGCCGTCCAGCTCCGCCGTGAGCTGCTGGTCGGTCAGGCACACCGAGGTGCCGGGATCGACGCAGTCGCTGGCGGGGAACGGGTCGGTGTCCGTGAACGACCCGCCGTACGAGAGCTGGTAGGCCGCGGGGCCGACGCCGTCGGCGTACTGGCGCGCAACCGAGAACACGTTGGTGCTCTTGCCGCTGTCGGCGGCCACGTCCGTGAAGAAGTCGGCGATCGACGACGTGTAGTCGGCGGGGAAGCTGTGACCGGGCGGCGCCCAGAAGATGGCGTAGGCGGTGCTGGCGTGCACCACCGGGCCGCCGTGCCAGGTGACGTTGTCCACCGGGGCGCGACGGGGCGCGAACGGCGAGACGCCGGCGCGCTTGGACTTGACCACGCCGAGGAAGCGGCCCTTGGGGTTGTGCTCGGCGGAGGCGGCCGCCGGCACGGC
This sequence comes from Thermoleophilaceae bacterium, assembly GCA_036389105.1. GTDB lineage: Bacteria > Actinomycetota > Thermoleophilia > Solirubrobacterales > Thermoleophilaceae > AC-37. The sequence continues at coordinate 13,578 of DASVQK010000136.1, forward strand.
CGCCAGGGCCAGCACGACGAGCGCCATCAGCGCGACGCCGCGTCGCAGGAGCGTCGCGAGGGGAGCGGACATCGCATCGGTATCGGCACCCCGGCGCGGCGGCTGAACCGCGCGGACGCGGCACGACGAGCCTCGTCACCATGCCCGAACCCGACCTGGAGGCCGCATGGACTACGACACGCTCCGCTACGAGAAGGACGAGCACGTCGTCACGCTCTTCTACGACCGGCCGGAGCAGCACAACGCGCTGAGCCGCCACATGGCCGGAGAGCTGCACCACGCCTGGCAGCGCTTTCGCGACGACGACGACGCGTTCGTCCTGATCATCACCGGCGCCGGCGACACCACGTTCTCGGCCGGCTGGGACCTCCAGGAGGCGTCGGAGCTCGAGGAGCTCGGCGACTACGAGGCGTTCCGGCGCGGCCTCTACAACGACCCCGGCCCGTGCGGCTACACGCGCCGGATCGACGTCTTCAAGCCGGTGATCGCGGCCGTGAACGGCTACGCCTTCGCCGCCGGGCTCGAGACCGCGCTGCTCGCCGACATCCGCATCGCGGCCGAGAACGCGGAGTTCGGCGCCCTCGAACGGCGCTGGAACATCGTCGGCGGCGACGGCCTGACCGCCAGGCTGCCGCTGGTGGTGGGTTACGCGCGCGCGATGGAGCTGATCATCACCGGGCGCCGGATCGACGCGCGCGAGGCGGAGCGCATCGGCCTGGTGAACGAGGTGGTGCCGCGCGGCACGGCGTTGGATCGCGCCACCGAGCTCGCTCGCGAGATCGCGGCGCTGCCGCAGGGCGCCATCCGGGCGGACAAGGAGAGCGTGGTGACCGGCGTGGGCCGCACGCTGGAGGAGCGGCTGCGCATCGAGGCGGAGGCCACGCTGTCGATGTTCATGCGCCGCGACAGCCACACGATCGGCGCGGCGGCCTTCAAGGCGGGCCGCAGGCCGGAGTGGCCGCACCACGGGCTGTAGTCGACGGCCTGCGTCGTCAGCACTGCGGCGCGGCGGCCACGTCCGACCCCTCGCGCAGCGGACGCACCACCAGCGCCGGGCCGCGCGCGCTGCCGGGGCCGCCTGTCTGGCCCACCGCGGGACACGGCGGCACCACCACGGTGGTGACCGGGCTCTCGTTGGGCACGATCACCTGCGACTCCGCGCCGAACGTGGTCGGGCTGCCGTTCGTGGGCGAGCCGACCGGAAGCACGAACACCGCCGACGGCGGATTGAGCGGGCCGTTGGCTTCCGCCGCGGTCTCGGCCAGGCACTTGGCCACGAGCAGCGTGCGCACGCCTGGCGTGCGCGGGAGCCCGATCACGGCAGCGCCCAGCGTGGGCTCGCCGCGCTCCACGTCACGCCGGGTCTCCTCGGGCGGCGTGTTGCACGCCGGCACCACCACGGTGCGCTCGCGATCGGCGGTGGGCACCAGCACGGCCCGCGAGCCGGGCAGCGTGGTCCGGGTGGGAGCCTTCTTCTTGCTGCCGCTGCCGCCGGCCAGCGCCGCCGCCGCCAGCAGCACGCCCAGCACGATCATCACCCAGAAGTACGGCTGGCGTCCGGACGGACGCCCCTCGTCGCCGCCGTTGTCAGTCGCCACGCGCCGGCCCCTTCACGAGCGCGTCAGCAGCACGACGACCAGCACCACGATGGCCAGCAGTACGACCGCCGCGATGATCTCGGGCGGCCGCTGGAGCCGCCAGAACTCCGGCCGCGCCCGGTCGGCGCTGTGCCGGCCCTCCGGCGGCTCGCCAACCCAATCGTCGTCGTCGTCCCAGGGCACGGGCGCGGCAGCCTAGCTGGAGCTGGAGCTGCTGCTGCTCGACGACGGGACCGTGCACGGCGGCGCGGTGACCGTCTTCTCGCCCTTCGTGGCCGGGATCGACTGGCTCTTGGTGGTGCCGGAGCCGCCCTCGCCGCCGGACGCCTGCGTGCACGGCGGCACGATCACCGTGGTCACGTTGCTGTTGTCGGGCAGCACGAGCTGGTTGCCCTGGGTGGTGCCGCTCTGCGAGCTCTGCGCGTTGGCGCTGCCGGCGCCGGGCGTCACGAGGATCGTGCCGGAGGGCGGCGGGGTGCTGGTGCCGCCCGACGACGAGCTCGACGAGCTGCTGGACGAGCTGGAGCTGGACTGGGTCGGCTGGCTGACGCACGGCTGCACCGCGACGGCCTGGGTCAGCGAGCCCTTGGGAATGACGATCTGGTTCGAGCCGGGCGGGATCTCGGTGCTGCCGGGCTGCGCGGCCGCCGCCTCGGAGCACGACGGGACCACGATCGTGAGGTCGTTGCGCTGCTTGGGGATCACCACGGTGCGCACGCCGGGCGTCTGGAGCGCGGCGGAGACCGGGTCGGAGCTGGACGAGCTGGACGAGCTGCTGCTGCTTCCGCACGCCGCCAGCGCGAGCGCGAGCAGGGCCGCGGCACCGATCGCGAATGCCATCCGAGCCCACTTCGTCCCGACCGCCCTCATGCAAGCTCCCCTCAGTCGCCGGCCGGCACGATGCCGGCACCCTTCCCGCCTGCTTCTACCCAGCAAGTATGCCCGCGAACCCAACCGCGCGCGGCCCGGCGCGGCGCCGGCTACCGGGGTTCGAGCACGAAGACCGCGATGTCGCGCCCGGTGCGCCCGCGGTACTCGTCGAAGCCGCTGTACCGCTCGGTCATCCGCCGCCAGAGATCGGCCCGCTCCTCGCCCTGCGCCACGCGCGCGCGGACCTTGCGGCGCTCGCCGCGGACCTGGACGGAGGCCTCGGGATTCGCCTTCAGGTTGAGCGACCAGGCGGGCGGGCGCTCGTTGCCCGCGTTCGACCCGATCACCACCAGGCGGTCGCCGTCCTCCATGTACAGCACCGGCGCCGTGCGCTCCTGGCCCGACTTGCGGCCGGTGCTGGTCAGGAGCAGGACCGGCGCGCGGCCGACGCTGCCGAGCAGCCGCCCGCGGCTGGCGCGGTAGAGCGGGACGTTGAGCTTGCCGAGCGCGCGCAGCCCTCGATCGCCCAGCGCGATCGAGAAGCGGGTGTATGCACTGTCCGCCGGCACGACGCGAACATTACACACCAAAAGTATGTATAGCGGTAGGTCTCCGGATAGCGAGGGTGTTGGGGTACGCTCGCCGGATGAGCGCCAACGCGGAGGCCATCGAGGCGTGGGACGGCCCGCTCTACGACCGCTTCGTCCGCTTCCGCGAGATCGTCACGACCGGTCTCGGACAGCACGGGGAGGCCGCGCTGGGCCTCTACCCGCCGCAGCCCGGCCAGCGCGTGCTGGACATCGGCTGCGGGTTCGGGGACACCACGCAGCGGATAGCGGGCCTGGTCGGCCCGGACGGCGAGGCGTACGGGGTGGACGCGGCGCCGCGAGACGGCGGAGGCTGGGGTGCCCAACGCGCGCTTCGACGTGGTGGACGTGGAGGCGGTCGAGCTTCCCGGTCCGTTCGATTCGGCGTTCTCGCGCTTCGGCACGATGTTCTTCTCGAACCCGGTGGCGGCCCTGCGAAACGTGCGCCGCGCGCTCGTCCCCGGCGGCCGCCTCGTGATGGTGGTGTGGCGCCGGCGCGAGGACAACCCGTGGATGTACCGCGCCCAGACGATCGTCGAGGGGATGGTCAGCCGGCCGGAGGAGTACGACGAGCCCACCTGCGGGCCCGGCCCGTTCTCGATGGCCGGCGCGGACACCGTCAGCGACATCCTTCTCCACAGCGGCTTCACGGACGTCGTGCTCCACCGCTGCGAGATCCCGATCCTGGTGGGCCATGACGTCGAGGAGGCGATCGACCTCGTTATGGCGCTCGGCCCGGCGGGCGAGATCCTCCGCCTGGCCGGCGACCGCGCGGCGCACATGCACGACGAGGTGCGCGCCGCGCTTCGGGACGGCCTGAGCGAGTTCGCCGGCCCCGACGGGCTGCACGCGATGGCCTCCACCTGGATCGTCGCGGGCGTCGCGCCCGCCAACTGACCGCTCGCGACCGTCAGAACAGGCCGCGCAGCGCCTTGGCCACGAGGCTTCCCAGGGCGAGCGCGAGCACGACCCCCAGGGCGCCGACGACGATCCCCGCGCCCGCCAGCAGCGAGTCCTTCAGGAGCACGCCGAGCGCCAGCAGCACGACCCCGAGCGCCGGCAGCGTGTCCAGTCCGGAGAACGGCGGCGCGAAGAACGCCGCCACGGTCAGTCCCAGCACGACCGCACCGAACAGCACGCCGCTCAGGCGGTGGCCCAGCAGCCACTGACCGCGCGGGCGCGAGAAGCGCTCGAACCAGCGGATCCGCCTGAGCAGCATCGCGACGAACTTCTCCCGCGAGGCGCCCGCCAGCTCCGTCCGCCGCCAGCGCTGCGGCAGCCAGATCGTGCGCCGGCCCACGATCAGCTCGAGCGCCAGGAGCGCCGTGATCACCTCCAGCACGTGCGTCGCGCCGCCGGTGGGCACCGGCAGCGCCGGAAGCGCCATCAACAGCACGAACAGGATGGCGAAGCTGCGCTCGCCGAACAGCTCGATCAGGCTGCCGAGCGTCTTGGGCTCGTCCCCGCGCAGCCAGCCCTCGAGCTGGTCGCTGACCTTCTGCTCGGCGGCCGAGCCGTCGGTCAGATGGCGCCCTTCGTCGCGTCGCCTGCGTCGATCTGCTCGCAGAAGAAGACCTGGGGCGGCTCCGTCAGCAGGTCGCCCGCCCCGGCCAGCTGCGTCATGTGCGGCTGGCGGAAGTGGGCGTCGAGGTCGGCCTGGGAGCGCCACTTCTCCACGAGGCAGTAGGCGCCGGGCTCGTTTCCGGCCTTGTGGAGCGTGTACTTGACGCAGCCCTCCTCGCCGTGGGTGGCCTCGGCCACGTCGCGCAGCAGCCCCAGGGCCCGTTCCTCCGCCTCCGGCTTGACCTTGAACACCGCCACCACTGTCACCTCGTCTGCCACGTGCCGGACCCTAGCGAGTCGGCGAGCGATCGCCGACTGGATGACGGGCCTCAGTCGGGGAACTGCGCGGGCCGCTTCTCCAGGAACGCCGACACGGCCTCCCCGGGCGCGCGGCCGTGGATGGCCATGATCTGCTGGCGGTCCTCGTACTCCACCGCGGCCTGCTCGGACGCGATCTCGAGGGCGGCCCACATTCCCTGCTTGGTCAGGCGGATGCCCCACGGCGACCACGCGGTCACCTGCTCGGCGGCCTCGAGCGCCCGCGGCAGCAGGCGCTCGGGCTCCACGACCTCGGCCACCAGCCCGATCCGCTCCGCCTCCTCGGCGGCGACGCGGCGGCCGGTCAGCATCAGCTCGTGCGCCCGCGAGGCGCCGACCAGGCGCGGCAGCAGCCAGCTGACGCCCATGTCGCAGTTCGACACACCCACGTTCAGGAACGCGACGCGGAAGACCGCGGGCGCGGCCGCGTAGCGGATGTCGCTTCCCAGCGCCAGGGCGATTCCGAAGCCCGCGGCCGGCCCGTTCACCGCCGCGATCACGGGCTGCGGGGTGGCGCGGAGCCGCAGTACCAGCCTCGACATGTGCTCCTGGTTGGTCAGGAAGTCGCGCGCCGGGTCGGCGCCGTCGTTGCCGGGCGCCCGCCCGTAGCCGCGCAGGTCCACGCCCGCGCAGAAGCCCCGGCCCGCGCCCGTCAGCACGATCGCGCGGCACGAGCGGTCGCCACCCAGCCGCTCCAGCTCGCGATGCAGCGCCTCACACAGCTCGGCCGTCATCGCGTTCAGCTGGTCCGGGCGGTTGAGGGTGATCACGTGCACGTGCTCCGCGGCACGCTCGCTCAGCAGAACCTCGCTCACTTCTCCTCCTCGGTTGTCAGCCACTCCTGCTCCATCCGGGGCGCCGGATGGATGCTCACCTGGCGCAGCACCCCGTCGCCCGCGTTGCGGAACCCGTGCGCGGCGCCCGCGGGCACGATCACGATCTGGCCCGCGCGGGCCTCGGTCGTCTGGCCGTCGATCGTGAACTCCGCCGTGCCCTCCTCCACGATGAACGTCTCCTCGTACGGGTGACGGTGCAGCGGCGCCCCCGCGCCGGGTGGGTGGCGGGTGATGAAGAACGAGACCGTCGAACCGTGGTCCGCGCCCTCGAAGCGCGACGCGGTCTCGCTGCCCGGCAGGTCGGCGATCGACAGCTGTGTGGGCATCTGGTCCTCCTTCCGCTTCGGCGCCGGCGGCGAGTCTAAGGCGACCCGGCCTGGCGCTCGGGCGCGCCGGCTTCCCACGGACGATCCCGGATCGGGCCTGCGATCCTGGACCGGGCCGATGCCCCGAGATCGGACACGCCGGAAAGGGCCGATCGAGGCGCCGCCCGTGGGCCGTGTGGCGGCGCTGTGGCGCTATCCCGTCAAGTCGATGGGCGGCGAGTCGCTGCCGGACGTCGAGGTGTCGTGGAACGGCCTGGCGGGCGACCGGCGCTGGGCCTTCGTCCGGCCCGGCCTGGAGCGCAGTGGCTTTCCGTGGCTGACGATCCGCGAGCGGTCCGACCTGGGCCACTACCGCCCGTGGTTCGTCGAGCCCGAGCGGCCGAACGCCTCCCGGACCGTGGTGCACACGCCGTCGGGCGACGAGCTCGACGTCGCCGACCCGGCCCTGGCGGCCGAGCTGGGCGAGGGGGTGCGCGTGATCAGGCAGAACCGCGGCGTCTTCGACGCCATGCCGCTGTCGCTCGTCACCACCCAGACGGTCGACCGGCTGGGTGCCCTGGTGGGGAGCGACCTCGACGTGCGGCGCTTCCGGCCCAACCTCGTGGTCGAGGCGAGCGGCGGCGAGCCGTTCCTGGAGGAGTCGTGGCTGGGCCGGGTCCTGGCCGTCGGAGGGATGCGGATGCGGGTGGACCGGCGCGACGAGCGCTGCGTGGTCGTGAACGTCGAGCCCGCCACCGCGGAGCGGGACCCGGAGGTGCTGCGCACCATCGCCCGCGAGCGCGACGCCTGCCTGGGCGTGTACGGATCGACCGTGAGGCCCGGGCGCGTCGCGGTCGGCGACCCGGTTCGCCTGGACGAGTAGCGCGTCGCACAACGGCGCTGGGCCGGGGGCGCCCCGTTCGGTCACAATGTGCCCACGGGGACCAACGACTTGGCATCGAGGGCGCGCGCGCTGATCGCCACCGCGGCTCCGGCGGCGGTCGTCGCGCTGCTCGTCGCGGCGCCGGCGGTCCTCGCCGCGGCGGGTGGAGGGAGCGGCGGCTACGGCGGTGGAGGCGGCGG
>DASVQK010000137.1:0-8398 GCA_036389105.1 Thermoleophilaceae bacterium
TGCGGCTCGGGCGGGCCGCCGCGGCCCATCGAGACGATCACCGGCCGCGCGCCTCGGTCGCGCAGCAGGCGGGCCCAGTGGCCCGCCACCGCCGTCTTGCCGGTGCGCTTGCCGGTGGCGATCACCGCCAGCTTCGGCCCGTCGAAGGCCACCGCGGCGTACGACGGCGGACGCAGCACCATGCCCGGCCCCTCGTACGCCATGCCCAGGTGGAGCGCCAGCGACGCCAGCCGCAGCTTGCGGCGCGGCGGCACGACGGGCTCGTCGGCCAGGTCCACCACGGCGGCGGCGCCGCCCGCGCCGGCAGCCTGCTCGGCCGCGACGCGCAGGGCCGCCTCGGGGTCGCCCGTCTCCACCGGCCGGCCGTAGTGCTCGGCGGCCGCCTCGAGCACCGCCCGCCCGGTCTTCTCCTCGCCGCCGCAGAACACCACGGCTGCCAGGCCGCGCTCGCGCTCGAGCCGGTCCAGGGCCGTACGGACCACGGAGGGGTGGTGCTCGCCGTCGATCAGGGCCACGGCTGGGGCGGACACGCGGCAATCCTTGCAGCAGGAGCGGAGCTTTCCCGCGCGAAAGCTCCAAACTGGGGCCCCCTCCCCCTTGTTCCGGCTCTGCCAAGCCTGTACCGTTGGCCAAGCAGTCTTCCCGCACGTATGCTGGAACGGACTCCGGTCATGCGAAATCCACTCAAGCTCATCCTCGCCACCGCCCTGCTCGGGAGCGCCCTCGTCGGCGCTCAGCCGGCCGCGGCCGCCACCTGCACCGGAAGCACGGGGACCACGTACTCCAACGCCATCACCGGGACCGCCGGTCTGGTCAGCTACTGGCGCCTGGGCGAGTCGTCGGGCACCGCCGCCTGCGACAGCTGGGGCTCCAACGCCGGGAGCTATCAGGGCGGCTACACCCTCGGGCGGATCGGCGCGATCGCGGGCGAGTCCGACACGGCCGTCGCGTTCAACGGCTCGACCGGCAACGTCAGTGTGCCCCACACGGCCTCGCTCGACGTGGGCGACACCTTCACGGTCGAGGCGTGGGTGAAGCGCAACACCTTCGGCGCGCCCGACTACCAGGCGGTCGCCTCGCAGGGCGCCAACGCCTGGCTCCTGGCGTTCAACTCGTCCAACCGGCTGGTCCTCCGCCAGGCCAAGGTCGGCGACCTCGTGTCCTCCACCACGACCGTCACCGACACGAGCTGGCACCACGTGGCGGTCACCAAGAGCGGCGGGACTGTCAGGCTCTACATCGACGGCGACGACGTGACCGGCGCGGTCACCAACCGCACGATGGCCAACAACACGCTGCCGCTTTCGATCGGGCAGAGCTCGGGCACGTCGTACTGGAACGGCACGCTCGACGAGGTGGCGCTCTACCGCACGGCGCTCAGCGCCGGCCAGCTCCAGGCGCACCACGACGCGGGCGCGGTCACGCCGTCCCCCACGCCCACGCCTACGCCCACGCCGAGCAACGACCCGGTCATCGGCGCCGCGGGCGACATCGCCTGCGACCCGGCCGACCCCGCCTTCAACGGCGGCAACGGCACCGCCGACCGCTGCCAGCAGAAGGCCACGTCGAACCTCCTTCTGAACACCGGTCTGAGCGGCGTGCTGACGCTGGGCGACCTCCAGTACGACGATGGCACGCTGTCGAAGTTCCAGCAGGTCTACGCCAGTACGTGGGGCCGCGCCAACCAGCTCAACCACCCGGGTGTCGGCAACCACGAGTACCTGACCTCGGGCGCCAAGGGCTACTTCGACTACTTCAACGGGGCCGGCAGCCTGACCGGCCCGGCCGGCGACCGCGACAAGGGCTACTACAGCTTCAACCTGGGCGCCTGGCACATCGTCGCGATCAACTCCAACTGCCCGCAGGTGGGCTGCTATTCGGGCTCGGCGCAGGAGACGTGGCTGCGCTCGGACCTCGCGGCCAACCCGACCAAGTGCACGCTGGCCTTCTGGCACCACCCGCGCTTCAGCTCCGGTCTCGCGGACAACGCGTCCAACATGAGCACCATCTTCCAGGACCTCTACAACGCCAACGCCGACGTGGTCCTGGCCGGCCACGACCACCTCTACGAGCGCTTCGCCCCGCAGACGCCGGGCGCGGTGGCGGACTCGGCGCGCGGCATACGCGAGTTCGTGGTGGGAACGGGCGGCAAGAGCCTGGTGGACTGGGGCTCGATCAAGGCCAACAGCCAGGTGCGCAACAACACCACCTTCGGAGTCCTTCGGATGACGCTGCACCCGAGCAGCTACGACTGGAAGTTCGCCCCCGTAGCGGGCAAGTCGTTCACGGACTCCGGCTCGACCGCCTGCCACTGAGCCCGGCCCGCGCCCGCCGCGCCAGCGGGCGGCCGTAGCGCCAGGCCATGTACTCCGCGGTCCCCAGCATCGACGGGGGGAACGCCTGGAGTCGTTCGCGCTCGCGGACGGTCGAGGTCCAGCTGCGCTTGTAGTCGTCCTGCTGCCCGAGCAGCTCGTACGACGTGAGGCCGAGCTCGAACGCGCGCTCGAGCTCGTGGTGGGTGAGCAGGACGCCCGGGCCGAGGTTGCGCGCCTCCACGTCGAACCCGCCCTTGAGCACGTAGGACACGCCGCCCGTCTCGATGCAGAAGTCGAACGCGATCGCGCGGTCGTCCAGGCGCAGGAAGGCGAGCCGCAGCCAGCCGCGCCCGGCCGCCCAGCGCGCCACCTCCCTGTAGAAGCGCTCGCGGACGGGATCGGACGCGATCGCGGTGCCGATCTCGGCCTTCCAGCCCGACCCCTCCAGCCGGAAGCCGTCGGTGAGCAGCTCCTCCAGACGTTCCGAGCCGTCCTCGTAGACCACCTCGACCCGGCCCTGATCCTCAAGTCTTCGCCACCGACGGCCGATGTCCTTACGGAACTTCCTATTAAGGCCGGCCATGTACTCGTCGAAGGACCCCTCCACCGCGACGTACGGCGATCGAGCGATCGTGCGCACGATCAGCCCGAAGCCCGCCTCGGCTGCCGTCGCGGAGGACTCCGCGTATCCCAGGTTCTCGAGGCCCAGGAACCAGAGGTCGGCCCGGCGCTTGACGCCTGACAAGAGCCCCACGGCCAGCTCCGCCGCGACGTCCGAGCTCTCCGCCACCGGCCCGAACAGCGGCGTCTGCCAGTTCGCCGGCGAGCTGATCGTGCCGGCCCTCGTCTGGAGCGGCAGCACGCCGGCCAGCCTGCCCTCGCGGCGCACGGCCAGCGTCCGCACGGTGCCCGATCCGAACGCGCGCAGCCACGGCTCGATCCAGCCCGGCCGCACGAACGGCGAGGCGCCCGTCGCGTCCGCCAGCGCGTCCCACTCGTCCCGCAGCCCGTCCAGCGAGTCGTGGACCTCCAGCGACGGCGGTCGTCGCGGAAGCCGCCGCACGAGGCCGGACGGCGGGCGGGTGGCCGAGTGATGCGCGTCTCCGGCAGCCACGGGGGCGACACCCTACCGGCGGGCTTGGCCGGCATCGGCACTCTGGGCGACCCGCACGACAGCCTGGGAGTCGTGCCCATCGACCCCGCGACGGACCCGCGCTGGGACGCATTCGTGCGCCACCACCCGGACGCGGGTGCCTACCACCTCGGCGCCTGGGCACGGGTGCTGGAGGCCGCCTACGGCTTCGAGCCCGAGTATCTGGCCCTCGAGCGGCCCGACGGCGCCCTGACCGGCGCGCTGCCGCTGATGCGGACGCGCGGGCTGGTCACCGGGCGCCGGCTGCGCACGCTGCCGGTGGTGCCGCCGGCCGGTCCGCTCGCGTTCTCCAACGGCGACGAGCGCATGCTGCTGGAGGCCGCCTGCCGGCTGGCCGACGCCGGCGCGCGGCTCTGGACGCTGCACTCGCGCAGGCCCGGCTGCGACGCGCTGGTGCCGGAGCTGCGCCGCGCGACGAAGCATCCCACCTGGATCCTGGACCTCGACGGAGACCCGGACGAGCTGCGCGCCGGCTGGAAGAAGACGTCGAACAGCCTGTTCCGCAACCTGCGCAAGGCCGACCGCGCCGGGGTGACGGTCCGCGAGGGGCGCCAGGACGGCGACCTGCGGGCCTTCTACGCGCTCTACCTGGCCACCATGCGCCGCCGCTGCTCGCTGCCGCGCCCGTACCGCCAGCTGGCCGAGGCCCGCCGCCTGCTCCAGCCCGGCGGCACGTTCCGGCTGTTCCTGGCCGAGCACGAGGGCGACGTCGTGGCGGGCGGCGTCTTCCACTCGTTCGGCGGCACGCTCGACCTGCTCTACAACGGCAGCGACGACTCCCGCCTGGACCTCCGGCCCAACCACGCCCTGTACTGGCACGCCATCCGCTGGGCGGCCGAGAACGGCCACCGCCACCTGGACTTCGGCCACGCCAAACCGGAATCGTCGCTGGCCCGGTTCAAGGCCCAGTGGAGCGCCCGCGAGGCGCCCGAGTACCGCTATGACTACGTGCCCGGCCGCGCCCCGGGCGGCGAGGCCGGCGGCGGCCCGTCCCGCGCGGCGCGCCCCCTGCGCGGCCGCGGGCGTCAGGGCCCCCTCGAGCGCGTCTGGCCGCGCGTGCCGCTCGGGGTCACCCGGGCGGCCGCCCGGATCGCCTACCGCTGCCTGTAGCGCCTCAGCGCGGGCTCGCGCGGAGCAGCTGGCGCTCGATCACGTTGCCCACGAGCTTCACGACCGCCTGCTCGCCGGAGACGGTCACGTGGCCGTGCCGGTACGCGTCGGCCCAGTCCTGGAGACGGCCGTCCTTCGCCAGCTGGTTGAACTGGGGGCGCGAGACGCTCACGTCCAGCTTTGCGTCGCCGGCCGGGTCGCGCGAGACGCGCGGGCCGGGCAGCTCGACCCGCCACACCGGGGCGCCCGCGCCGTGGGTGGGCAGCTGGAGCTTGAGCACCACCTTGAGCTGCTTGAGAGCGGGCACCTCGGCGCCGAAGCGCTCGACCGCCTGCTCGATCAGGACCCGTGTCTCCCCCGCGCTCACGGGCCTATCTTGTCAGCCCGCAGCGGCGGTCGCCTCGGCCACAAGCTCGCGGTCGTGGTCGTACGTCAGCCGCTCGAGCGCCTCGTCGGGCGCGAGCCAGACCAGCTCGTCCACCTCGTGGTGCGGCTCGAACTGCCCGCCCAGCGGGGTCATCAGCCAGTAGCGCACCAGCTTCGAGCGGCCCCTGGCGTCCTCGTAGCGCGCCTCGCCCAGCTCGGGCCCCAGCTGGCAGCTCAGGCCGGTCTCCTCCTCGACCTCGCGGAGCGCCGCCTGCTCGTAGCTCTCCCCCGGGTCGAGCTTGCCCTTGGGAAGCGACCAGTCGTCGTACTTCGGACGGTGCACGAGCACGATCTCCAGCCCCTCGCCGCCCTCGCGCGGCCGCCGCACCACGCCGCCGGCGGCGCGCACCTCCACGTCGCGCTCCGCGCTCAAGCGGCTACGCGCAGCGCGTGAACCTCACCGACCGTCCGGCGCGCCGGCCGAAACGATCGGTGACCTGGACGCGCAGCCGGTGGGGGCCCGGCTTGGCGTGGGCCGCGCTGACCCAGAAGCGGAGCTTCTTCCGCCTGGTCGAGCGCACCCGCCGCTTGTCGATCCTCACGACCACCGACACGCCGCTGCCGGAGGCCTTCACGCGCACGCGGAAGCGGCGCGACACGCAGCGCCTTGGCACCCCGCGCACCTTCACGCGCGGCTTCTTCACCGGCGGGAGCGGCTTGCCCGCCGGGTTGGTGAAGATGTCGTCGCCGAACGGCCTCAGGCCCTCCTGCGCCGCGTAGCCCAGGTGCGGCAGCCCGAACACGTCCTCGAAGCTGCGCAGCTGGGAGTAGTGGTTGTAGGCGTCCTTGGAGACCGTTCCGGGCGTGATGTAGTCGGACAGGAACACGGCTCCGATCCGCCCGCCGCCGGGGCCCGGCGTGGGGCCGCCGGGATTCGGTGTGTTTGGGCCGGGCGGCTCGTCGCAGCACGCGTCCGCGTCGTGGTTCTCGGCCTCGTCGAAGGTGATCAGGACCAGGCCGCCGTCCGCGTACGCGGGCGAGGCCAGGATCTTGGGGATCCACTGCTTGAGGAACCCGTTCGCGGCCACCATGCCGCCGGGCGTGCCGTCCACGCACGGCTCGTCGTGCGCGTCGCTGCACAGGTCGGGCGTGATGAACGAGTAGCTGGGGGTGGTCTGCGCCGTGCTCAGGTCGGCCGGCAGGCGGTCGAGCGGCACGTCGTTGGCGTCGCAGCGGGCCTGGTCGTCGATGATCGAGTGGAAGTAGACGAACGGGTTGTGGCGCGTGGCGTACTGGTCGTTCTCGCGCGCCTGCTGCGTCTGGTCGGGCGCGCCCGGGGCCGGGTGCCTGCACGTGGCCGGCTGGCCGGGCGTGTTGCCCATGTCCTCCATGTAGCCGCGCCAGGTCAGCCCCTTGTCGTTCAGCTGGTCGGCGATGGTCTTGACGGTGGCCGGATAGACCGTGCCCTGGCCGATCGCCTGACCGTCGGCCCCGATCACGCCGGGGACCACGTCGACGAACGTGGGCGCGTCGGCCTGGGTGTACGGGTTGGGCGCCTGGCCGCTGACCATCGTTATGTAGTTGTCCAGGCTCAGGTGCCCGGTGGCGTAGTACTGCGGCACGAAGGCGCCCTGCGCCCGCAGCGTCTGGGCCAGGTACGGGGCCTTGGTGGAGGGGCCGAACGTGACGTCCGCGTCCTCGTTCTCGAGGATCACGATGAACACGTGCTTGATCGGCGGCAGCGCCGCGTGCGCCGGGGCGGCCGCCAGCAGTGTCACGGCCGCCAGCGCGAGTGTCAGGGCCGCCCTGCGCATGCCTAGATCTTGTGGCGCTGGAGCAGCTTCTTGCCGATCACCATGCGCTGGATCTCGGACGTGCCCTCGCCGATCAGGAGCAGCGGCGCGTCGCGGTAGAGGCGCTCGATCTCGTACTCCTTCGAGTAGCCGTAGCCGCCGTGGATGCGGAAGGAGTCCTCCACCACCTCCTTGCCGGTCTCCGAGGCGAACAGCTTGGCCATGCCGGCCTCGAGGTCCGAGCGCTGCCCCGCGTCCTTCAGGCGCGCCGCCTTGAGCGTCAGGAGGCGGGCAGCCTCGACCTTCGTGGCCATGTCGGCCAGCTTGAACTGGATGGCCTGGTGCTGGGCGATCGGCTTGCCGAACGTCTTGCGCTCCTGCGAGTAGCGCAGGCCGAGCTCCAGGGCGCGCTGAGCGATGCCCACGCCGCGGGCGGCCACGTTCACGCGCCCCACCTCGAGCGCGTCCATCATGTAGCGGAAGCCGTTGCCCACGCCCTCCTCGCCGCCCAGCACGTTGCCGGCGGGGCAGCGGTAGTCCTCGTAGACCAGCTCGGTGGACTCGACGCCCTTGTAGCCCATCTTCTTGATCTTGGGCGGGATGGTCAGGCCCTTGTGGTCGCCGCTGTTCTCGGCCTCGCCCGGCTCCTTCTCGGTGATGAAGCAGGTCATGCCCTTGTACGGGGGGTCGGCGTCGGGGTCCGACTTGGCCAGCAGGAAGACCAGGCCCGACATGAGGCCGTTGGTGACCCACATCTTCTGACCGTTGATCACCCAGTCGTCGCCGTCCTGCTTGGCGCGCGTGGAGATGGCCTGCACGTCCGAGCCCAGGCCGGGCTCCGAGAGCGAGAACGCGGCCCGGATCTCGCCGGTGGCCATGCGCGGCAGGAAGCGGTCCTTCTGATCGTCCGTCCCGAACTTCATCAGCAGGTAGGAGCCGATGAAGTGGGTGTTGACGATGCCGGAGATCGAGATCCAGCCGCGCGAGAGCTCCTCGACGATCATCGCGTAGGTGGTCAGGTCGAGCCCCATCCCGCCGTACTCCTCCGGGATGGTCACGCCGAACAGCCCCAGCTCCTTCATCTGCTCGACCACGGCCTCGGGGAACTTGTCCTCGTGGTCGTGCTCCTCGGCGATCGGGATGACCTGCTCGTCCACGAACTGGCGCACCATCTCGGTGATCGCGCGCTGCTCGTCGGTCTTCTCGGTGTACGGCGTGGCGACGGCCAAATCGGGCTCCTACGTGGCTCGCTGACTGGCGAGTCAGTCTAGATGGCCGCCGTCCGAAACCCTCCGGCGGATCGCCGCCCAGCCCTGCTGAGGGACCCGTCGCCGGCCGATAAGGATCCAATGTCCCGCCCCGCGATCGGCTCGGCAGACAACAACTTCGGCCTGCTCAGGCTCGCCGCCGCCTCGCTCGTGCTGGTCTCGCACGCCTTCCTGCTGACGGGCCGCGACGACCCCGCCCTGGGCGCGGCGCGCGAGACCCTCGGCGACCTGGCGGTGACCGGGTTCTTCGCCATCAGCGGCTTCCTGGTGGCGCGCAGCTGGTGCCGCGACCCCCGGATGGGCGCCTACTTCGCCCGCCGCGCGCTGCGGATCCTGCCCGCGCTCTGGGTCGTGATCCTCGTCGGCGCCTACGTCATCGGGCCGCTCTTCAGC
>DASVQK010000138.1:0-41370 GCA_036389105.1 Thermoleophilaceae bacterium
CCGGCTTGGTCTTGGCGCGCAGCGGCACGAACCCCCTGCGCCGCCAGCGCGCCTCCAGGCCGGCGGCGCGCCCGTGCAGGTGGGCGATCTTGATGCGCCGCGCCAGCTCCTTCCGCGTGGGCCCCACCAGGGGCGACGAGCCGGTCGTGGGGCACGGCGTGCCGCCGCCGGTCTGCGTGGACGCGAACGTGCCCTCGTCCGATCCCGGCGCGTCGTTGCCGGCGGTCGGGAAGACGACCGTCAGGCGGCAGCCGGGGTCGAGCCCCAGCCCCCAGTCGTCGGTGGCGCGGTCGCAGACGAAGCCGTTCTCCACTCCCGGCTCCGGGCCCTCGGAGCACGAGCCGCCCATGTCGTTGGCGCTCTGGGCGTACGCCGGGATCGGCGAGACCCGCGTCTCCTCCACGGTCGGGGCGGCCGCGGTGGCTCCGTGCACCAGCGCCGCGTGCACGTACCAGACCGGCGTCCTGCCCTCGCGCGGCTCGCCCTTGTAGTAGGCCAGCGCCAGCTGGCCGCCGTCGCCGGCCACGATGCTGGGGTCGTACTGGCCCACGGGACCGGCGGGCGCCACCACCTTCGGCGCCGACCACCTGGACAGGTCGGCGGGCGCGTGCACGTACTTGACCGCCGCGCGCGAGAAGTCCGGGTAGGGGTTGGCGGTCTCCGCGTAGGCCACGTAGACCGTGCCGGCGCGATCGATCGCCGCCGGCTCGAACGACGCGGACACCGTCTTGTCGCCCGCGTCGGCGGCCAGCGACTCCTTCCACGAGCCGAGCGAGCCATCCCCCGAGGTGGCCACCCAGACGCGCGTCTCCCCAACCACGTTGGCCTCGATCGTGCCGAACACCGCGGCTCCGCAGCCGCCAACCGGCGAGGTGCGCGTGCCCCACACCGCGTACACCTGACCGCTGCGCGGGTTCACGTTGAGGCTGGACGGGGCGCCCGAGTCGGCGCACTGGAGGTCGGCGTAGGCCTGCGAGCCCGGCAGGGTGAGCGGCACGGGGGCGCCGAACGACTCGCCGCCGTCCGTCGAGGTCATCACGTACATGTTGTGCTCGACAATGCCCGAGGCCAGGTTGTGGAAGAGCAGGTACACGCGCGGGCGGTGCGTGGCCGGGTCGTCGGGCCCGACGGCCATCCAGGGCCGGTCGATGTCGGGCAGGCTCGTCCCCCGCGAGGGGCTCCACCTCCTGCCGCCGTCGTCCGAGTAGCCGGTCACGAACGTCAGGGCGGCGGCGTCCAGCTCGGTGGCCACGAGCCTGCCGGTGCCGGTGGCCACGATCTCGGTGTCGATGGTCGGCGCCTGCTGGCCGGGAAACGTGGACGGCGTCCTGGTCCACGTGGCGCCGCCGTCGCCGGTGGTGTAGACGGTGGCCAGGCCGGAGTCGCCGTCGTTCGAGATCACGAACGGACGCCCGGCGGGCGTGTAGGCGATGCGCGGCTCGGTGCGCCCGCCGGCCCCCGGCAGCTTCACGGCGGGCGCGAACGCGGGCGCCTTCGCCGCGGCCGGCGCGCACGACAGCAGCGCCACGCACGTAGCGGCGCCGGCCATCGCGCGGAGCGTTCCTCTCACGCGATGGGGTTTACCGGATGGCGGCGGCCGGCGGGCCGTATCCGGCCGGCCGCCGCGACCGCGGCGCGCGGCGGTACAGGTCGTCGAGCGTGACCGGCTTCAGGTGGCGCTTGCGCAGCCCGCGCACGATCGGGCCGAGCGCCGCCAGGGTCTGCCGGCGGTCGCCGCCCGCGTCGTGCAGCGCGACCACGCCGCCGGGGCGCACGCGCAGCGCGCGCCGCACGATCGTCCGCGCGCCGGGGCGGGTCCAGTCGCGGGTGTCCACCGTGTACAGCGCGCCCACCAGTCCCGCGGCCTCGATCTCGCGCGCGGTCACGAGGTTGAACGACAGGTCGGGCGGGCGGAAGAACAGCGGCCGGTAGCCCAGCACGCGCTCGATCGCGTCCTCGTTGGCGTGGATCTGGAAGCGCTGGGCGCGCAGGCGAAGCCGGCGCATCGGCGGGTGGCTCCAGCTGTGGTTGCCGATCCCCATGCCCAGCTCGCGCTCGTGCCTCAACAGCTGCGGCCGCTGGTTCACGGCGTACCCGACCACGAAGAACGTCGCCTTCGCGTCGAGACGCTGGAGGCGGTGGAGGAACGAGGCCGTGAGCGGGCCCGGGCCGTCGTCGAAGGTGAGCGCGACCCGGCCCTTCCTGCGACGGGCGTGGCCGAGGCGGGCGACGCCGCCGCGCACCGTCATGAACGGGCCGCGGCCGGTCAGGCGCCTGGGGATCTCGACCTCGTGCTCGGGGCGGGCCGCCAGCGGCGCCGGGCCGGGCGCGGCCACGGGCACGCGCCGCGGACCGGGGTCCGGCCGACCCCGCTTCCCGGCCTCGCGTGGGCGGGCCGGCTGGTGGGGTCCGCCCCCGTCGAGGGCGACGAGCGCCACGATCGCCGCCGCCACGGCCGGCAGCGAGACGAGCATCGCGATCCAGGGCGCGCGCCGCAGCGTTGCCACAGGGCGAGCATACGGCCGCCCCTCCCGGCTCCGGAGGAGCTACTCCGGCGGGTCGGACACTCGGAGGATCCGGCCGAACAGCTGGGCCGACCCCTGGTCGCCGCTCAACGGGCGCCACACCAGCAGGTCGGTGGCCGTGCCGGCGCCCCCGGCCATCGCCGCCGGGCCCGGCAGCTCGTCGTCGAGCAGCGTCTGCGTCCGCGCCGGGGCGCCGCTCAGGCGCGCCACAACGGCGTGCGCGCGAACCGGCGCCTGGATGAGCCCCTCGTTCCATCCGACCGTGTAGCCCGCGCCGTGCGCCGCGGCCCCGAAGGTCCCGCGGACCCCGCGCGCGATGCGGACCGGAGGTCCGGCGGCACGGCCGCCGTGCTCGAGCCGCCGCGCGTAGAGGTCACCGAGCAGCGCGCGGCTCGCCGTCCTCGCGGGGTAGACGATCGCGCAGTCGCCGCGGGCCCCGTTGCAGGCCAGGCTCGATCCGCCGCTCGCCGGTTCCAGGCGCGGGGCGGGCACGCTCAGGACGCCGCCGTCCCGGCCCGGGCCGACGCGCTCGACCCGGATGGCCTCGTCCGAGCCGGGGCCGAGGGGCGTCCACGACACGAGCAGCGCGCGCGCCGCGGGGTCGTAGGCGGCTTGCGTGTCGCCGGCGAACAGGGTGTCCGGGCTCGGGCCGGGGCGGCGCTCGACCCGCAGGCTCCGGTCCCGCGCGTCGAGCGTCTCCACGCGCAGCCGCAGCGGCGGTCCGGGCGGCCGGGCGCCGCCGTTGATCGCGCGCTGGTTCTCGGCCCCGACGACCGCCACCCGCCCGCCCGGCTCGACCGCCAGCGCCTTGAGCGCCCAGCTGCCCAGGTCGAGAGGGGACCCCACCGGTCGCAGCGCATGCGTGAAGCGCTGGAAGCGGACGGGCGGAAGCGGGGCGTCGCCGCCCGCCCCCGCATCCTGGGCGGCGACCGCGTACGTGCGGGTGTGAGGGTCGTGGGCCACCATCAGGCTGTAGCCCGCCGCCACTCCGGGCAGCGTCACGCTGCGTCCGCGCGCCTTGCCCGTACGCGCGTCGAAACGGCGCGCGTACACGACAGGGGCGCCGAGGCCCGTCCGCTCGTAGGAGCCCTGCCACACCACCGCGAACTCCCGCGCGGAGGGGTTCCCGGCGATGGCGAACAGCGCGGCGCCGGGACAGCTGGTGTTGTCGTCGCCGGTGCCGCAGCTGGCGGCGTCGCGCTCGCGATCGTCCACGCGAAAGCCGTCGCCCGTCTCGCCCGCACAACCGACCGCGGCCAGGGGGACGACGACCGCGGACAGCCACACGGCGCACCGCGCGCGACACCCGCGTCTCCCGGTTCCCACGCGACGAGCTTACGGGTGCGGGGTCTTCCCGCCGGCGCTCTGGGATGATCGTCGAGCCCGTATGAGCCGGCAGGGCGGATACCGAAGTTGGGCATGGGCTACGACGCTGACCGCGGCCGGCCTCGTCGTGGCGCTGGCCGCGCCGGCAGTGGCGGCAGCCGCTGAACGCGCGCATCTCGACGTGCGCGTGCTCGCTCACGTCCCCAGCCCGGGCTATCCGGCCGACGCGGCGATCGGTCCCGACGGGACCATCTGGACAGGCTCCTACTTCGGGGCCTCCCAGTACCCCGGCCCTTCGAAGGTCTTCGCCTTCTCGCGCACGGGCCAGCTGCGCAAGACCGTGACCGTCCTGGGGCAGGACCTGAACGGCACCCATGCCGTCGCGGCGTTCGCGTTCGACGGGGAGGGGCGGCTGTACGCGGGCGATTACGCGTCCGGCGCCGGCAAGGACGGGCGGATGCTGCGGTTCGACACGAGGACCGGCGCGCAGGAGGTGTACTCGACCTTCCCCGACATCCCGGTCTGCTCGGCGGCGGCGCCGGGTACGGACTGCGCCCAGGCGGCGGTGGACTTCGCGCCCGGGCCGGACTTCGCGGCGTTCGACGGGGAGGGGCGGCTCTACGTCACCGACTTCCAGCAGGGCGTGATCTGGCGGGTCCCGCGCGGGGGCGGTCGGCCGCAGCTCTGGCTGTCCGACCCGCGGTTGGACGGCGGCGACTTCGGGCCCAGCGGCCTCCAGTTCCTGCCCGACGGCCGGACACTGATGTTCTCGGTGTCGTCCACGAGCGGGGTGCCCGTGGCGTCGCCTGGCGTCATCTACACCGTCAGGGTGGGTGACGACGGCAAGCCCGGGAGCCTGCGCGAGTTCTGGCGCAGCGGACCGGGCGACGGCCCGAACGGAATCGCGATCGCGAAGTCGGGGAACGTGTACGTCACCCTGTCGTTCGCCCCGAGCCAGGTCGTCGAGCTTTCACCGCAGGGTGAGGAGATCGCGCGGGTCCCGGCGGTGCCGGGCCAGGACCCGACGATGGATCCGCCGTTCGATACGCCGTCCGGAATCCACTTCGACGGGGAGCGGCTGCTGGTGGCGAACATCGCCTACTCGAGCGGCGACGAATCCCACCAGGTGATCTTCGACGTCTGGGCCGGCGAGCCGGGAGAGCCGCTGTTCCGACCGGCGGTGTCGCCGACGGTCCGTCCCGAGCGGCCGCGGATCCGACTGCGGGTGAGGCCGGCCACGGCCCGGGTCGGAGAGCGGGTTCGGCTGCGCTTCCGAGCGACCCGGCGAGGCGGGACGGGTCCGCGGGCGGTCGCCGGCGCTCGGATACGCGTGGGGCGGAGATTCGTGCTGACCAATGCGCGCGGGCGCGCGGAGGCCGTGGCTTACTTCCGAAGGAAGGGCAGGGCGCGCATGCGTGCGAGCAAGGCCGGCTTCAAGGGTGGAGGAGCGACCATCCGGGTGGTTCGATAGCGCCCTCAGGCCGAGCTCGCGGTGGTCCAGGGCGTCCCATCCGAGCTCGTCCTCAGACCTGCTCGCCCAGGTGCGAGGTGTCGTTCCAGCACCGGACGACAGCCACCTCCCGCTCGTAGCCGAGCACGCTGAGGCTGGCGGTCGAGAGGGCGAGCAGCGCGCCCGACTCCGGCGGCAACCCGACCCAGCGTGCCGCGATCGCCCTGAGAAGGTGGCCATGGGCGAAGAGCGCGGCGTCCCCGTCCAGGCCGCGCAGCTCGTCGATCATGCGGTCCGCCCTGCCGCCCACGCTGCGGGCGTCCTCGCCACCCGGGCAGCCGTCGCGCCAGAGCAGCCAGCCCGGCCGGACCGCGCGGATCTCGGCGGTGGTCAGCCCCTCGTACTCGCCGTAGCCCCACTCCAGCAGCTCCTCCCGGACCTGCGCTTCCTTCCCCCACCCGGCCAGCCGGCACGTCTCGGTGGCGCGCGACAGCGGGCTCGAGAACACGGCCGCGAAGCGCCGCCCCGCGAGCCGCGGCGCGAGCAGCCCGGCCTGCTTCGCGCCGAGCTCGGTCAGCGGCGGATCGGCGCGGCCGGTGTGCCTGCCGGACCGGCTCCACTCGGTCTCCCCGTGGCGGGCGAGGATGACCTCGGGCCGGTCGACCGCTACGGTCCCGATCAGGGCGTCATCCGCATGCCGCCGCCGTGGCCGCCTTGCATGCCGTGCATCCCCCCGGCCGGCTCGGCGAACCCCGGCACGTCGGCGGGGACGAACGCCACGCCGAGCCCGAGCGCCACCAGGAGCAAAGCCACGGTCCTGCGCGCGGCGGCTGGCCACGGGAGCAGCTTCTCGGCGGCGATGAACGCCGCGATCAGCGCCATCCAGCCCAGGCTCATCACACCGACCGCGAACAGCGCCGCCATGAGGGCCCAGCAGCAGCCGAGGCACCAGGCTCCGTGCCGCGCGCCGAGCTCCAGCGCGCCCGCCCGTCCGTGGCGCCAGCGCTCGGCGAGGAACATCATCGGGCTGCGGCACTTGACGAGGCAGGCCTCCTTGAGCGGCATCAGCTGGTACACGGCCGCGGCCACGATCACGCCGCCGGTCACGTACCGGCCCGCCTCGTCCCAGGCCAGGAACGACGGATCGATCGCGCGGACGAGCTCGAACAGACCGTACGCGGCCAGGCCCGCCGCCGTCCACACGCAGACGTAGCCCGAGACGAAGAGCGCGGTCGCGTCCGCGGTCGCGCCCCTGCCGCGCGCCAGGTGGCCCGCCCGGAGGCGGTCGTACATGAGCACGGTGGGAGCCACCGACGGGAACATCATCGCCGCCATCATCACGACCCAGACGGTGAGGTAGAAGCCGAGCCCGCCGAGGGCCATCCCCGGCGTCGACGCCATGCCGCCCATCCGGTCGTTCGTCACCAGCCAGGCCACTAGGGCGAGCGCGAGAAGCGCACCGAGCAGCAGGGCCTGCGCACGGTCCGGGCCAGACGCCGCCGAGCGACCGCTCAGCCGGGTTGCTTCCAAAGGGCTAGGCCGCCCAGGCGAACGGGTTGGCGAACGCGGATCGTCCCTCGAAGGCGAAGTCGATCCCGAACACGCTGATCTGCGACTTGGTCGACTTGGCGATCTTGAGGTCCCCGCCGGCGGGGTGGAAGATCCCGGTCAGCCGGGCCGGCTCGCCGTCCTCCTTGCCGAAGGGGACGACCTCCTGCACCTCCATCTCGCCGTAGTCGCCGACCTCGATCCGATGGGTGCCGTTCTGGTGCGAGACCTCCAGCGGGACGCGCTCCATGCCGAGCTGCTCGCTCACGAGCGGCCCCAACGCCTCCATCGGCCCGCCGAGCTGGCCGCCGAACACGGCCCCGAGCTTGTCCGCCTGCTCGTCGGACGCCGCGGCGTCGATGAGCACGCCCAGGCGCCAGTTGCCCTCGCTCATCACCTTCGGGGTTTCCACCATCAGAGCCACGGTCAGGCCGCTCACGTCCACGCCGTCGACCTCGCCGGCCTCGACCTGGAAGGCCAGGAAGGCGTTGCACCGGTCGCGGTCGGCGCCGAGATCGAGCGACACCGTGCACGGGCAGGGTACGTCGCAGGAGCAGTTCTCGAAGTACTGACCCTCCAGCTTCCAGCCCATGCCTCTCCTCCGTTCGCCTGGCGCCGGGTTCTATCCGCCGCGATCGCGTGTGTCAACCGCTTAGACGCTGCTCATGAGGTTCTGAGGAGCGTTAGATCCATCCGCGCGCGGTCGCGCACAGAACCGCCTGCGCGCGGTCTGGAACCTTCAGCTTCGTATACGCCTGATGCGTATGAGTTCGCACGGTGCTGTCGGACACCCCGAGCTCGCGTGCGATCTGCTTGTAGAGCAGGCCCTTCCCGA
Source organism: Thermoleophilaceae bacterium (assembly GCA_036389105.1). GTDB lineage: Bacteria > Actinomycetota > Thermoleophilia > Solirubrobacterales > Thermoleophilaceae > AC-37. The sequence goes on from DASVQK010000138.1 coordinate 7,685, forward strand.
GCAGCCTGACGATCGTTGTCTGCCGCGGACTCAGCGGCGAGGGGGTGAGGCGCCGGGAGCCGACGGGCTCGGCCGGCAGCTCGTACAGCACCCCGTCGAGAGCATCGGCTACGAGCCCGCATTCGCGTGCCACGCTCACGAGCTCGTTTCGACCCACCGGATGCCCGACCGAATAATGGGCGAGCAGTTCGGCCAGACGCAGAGCCCTGACATCCGGATCGGTGTCGTCGCTGTGATGACGTTCGATCAGGGTCGCTGTGCGGTTGGGAAGGCCGATGCGGCGCGCCAGAACCCCGCCCACGACGGCGTGGTCCATCCCCCACTCTCGCCGCTCGGCGGCGAGCCGATCGGCAGGCCTGCCCTCACTGCCCGTCGTGTAGCGCCCGTAGGCGTGCAGGAGAACGAGCTTTCCGATGTCGTGGAGCTGGGCAGCCACGCGAAGCTCGTCGTGCTTGCCGGCATGGCCGGCGCGGATCAGCGCCTCGACGGCGCGGAGAGTAGCCACAGCGTGGAGACGGAACTGGTGCGCGGCGGTGCTCCACGCGCCTCCCCCGCCGAAGAAGTCGAAGACTGGAATTTCCGCGGCCACCAGCTCGAGCTGGTGTGCGGAGAGGGCTGTGACCGCGTCAGGGACGCCGCAGATCGCGCGCTTCGTCGTGGTCCTGCCGACGTTGGCCGCGCGCAGCACCGCGATGACCAGGGCGGCGTCGGATTCGACGGCGGCGACGATCTCCTCGGTGACGGCCTCGGCCGCCAGGAGGTCGACCAGCCGGTCGCGTGAGTACTCGAGCGCCGGGAAGCGCTCGAAGGCCTCGATTGCCTCGAGGAGCCGGTGACCATGCCCGCGAGCGACTGAAGTCGAGGCACTGGCAGACGGCGGAGCCGCCGGGGCGGCGGTGGCGACCGCCGTCATAACTGGATCTCGTGACGCGCGACGGCCGTCGTGACGGCGTGAACGCGCGTGCTGGTACGCAGCTTGCGCATCGCGTTGCGGACGTGGGTGCGAACGGTCTGCGGGGACACGGTGAGAAGCCGTGATGCCTGCTCACCCGTCGCCCCGTGCGCGAGCAGCTGGAGGACCTCACGCTCCCGCACGCTCAAGATGCGCGTGTCCGCTTCGCGAGCGCTGGCCAGCCGGCGCAGCGCGGGGGTGAGGTGAGTGTCCCCGTCGCCGATCGCCTCGATCACCGCACGAAGCTCGTCCGCTTCGTCGCACTTGAGTGCGAGTCCCGCGGCTCCGCAGCTCATCGCCTGGTCCAGCTGAAGGGGGTTGGGGTGTCCCAGCTGCAACACGACGCCAGTGGCGGGATGTGACTCGGCGGCGCGTCCGGCCAGCTCCGCGGCGGCACCCGCCGGGAGCTCCCCGTCGACCAGCGCCACATTCGGCGAGCTCCTGCCGATCAGTTCGTAACCGCGGTCGGCATCGTCCGCACGACCGATCACGTGGTGGCCCCAGCTGCGGAGGAGTAGCTCCGTCCCCTTGCGCAGTGTGAGATTGGCGTCGACGAGCACGACGGTGAGGGAAGGGTCCATGCTCAAGAGGTCGGCGCCCCGCTCCCCGCGGCCCATCCCGCGCGTGACCTGTCTTACGGAGTGATCGCCCCCATCCGTTCGGATCAGCCGAACGGCTACTCGAGCAGGCCGCGGCGCATTGCCTCTGCCACGGCGGCCGCCCTCTCCGACACCCCGAGCTTCTGGTAGAGGCCCTGAAGATGGCTCTTCACGGTGCCCTCGCTGAGGTGAAGCTCCTTCGCCATCTCCGCAGCCGTTCGTCCCTCGGCGGCCATGCCAAGCACCTCCTGCTCGCGCGCGGTCAGCACCGGCCGGTCCCCAGTGGCGTGGAGTCGGATCTCGGCGGCCAGGCCGCCGTGCAGGGCGGCTGGGAGCACGGTGCCTCCGCGACCGACGACGGCCACGGTGTCGCAGATGCTCTCGGCCGGAGCGTCCTTTGAGAGGTAAGCCGCGGCTCCGGCGCCGACGGCGGCGTACACCGTGCTGCCGTCCGCGTGCGCCGACAGGAACACCACGCGTGTCGGCAGGGCCTCGCGCACGATCGCGTTGAGCACCTGCATGCCGTCGAGCTCGGGCATTCTCATGTCCAGTACCGCAACGTCCGGCTGGAGCTCCCGAACGGCCTCGAGTGCCTCGCGGCCATTCCCCCGCTCGGCCATCAGCTCCAGACCCGGGGCGCGGCGAATCGCGGATGCAACCGCGTCACGGTAGAGCGGGTGGTTGTCCGCCACCACGACGCGCAGCGGCCGCGAGCTCAATGCGGCCCGCCGTTCACGCCGGGGCCGGAGAGCATCTCCGCCAGTGGCGGACTTGCCGGGCGGCCCAGGAAATACCCCTGTGCACTGTCGACGCCCAGCTCGCGCACCGCGGCGTGCTCCGCGCCCGTCTCTATCCCCTCCGCCACGACCTGAGCGCCGAGCTCGCGCCCGAGAGAGATCAGCGCCCCCGCGCAAACCTGTAGCGCACGGTCGTGCTCGATCGACCGGCAGAGCGAGATGTCTATCTTCAGCACGTCCGGGCGCAGGTTGATCAGGTGCCGGAGGCTCGCGTAGCCCGCACCGACGTCGTCGACGGCGATCCGGAACCCGGCCGCGCGCAGCTCCGCGACCGTCTGCTTGACGCGGTCGTAGTCGTGGACCGGGGAATGCTCGGTCAGCTCGAGCACGACTCGCTCTCCCGGCGCTTCGGCCATGACGCCCCCGAAGAGGGTGGAGAAGATGCTCTCGGGGCGCACGTTGACGAAAAGGTCCACGCCCGGCGGCAGCTCCGGCAGGATCGCGAGCGCCTGCTGGGCCGCGGCCATGTCGAGGTCTGCGCCGAGTCCGGCGGCCGCTGCGTCCCCGAACCACACATCAGGACTTCGTCGCGGCTCGACATCGAAACGCGCCAGGGCCTCGACGCCGATCGTCCGCCCGTGGGCCATGTCGACGATCGGCTGGAACTCCATCCTCAGCGCGGCCTCGTCGATGACCGAGCGGATTCGCGCGACCTCCTCGGCGCGGATCGAGCTGTGGTCGGGTCGACCGAGACTGACCACGAGCTCCTCGATCATCGGCGAGGCGACCTCGGACGAGAGGGTCGAATGCCCGGCAGCGGTGGCGCGGAGAGTGTTCATCAGGTCGTTGCCCGCGACCGACTTGACCACGTAGCTCGAGGCCCCCGCGCGCAGCATCTCCAGTACGGCGTCCCGTTGACGCGACGAAGACAGGGCGATCACGCGGGTCTTCGACGAGCTGCGAATGATCTCGGTGGCGGCGGTGGCGCCTCCGCCTCCGGGCATCCTCCAGTCGATGAGGGCGATGTCCGGCTCGTACATCGTCGCGAGCCTGATGGCGCCGCGCGTGTCCCGCGCCTTGCCGACCAGTGCGAAGTCGGGATCGCGCTGCACGAGCATTCCGACCGCCTCGAGGAACTCCGGGTTGTCGTCGGCGACGATCACGCGCACCGGCTTCACCCGCTCCGCCGGGGTCCGCGGCGCGAGCTCAGCCGGGATCTCCGGGGAGAGCACTTGGGTGCCCGCCGCCGTGCGCTCGATCGCCTCGACGAGCTCGCGGGCCGACGTCCCCTTGAGCAGATACCCGGACGCGCCGGCCTTGAGCATGTGCATGATCGTCGCGTGGTCGTCGTACGCGGACAGGGCCAGGATCCGTACCTCTGGCGCGATGTTGGCCAGCTGCTTCGCGACGCGCGCGCCCCCGCCGCCGTCCATCCGCACGTCGACGATGGCGACGGCTGGACGCAGGCGTGACCCGAGTTCGATGGCGTCGGTGGCATCGGTCGCCTCCCCGACCAGCGTGAGGCCATCGGCGCGCCTCACGACCTCGGCCAGCGCGGAGCGGAACTCCTGCTCGTCGTCGGCGATCAGCACCGTGGTGGTCACCCTTGGCTGACCTCGCCGCGCGCCCGGCCGGCCGGTCCGCGCGGTGTCGCCGGGTCGGGTACCCGGACCTCGATCGTGCATCCGGAGCCTGGTTCGGCCACCACATCGAGACGGCCGCCCGCGATTGCCGCGCGCTCGCGCATCGAGCGCAGCCCCAGGTGGCCTGGCTGGGCTTCGGGCCCACTCGTCGCCAGCGCGAAGCCGACGCCGTTGTCGACGACGCGCATCACCACATCACCCTCGCGGCGTCCCAGAGCGACGGTTACGTTGCTGGCCTCCGCGTGCTTCTGCGTGTTGCGGATCGCCTCCTGCGCGATCCGATAGAGGCTCACCTCGACCTCATAGGGGAGCTGCTCGGGCAACTCGTTCTGCACGTGCCACCGGAAGTCCGACTCGCTCCCGACCTCGCTCAGATACGCCTCGATCGCCCCTCCGAGCCCTCCGCTCTCGAGGCTTCGCGGGCTCAAGTCGAAGATCAGCCGCCGGAGCCGCTCCACCGCCAGCCGGACCTTCTCGGCCGCCGTCGCTACGGCCGCGCCGTCCGGTCCGCTCTCGAGATCGTCGCCCAGCATCTCGAGTCGAAGGGCAACGGCCGACATGACCTGGATCGAGTCGTCATGGATGTCGGACGCGATGCGCGCGCGCTCGACCTCCTGCGCCTTGACCAGGTCCGCCACCAGTTGTCTTCGCTCGCGGTTCGAGGCCTCGAGCTCCGCGACCTTCTCCAAGAGCTTCTTGTTGACCAGGCGCGCGTGGACGCGGCCGAAGCTCTCCTGGTCCACGTTCTCTCCCTCGCCCGCGCGCATCACTTCGGACGGCGGGTCCTCCCTGAGGGTCTCGTCGATCGCCTTGAGAGCCGCCTCAGGCTCCGGCGGTTTCTCGATCACGTGCGAAACGCCGCACGCATCCGCCAGCTCGCGGGCCTGGCCGGCGAGATAGGTGGCCGTGGAGAAGACGACGCGCGGCTGATCGATGTCTGGGTCGGCGCGCAGCAGGCGCACGAACTCCCACCCGCCCATCGCCGGCATGAGGATGTCGGTCACAACCAAATCCGGTGCTTCGGTGCGAATCGTCTCGAGCGCGTCCGGCCCGTCAGACGCCTCGAGTACGCGGTGGCCTGCGTGGCGGAGCGGGCTCACCAGCAACTCGCGGTTGTCGGCGCGGTCGTCGACAACGAGGACCGACGCCATCGTCAACCGCCCCCGGCGCCGGCCACGCACTCGGCCACCGCACGGAGGATCTGCTCCGGGTCCGCCGGCTTGTGCAGAACGTTCGAGACGCCGGCGGCGCGCGCAAGCGGTTCCAGCTCCCACGCCTCGTACGTGGCTGTGTAGATGATGATCGGTGTCGAGGAGATGTCATGCTCGGCGCGGATGGTGTGCGCGAGGGCGAGGCCGTCCATATCCGGAACCAGCATGTGGGCGATCACCAGGTCCGGCCTGCGCTCGCGCGTGATGCGCAGCGCCTCGTCGCCGGCGTCGCACTCGAGCACCTCGTAGCCTGAATTGGACAGCAGCGTGACGAGGAGCTCCCGATCGGTCGGGCGGTCCTCGACCACGAGCACGGTGGCCACGCCTACCGCCGGTCGCGGTGGTTCGACCGCGTCGCCGCCGGCAGGAACCATTGGGTCTCGGGCAGGCGACGTCCTCGCCCGCTCCAGGAGACGATCCCGCCGTCCAGCGGATTCGAGGTCAACTCAGCGCCCACTGCCCACGACTGAACGCGGCGCGGCACCCAAAAGTTGGGGTCATCCCATCCATGGGGTGGTACGGGACCTCACTTCCCCAAGTATTCAGCTGTGGACGCCAAATTGGTATCGCCCATCCGGGTGACACCAGTCTGGGGGGTACCAAGCTTCGCGTGGACGTCAGCGCCCGCATGGCGCGCGGTCGGCTCGACCCGGTTACGGATACAGCGCCCGCAGGTATGCCGCTTCTGCGAACCGCTCGATGGCGACGAGCTGCGCCGCGGTGCGCCAGTCGATCCCTCGCTCGGTGGCGGCGTCCAGCATCCGCTCGAGGCCGTCCTCCAGCTGGCGCCGCATTCGCACGGCGATCTCGTCGGCCCGCCAGAAGTACTTCTGCTGGTCCTGAACCCACTCGAGGTAGCTCACCGTCACACCGCCGGCGTTGCCGATCACGTCGGGCAGGACCAGGATTCCGCGCTCGGCGAGGATGCTGTCGGCCTCCGGAGTGGTCGGGCCGTTCGCGGCCTCGGCCACGATCCGGCACTTCAGCCGCGAGGCGTTGTCACCCGTGATCGGTCCCTCCAAGGCGGCGGGGATCAGGATGTCGCAGGGCGCCTCGAAGAGCGCGGCACGGCTCACCGGATCCGCGCCCGGGAAGCCCCGCAGGAAGCGGTGCTCGCTCACCCAGGCGTCGACCGCGTCGAGGTCGAGGCCTGCCGGAGCCGCGACGCCGCCGGTGACGTCACCGAGTGCAACGATCGAGGCGCCGCGCTTGCTCAGCTCGCGCGCGGCCACCGCGCCGACGTTGCCGTAGCCCTGGATCGCGACTCGCTGGCCCTCGATCATCCAGCCCAGCCGCGCGAACAGGGCCTCGAGGCAGAAGACGAGCCCGAGCCCGGTGGCAGCCTGGCGGCCCGCGGTCCCGCCTAGCACGACGGGCTTGCCGGTCACGCTCTCCGGAACGCCATGGCCCGCCTGCTGCGAGTAGGTGTCCATGAACCACGCCATCTCCTGTTCCCCGGTGGCCATGTCGGGCGCCGGGATGTCGCGATCGGGCCCAATGATCGGGAAGATCTCGCTCGCGTAGCGGCGCGTCACGCGCTCGAGCTCACCCTGCGAGAGGCGGTTCGGGTCACAGCGAACACCGCCCTTTGCGCCGCCGAACGGAAGGCCGAGCAGCGCGCACTTGATGGTCATCCACATGGCAAGGGCGGCGCACTCGCCAAGGGAGACGCCCGGCGCGTACCGGATCCCGCCCTTTGTCGGCCCCATCGTCAACGTGTGCTGCACGCGGTAACCCGTCAGGGTCTGGACCTCTCCGTCGTCGCGTCGAAACGGGAAGTTGACGACCAAGGAGCGACGCGGCTCGAGCAAGCGGGTACGGACATCCGTGTCGAGCTCGAGTAGATCCGCGGCGCGATTGAATTGCTCGACGGCCACCGACCAGAGGCTCGAGCGCCACTCGCCTCCAGGGGCGACGAGGTGACGCTCGTCGGTGAGGACGCTGTCCCAGCCACCACTTCCGCGCCGCTCCGGCACGCATTGCACTCTACGAACCACGAGGGCTCCGCGAGTCGCATCGGCGCTAGGAAGACGCCAGAGCTGCCGTCAGCTTCCGAGCCATCGCTCGGGTGAACGCCGTCACGATCGCAGCGTCGAACTGGGTGCCCGAGCAGCGCTCGAGCTCGGCCACCGCGTCGTGGTGGCTTCGTCCATCCCGATAAGGCCGGTCGGCGACCATCGCGTCGTAGGCATCGCAGACGGCAATCACCCGTGAGCCGAGTGGAATGGCCTCGCCCGCGAGGCCATCCGGGTAGCCGGCGCCGTCCCAGCGCTCGTGGCTCGAGCGCACCAGTCTCGCCACCAGCTCGAGCGCGGGCGCCCCGCCGAGGATCCGTTCGCCGATGATCGTGTGGCGCTTGATGAACCGCCACTCCTCGTCGTCGAGGGGGCCCGGCTTGTCCAGGATCGCGTCCGGTATCGCCACCTTGCCGATGTCGTGGAGCTCGGCGGCCTTGCCGATCCGATCCCGCTCCTCCGGGCGAGCGCCCATCTCGTCGGCGACGGCGACGGCGAGCTCGGCCACGCCGCTGACGTGCTCCTCGAGGTCGGGCTGGCGCTCGACGAGCGCGCGCAGGAGCACGGCGCTGCTCTGCTCGGATGCACTGGGCCGCCCGCCGTTCTTCTGGGCGTACATGCGCCGATCGGCGAGGCGCAGCGCGGCTGCGGGCTCGCGCGTTTCGGCCGGACAGCAGGCTGCGCCGTACGACGCGCTGATCGCGAAGCCGTCGCCGGACTCCGACAGCGCCGCGGCAGCGGCTGCCACGATCGACTGACCCTCCCCCTCGTCGGCCGGCGCGAGGACACAGAACTCGTCTCCCCCGAGGCGGTAGGCCGAGCCACGACCGCTGACCTGCGACCGGAGGGCGTGCGCGAGGCGCTCGAGCAGGGCGTCGCCGGCCGCGTGCCCGAAGGCGTCGTTGTAGCCCTTGAACCCGTTGAGATCGAACAGCGCGACGACTAGCGGCGCCCTGCTGCTCGCGCCCTCCAGCGCCGCCTCGAGGTCGGCGTGCAGGCGCCGCCGGTTGCCGAGGCCGGTGAGGGCGTCGTCGTAGGCGGCCCGGGCGAGCTCGCGGCGCGAGGAGCCGAGCATCGCCAGGCCCAACGCGATCGCGGCGAGCCCGAGAGCGAACGACGCGATCGAGGCCGGCCCGAAGCTCTCTGCGAGCGATGGAGCGAGCCCAGGCGCCGATGCGACTACGTACCAATCGTTGGCGTTGCCGCGCGAGGGGGCGAGACGGCGATAGGCGCTGCGATGCCCGGCGAACGTTGCGAGACCGGAGCGCGCGCGCGTCAGCGCGAGCGGTGCGAGGCTGCGATCGCGCGGATCGCCGAGCGGCGCCCCGACCTTCTGCCGGGCGCCCGCATTGATCACTACCCGTCCGGTGCGGGCGTCCACGATCCGCAGGACGTCGTCACCAGCGATCGTCGCCGCTGCGCGCCGGAAGCTCTCGATCGTCACCTCGAAATGCACGATCGCGCGCCCAGTCGTGCCGGGCACGACGGTGGAGTTCGAGATGACCCATTCGTGCGTGTCGGGCGAGACGTAGGGAGCGGCTTGGTGCACTTGGCCCGGCGCAAGCGCGAAGGTCGGCTCGAAGAACGGGTTGTCGCCTTCGTCGGTGGAGAGGTCGTCGGTCGTCGCGGGCGTGCCGCGCGTCACGCGCGCGACCTCGGGCCCGGCTCGATCGATGAAGCAGGCCTCGCCGATCGTGTCCCCGTACAGCTCCTGGATGTAGTCGAGCGCCCCGACCGCTTGGCCGAGCGCTCGGCGATGGCCGGCCCCGTGTCCACGACGTCCGCCAGTGGCGTAGAAGTCGACGAATCCGGGGTTGTGAGCGATCACCAGGTCCAGCGCTCGCGCACGGTCGAAGTACGCCGCCAGGGCGGCGGTCTCGTCCTGTGCCCGCACCCTCAGGGCGCTGTCGAGCGATTCGCCCCGGTGCGTCCGGTCGACCGCGGCGAGCCCGAAGGCGAGCGGCAACGCCGCGATGCCGATGGCGACGACGACGAGCAGCAGCGCGCGCATCCCACGTCCCTGACGAGCAACGTCCATCTGGGCAGATCGACGCCGCCTCCGGTCGGCGGATACCCCGTTTTCGGTAGGGCCGCCTCCAGCCGTGCCGCGCCGCGCCGCGCGATGCGCCGCGTGGTGCTTACTGGCCGGCCTGGCCGGCCATCATTTCGGCGGCCCTCTTCTCCATCTCGTCTGGCGGGACGTCTTCGACGTGGGTCGCGACGTTCCAGCGGTGGCCGAACGGATCTTCGAACTGACCGCTGCGGTCGCCATAGAACTGGTTCTCGACCGGGCGGAGACCGTTGGCGCCCGCAGCTACGGCGGCGTCGAATACGGCGTCCGCGTCCTCCACGTACACGTGAATCGTCACCGGCGTGCCGCCGATGGTCTTCGGGCTGCGGAAGTTCATCTCAGGAGCCTCGTCCGCGAGCATGACGACCGCCTCACCGATCTGGATCTCGGCGTGGCCGAGCTTGCCGTCTGGGCCGGGCATCCGCATCCGCTCCTCGGCTCCCAGGACCCGGGTGTAGAAGTCGATCGCATCGGCGGCTCCGTCTACGCACAGGTATGGCGTGACCCGCGGATATGCATCGGGAATCGGTTTCACGTCGGCCATGGTTCCTCCTAGGCTCTTTCGAACTCGGACTCAGTTCGCACCCTATGCGACCGGGCGTGCCCGGGTCCCCCTCGAAGTCGGGTGCTCGTCAGCGGCATCTGGCTCGGGCATGGGAAAGAGACGTACGAACCGCTCGACCGCGGCTTTGTCGCCCTCGATCTTCATCGCCCCCGAGCGTTGCGCGGCCGCTAGCGACTGGCTGCCCCACAGCACGGCATTGAGCGTGTCGGGGTCGCTGTCGATCGTCGCGTCGGCTCCATCGGCAGCGGCGCGAGCGACCTCGATCACCCCGTCTGCCACCTCCACCCGAAAGCGATCCTCGCCGAGTCGGAGCTCGTAGCCGGCGCGTAGTCCGTCCGCGACGCGCGGGTCGAACAGCGCGCGCAGCGCCAGGATCCGACGCTCGCCACCTTCAAAGCGGTTCGTGAGGACCAGCCTCTCGATGAGCGCTCGATCCGCAAAGCTACGAGAAGCCTCCCCACCCTCGAAGCACGGATAGGCAGCCACCGGCGTGCGCCTTCGGCCTCGACCGCGCGAATCGAAGTACACAGACTTGCACCACCGGCGCTGCGGGGCTCCGGACGCCGGGTGCAAGTGTGTGCGGCGATTTGATCGGGTGTGCCACCGATCGATGTCTCGCGGGTGATGTCATGCGAAGGCTCAGCGGCGATTTACGGGCTTGCGCCGGCTCGATCACGGGCAGCTCGTCCGATTGTGTCTGTGCGTCGCCTGCACGGGCACCGAAGACGCCAAGCCGCCGCCCATAGACACCGCATAGGCTTGCTCCACCTGCGGCCAGGCCTACATGACCAACCCACTTTCGTTCGATGACCTCATTGCCAGCCTCCCTTCGGGGCATTTTGTGGGGATCGGGCAGCCCGCGTTTCGGATCGAGGACGCCGTGCCGACGTTCGTTCCGCCAACCCTGAGAGCAGTTGAACGGTCTGGCGACGCCGCTGCAACCTTGATCTCTGCTCGAGGCGCGGTAGGCAAATCGACTCTGGCGAGGCAGCTCTCGGCCACGACGCAAACTCCGTTATGGAGGCTCGATGCCGATGTCAGCGTTAGCGCCGACGCACTCGAGACCAGGCTCGGGCGCTACATAGGCCCACAGGATCCCGTACGCCGGTTTCGGGCCGAAGAAGGGGCGTTCGTGATCATCGACGCATTGGACGAAGCTCGGATGCGCGTTTCGGGCACCTCATGGGCCGAATACCTCGGTTCGATCGCTGCCGTTGCCGCTAGCGGCCATCACTTCGTGCTCCTAGGCAGAGAACGCGTCCTGGAGGACGTTTGGCTCAGCCTTGCTGACGCCGGCATCGACCCCGATTGGTTCGAGATTTCGCATTTCGACCCTGAGCAGCGACAGGCCTACGTCGATGGCCGAGTGCAAGCGCGGGGGCACAACATCGAGAACCACGCCTACCGGAAAGCGCGAGATGCCGTTCTAGCTGCCCTCGCTGGGACGGTGGCGGGGCCCCTGTCCGATGCCTTTGTCGGATACGCGCCGGTTCTCGATGCCGTCGTGGCACTTGTCGCGGAAGGCAATCTCATCGCCGTTGAGAACGCGTTCCGGTCGGGCCAACAAGACGGAGAGAGGATTGCGGTACTCGTCCGAGTCCTCGAGAGCCTGCTAGAGCGCGAACAAGCAAAGACTCAGCCGCTCGCGGAGCAGCTGGAACTCGATCCTCAAGTCACGTACACCCCGACCGAGCAGCTCGCGTGGCTGACGGCTGACTTGTTGAACGCGGATCCCCCCGACCTCGAATGGTGTCCGCCTGCTGTGCGCGGTGAATACGCATCGCGAGTTGAAGAGTTCCTGCGGGATCATCCTTTCCGAGCTGAGAACCGATGGGCAAGCCCCGTGTTCTCCGCTTACGTCGCGACCCAGCGCTTCGGAGATCCGGCAATACGAGGATCTCTCCGACCGATCGGGGAAGCCACCGGGTTGCTCTTCGAGTTTGTTTCGCATGCGGGTTTCGCCGCACTCATTGATGAGTGGCAGTTTGCCGCGCTTCATGCGTCACTTCTCGCGGCCGAGTGGCAAGAGGTAGAAGCGGTCGTCTCCATTGCCGGTGGAGAGACAGACGGAGGTCAACCCGATACCCTGCCCGATCAGGCAGCTGGCGAACTGGTCCTCCTGTCTGACGGGATCGCTGAGCGGCGCACGCCTTTCGAGCTCGTGCTCGACCGTACCGGCTACCTCAACCTACTTGGACGGACATCGTTCCTCTCGGTCGTCTTTCCGGGGACGGTGACGGTCGGCTCTGGTGAGTCCTCATTGACCCTGGGGCCAGATTGCTTTATCAGATGTGTTGACCTCTCTCTGGTGGGTGACACGGTTCAGGTGCTTCGACGCGCAGAGAGCGCCCAGGGTGCCCCCGCTGAAGACGCGAGTGTGGTCCTAGAAGTGTCAGGGCGCTTCAATTGTGATGGGACGCTCAGCGGTACTCCAAGCGCGGAGAGTTTCGAACTACGCGTTAGCGCCGAGCAAAGACTCGCGTATCCGTGGATCGTATATCGCCATGACTTAGAGCCAGCGATATCACTACCGGACGAGCGAGCTGAGCGCTTTTTGAAAATGCTGATGAATCTCCTGCGTAGGCACGGCCGTAAGGAGTTGGCTGTCTTCGACAAGAAGCTTGAAGGTCGTCAGTCGGTTAAGGGCGACGAGCTAAGGAATGTGCTGAGTGAGCTTCAAGCGATGGGTGTGCTCACCGTCGGGGGTCCGATGATCTACTTGAACGACCAATGGGCTGCGGACCGATTCGACGGGAAGGGGCGGCCCGGGCTCGCCCACTTAGAGGACAAGATGGAAACCTGGAGGCCCGTCTTGGACAGGATCTCTTCTGTTCTTAGCTAATGATGCCAGTGGTGCGGCGGTAGATACCAACTCGCACCGAGAACGTTCATAGCTGTGTCTGCTTGGGCGGCTTCTCGGCGCCGGGGCGCTCCTCAACTGGCAAGACTCCAGCCGAAGCGAGATCGTCGACCGTGATGAGCGGACCGGCTGAGATCTCTTGTAGAACGGACGCTTGGTCAGGCTCGAGCTGGATGAGCAGCGCAATCACGTGAAGGAGATCCACGAGCTCCGTCGTCCAGTCCGGGTCCCAGCTCTCGGCGACGATGTCGTCCAGCGGCGAAGAGCGTCTGCCCTCCGGATGTCGTTTGCGCTTAGCAAACCAGCGGCGGACGATCTTGTAGCCGGATGTCTCGTACTCCCACATCTCTGACGTGACGCCGGCGATTCGGCCCTTCCCGAGCAGGAGCACGTTTGTGGCCGGATCGAATTTGATCTCATCGGGCATGTCGCTCTCGGTGTCCGGTATTGCGACGGTGACCAAGGGGCGTGAGGGACCCTCTACTCGAGGCGGGCCGGCTGGTCGTCGGTAACCCGGATCGGTGAAGCGCTCGCCGAAGGTATGGAGCCAAAGCACGCGTCTTCCGAGGGCAGCTGCCCGCTCGAAATATTCAGGATCAGCTGTAAGCGGGATGCGGATCCCGGAGGTCTCAAGATGGTCGCGGTAGTGCTGGACGTAGCCTGGGTGAGCAGCGATCCCCGCGAGGTACGCGAACAGGTCCTGGCCGCTGACCGTGGTCGCGTACGCCGCTCCTAGGTGGTCGAGAAGACCCGGCACCGTGTTCGGGAGTTCCCCGGCACTGTCAAGCCACAGGGGAAATGCGCGGCCACCGCGACCGTTGTAGTGATGAACGTCCGGGATCACGGCCGTGAAACTCATTGCGGAGCCCTCGGTGGGGGGGCGATCGATGGGGGCGGTCAGGAACAGCTGCCCGGGCGCCGTGCGAATCTGCCACAGGCTCGGATTGGCCTGGTTGATGACGCGCTTGTCTGGAACGATCCAGCTTCGGTCCAGCGTCCGCGCCCCGTACCGAACTGGCTCTGGGCAGGCACCGGACTCCGTCGCAAGCGCGCCCAGCGTGGGGTACCCCGGCAAGTTGTCGGAAAGAAGGGTGTGGATGGTTCGGTCGCGTTTGTGCTCCGCCAGAAGTGCTGGTCGTTCATCGGCCGGCGCAGTTACGAGCCGCTTCCACCGGCGCCGGAGCACATCCGGCGAGGGTCCCACAACCCAGGTGCGCCCCACCATCGTGCCCGTACCGGACCACGCCAGCAGATCATCGAGAGCAGGCAGGGCGGACCAGGACGCCGCGCTCTGCGGGCGGAAGGGAGCGTGCCACTCATCTGGGCACTCGATCCATCCCGGCCCGGCGAGTTGCAGCTTGTCGAGCGCTTCGAACTTGTTAGTCCGTGAGCCCTCGACTGACGTGAACCGGACGGGAGCCGGCGTAGTCGCCCCCGTGGACCCGTCGCGCAGGGCGATTGTGATGCAGAGTGGTTGCTGTACCCCCGGAAACAGGCGCGTGGCGACGTCGGGCTGATGGCCTTCTGGCGAACAGTCGATCACCCAGATCGCGTCGGCCCAGCGTCTCATGTGCCGCCGCATACCGACGAATCCTTGGCCGCTGAGGAACCCCGCAGCCGTCACGAACGCAACGACCCCGCGGTCGCCGGGGTGATGTTCGAAGACCTTCCAAATACCCCAGCGCCAGAAGTACACGTAGAGGTTGTAGAGATGCCTGGCATGCACTCCAAGCTCCGAAGGCGGGGAAAAGTCGCCCAGTAACGCGGGTACCCCCGACTCCGGCGTTCCCCGTTCGACCCAGCCGCCGAGTCCGCGGCTGCGCTCCTTGTACGGGGGATTGCCGATCACCACAACGACGGGTTCTGCTCGCTTCACCTCGTTTGCGCGCTGGCGGCTTTCGGCGATTGGCCTGTAGGTCGCCGCGAGCTGCGCCTCCTCGACGTACGGGTCTCCCAGTGTGTCCGTTAGATGCAACCTCAAGTCGTTCGGCCCGAGTGTCGAGCCTTGCCGCTGGAACTCGGTCGTCAGGCGCAACTCAGCGACTGAAAAGGGTCCCGCCTGGATCTCGAACCCAATGAGCCGCTTGGCCGCCTTGCGAAGCGCAGGACCAACCGCACCCGGGCCCTGGTCCCCCTTGATGGCGTCCGCAATCCGATCAACGATGCGGAAGAGGAAGGTGCCCGTCCCCGCAGCCGGATCAACGACGGTCACCCCCGGCGATTCGTAGCCCTCGACGTGGTTGAGCCGCGTACGGAGGAGATCCTCGACCAGGCGGACCATGGGATCGACCGCCTCAATCGGCGTGTAGTAACTACCCGTCTGCTGGCGGAGTGTGTGGTCGTACTCATCGAGGAAGTCCTCGTAGAAGTAGAGCCATGCGGCGGGATCTGACTTGCTGACCTTCGGCCAGTCGACGACTGAGAGCACCCGGCGCAGCGTCTCGACCGACACCGCCAGCTTCGGGAGCACGGCTGGATCCGTCAGCACCGCCAGAGCCCTCGCCATAAGCGTGTGGTGGCTGCCAAGGTCGTCCGCGATGTCGCGAAGGTCGCGGTTCGCGAGTTCGATGCCCTCAACGCGAGCCAAGAGCAACGCGAACGTCACCGTCTGCGCGTAGCCGTCCGCGAATTCAGCGTCTGTCGCGTCGGGGTACAGAAGCCGGCGCCAGTCACGAGCAAGATCGTGAAGACCGAGCGTCCCCGCCTCGAGTGATTCCCGGACCTCGTCTCGAAGCACGCGGCATAGCCTGGCGGAGACTCTCGCGACCTCTTTAGGCCGTCTAGGCGGGATTGGCTTCCAGCGCAGGAACTCCTCGACGAGTGTGGCGATCTTGCCGTCCGGAGAGGCAAGTGCCGACCCCGCGGTTTCCACATCGCCGACGAGGCGAGCAACGTCCCCGATGCGCTCCCCGTCGCGAAACAGCGCGAACTCCTGTCCGTCCGTGTAAAGGACATTCGGCAGGCACGCCAACCGTTGCCATTGGCGGCGATCGTGACCCTTGTAGCGCGACGTGTCCACGCCCTTGCCCGGCGCCTTGATTTCGACGAACCCGACGAGAGCGCCGCCAACATGCACCGCGTAGTCAGGCCGGATCCGGTCCTCTGCCAGGTGATACTCGCCCGCAAGCACCACCTCACCGGCCTTGGTGCTGGAGCCCAACTCCGTGATGAGTTGCTCGAACGGACCGCGAAGAAGGTCTTCCGGTTCGCCGCCTCCGGTGGCGAACCGGTCCGCCACGACCTGCCCGAATTGGCTGACCGCGTCAGCTACGGCATCCATAGGCGAATCTTCGCGTGCCGTCCGGATATGAGCCGCGGCAGCCACTAAGGGCTAAAGGGCCGCAGACACCCGTCCTCGTCCCTCCAGTCGAACGGAGGCGAAACGCGCCGTCAAAAGCTTGGTACCCGACGGGGCCGTGGGCGCCTGCGCCCGGCCTTGCCGCCGAGGCCGATTTGTTTGTTTGCAGCGCCTTCCTGAGGGTGAGCGACGGGACTTGAACCCGCGACCGCCTGGACCACAACCAGGAGCTCTACCAGCTGAGCTACGCCCACCAGGACGAGTCGGAATCTAGCATTGCAATGCGGCTCCGACCGAGCCACGCGGTCGCACATCGCGACACCGCGAGGTCCCCCCTACGGAGTCGCGATCGGCACGGTCTGCGTCGCCACGGCCTCGACCGTCTCCTCGGTCTCCAGCTCGTCCCGCGCGCACACGATCCTGAACGACCCTGTCCCGAGCGCCGGGTCGCTTCGGATCGGGAGCCCCCGGATCGTGTCCCAGCCGAGCCGCTCCACCTCGAACGGGTTCATCGCGACGGCCACCGCCGGGAACTCGCACGTGGCGTTGTGCTGGTCGATCGCCTTGGAGATCGCCTCGAGGTTCTTCGCTTCGGCGGAGCTCACCGCTACCTCGGCGTGGTCGGCGTCTTCAGGTCGTCGGCCGCGTGCTCGATCGTCTGCCGCAGGCCCTCGCGCAGCTCCACCTCGGGCTCCCAGCCCAGCAGGTCGCGCGCCCGCGTGATGTCGGGCTGACGCACCTGCGGGTCGTCCACGGGCAACGCCTCGAACACGATCTCCGAGCGCGACTCCGTCAGCTCCACCACGAGCTTGGCCATCTCGAGCAGGCTCATCTCGTCGGGGTTGCCGATGTTCACCGGCTCGTGCACGCCCGACTCGGCGAGCAGCACGAGGCCGCGGATCAGGTCGTCCACGAAGCAGAAGCTGCGCGTCTGCGACCCGTCGCCGAACACGGTGAGCGGCTTGTCGGTCAGCGCCTGCTGGAGGAAGGTGGGGATGGCGCGGCCGTCGTTGGGCCTCATCCGGGGGCCGTAGGTGTTCTTCGCGACCACGCCCGTGCCGGCCCAGAAGTTCTCGGGGCCCGGCACCGAGAAGTCGTACACGAGGCTGGTCGGCTCGATCTCCTCGATCGCCGTGATCGGTGCCCACACCACGTCGCCCGTGGTCCGGGCGTTCAACCGCTGCGTCACGCCGCGGTCCCATTCGAGCGGGCTCCAGGGGTGGACGTTCGCGAGCGTCAGCCGCCAGAACGGATAGCCACGCGCGCCGGTCTTCGCGCGGAAGGTGCTGGCGTAGCCTCCAACCGACGGGACCAGCCCGAAGCGCGCTAAGGCCACGACCAGGTCGTCCTTCAGCTCGTCGTGGACGGTCGAGAACTCATGCCGCACGCCCTCGGCGAGCCTGTCGCCGGAGTGCACGCCGTCGCCCTCCCGGTAGCCCTCCACGAACCACTTGAGTCGCGACAGCGGCAGCCCCAGGATCCAGCCCGGGATCCGCTTGCGGTTGTCGTCGAAGCCGAGGAAGTCCAGCAGGCGAAGCAGGAGCTTCGAATGGACGAAGATCGACGCCGACCGGGCTGGACTGCCCTTCGTCCGCGCCACGTGGAGCCCGAACGCGCCCTCGATCGCGGCCGCCGCCCGATCCAGCAGCTTGTCGTCGCCGCTGATCGTGACGAACGCCCGGCCCGGGCCCTCGTGCATGCAGCCCTCCGCCACGTACAGCCCCAGCAGCCACAGCACGTCGTCGGTGAGCTCCACGCGTGCCGGCATGGGGACGCTGCGGCCCGCCACGCGCAGGCGGACCTTGGCGTCGACCGGCAGCGGCGTTCCCAGGCGGCGCATGACGGGCAGGGGAAGCCTGTTGGATTCGCGCATGCGGATCAGCTTGGTCCACGCCCCGTTCCGCCAGTTCGGCCCGTGGTTCCGGCGCTCGGACACAAGCAGGCCAAACAGGTCGTGGCGCCGCTCCCAAGCCAGCTTTCCGAGCCCATCGCCCTCCACGGTCAGGTCCCACGGGTCGCCCTCGGCGTTGCGCCAGACGTCGAACATGTCGACCTCGCGGCGATCGCGCTCGGGCACCTGGATCCGCCGCGACACGGCGATCCGGTCGCCCGGCTCGAGGTCGACCACGGGGCGCGGCTCCAGCTCACCGTGGAGGCCCTCGACGAACACGGAGTGGTCCCCCGTCACCCGGATCGACCGCCCGTAGCGCGTGCGGACCTCGAAGCAGGGGCCGGTCGGCGGATGCGCGATCAGCGCGCTCGCCTGCGCCGACACACCCTGCCCGTCCGCCTCGACCGCAGGGACGCTGAATCCCTCAAGCGGGTATTCGACCGCCTCTGACGGTCGCTCGACGAGCATCGTCGCGGCGCGCGGAGCGTGCGCAGCCGTCAGAAGCCCCCTCGCGGCCGCGCGACCGCCCAACCGCACCGCGAGCTCCGACACCTCGACCCGCTGAAGCTCCCGTCCATCGTCGAACAGCACCTGCTCGTCGGCCATGATCGAGTTGAAGATGCGCGCGATGGAGGTATCGACCCCCTGCTGGCGCAGGTACGCCATCGTGAGCGCCTCGGCGTAGCGCTTGGCCTCGTCGTACACGCCGCGCGGGCCGATCGGGTTGACGTTTCCCCAGTAGGTCTCCGGCTGCGGGTGCACGAGCGGGTCGCCGTAGACCTCGGAGGTCGAGGCGATCAGGAAGCGCGCCCGCTTGAGCTTGGCCAGCCCCAGCGTGTTGTGCGTTCCGTAGGCGCCCACCTTGAGCGTGTGCAGCGGCAGCCGCGCGTAGTCGATCGGGCTGGCCGGCGAGGCCATGTGGTAGATGAAGTCGACGTCCTCGTCGATCTCGTAGTGCTCGGTGATGTCGAGCAGCAGGAAGCGGAAGTCGTCGCGCTTCAGGTGGCTGATGTTGTGCAGCGACCCGGTGTCGAAGTTGTCGACGCAGATCACGCGGTTGCCGCGATCGAGCAGGTAGTCGCAGAGGTGCGAGCCGAGGAAGCCGGCGCCGCCGGTGACCAGGCAGGTGGCCATCGCGCTGACTCTAGCCGGGTCCTCAGCCGAGCCGCTCGGCAAGCCGCGTGGCGTTCATGTGCGATATCGCCTCGATCGAGACCATCGGGTTGACGCCCGACGCCGTCGGAAAGGCGGACGCGTCGCACACCACCAGGTCGCGAACGTCCCACGTCTCGCCCTCCGGATTGCAGGCGGACGTGGCCGGCGATCCGCCCATGCGCGCCGTGCCCATGATGTGGAACGAGAAGAACGTGCAGCGCCCGGGCCCGTACCCGCACGCGTCGGCTTCGCGTACGAGCTGCTCCCGGCTGCCGCTCAGCCCCGGCTCGTACGCGACGAGCCGCGAGTGCGACGAGAAGATCCGCCGCGCGCCCGCGGCCTCCAGGATCTGCGCCGCGCCGTCGATCCCGGTGCGGACGTGCGCGGTGTCGAACTCGGACAGCCGGTAACGCACCACCGGCTGCCCGTCGCGGCCCACGCGCACCTCGCCGCCGTCGCGGTCGCGCAGCAGGACGCCGACCGGCATCGTGTGCGGCAGGTTCCGCATCATGTCCGCGTTCTGCCGCGCGTCGCGCCATGGACCGAAGGCCACGAGCAGGCTGGGATGCACGGGCGCGGTCTCGTACATCAGGCCGTAGCCCTCGTCCAGATCGCGGTGCTCCTCGGAGTACACGGCCTGGAGCGTTCCCTCCCAGGGGCGGACCTCCTCGTCGAACACACCCCAGACGACGGTGACGGGATGCAGCTTCAGGTGGCGCCCCACGTTGGGGTTGCGCAGGCCTGAGCGCTTGAGCAGCGCGGCCGTGTGGATTGCGCCGCACGCCGGCACCACGGCCCGGGCGCGCACGGTCGCCTTCCCGCCGTCGGCGGTGCTCACCTCCACCCCGCGCGCCGCCCCGTTCTCGACCAGGACCCGCCTGGCCCACGCGCGCACGCACACGCGCGCTCCGGCCCGATGGGCGTCCGCCAGCCACGTCTTGACCGTCGACTGCTTCGCTCCCAGCCGGCAGCCGTAGGCGCAGTAGCCGCAGCTCTCGCCCTGGTCGCAGCCGCGCACGTTGCGCGGCATCCGGTCGGTGTGCCAGCCCAGCTCGGCCAGCCCGCGCTGGAGCCTCTCGTCGCGCGACGACGGGCGGCTGTGCTCGTGGTTCACGTCGAGGCGCTCCCACACGGCGTCCAGGCTGCGGTCGTAGTCCGCCCCGGCGAAGGCGGGAACGCCCTGGCCGGCCCACTCCTCGCGGACGTGGTCGGGCGTCCGCAGCGAGGTCGTGAAGTTGACCACCGTCCCCCCGCCCAGGGTCGCGCCCGCCAGGAGTCCCACGCTCTGGTCGTGGCTCGCCGCGCCGCCCCCGTTCATGTACAGCCGCAGGTAGCCGGACAGCTCGGCGCCGTCGAAGTCGGCGTCGTCGTGGTAGCCGCCGGCCTCGAGCACCACCACGTCGAGCCCGGCCGCGGCCAGCACCGCGGCGGCCGTCCCTCCCCCGGCGCCCGACCCGACCACGCAGACGTCGCACTCCAGCGTCGTCCCGTCGCGCAGCTCGGTCGGCTCGATTGCCTTCGGCGGCGCATCGGCCGGGGGGCCGAGCGGACCGCGGTAGCCGATCGCGTCCCAGACCGGGTTGCGTCCTCCGTCCGGGCCCGGCGCCATGTAGTACATGAGCAGCGCGCCCTTGCGCAGGGCCTGGAACGCGGCGCGGCGCTGGGGCACCCGGCTGTCGCACCAGGAGAGCAGCACGCGCTCGCGCTCCTCCTGCGACAGCGACCCGAACCGCTTCAGGCCGCCTCCCCCCAGTGCCGTCATCGGCGGCGTGTCCCAGACGGACATCAGCTGCGCCACCTGCTTGCGCTCGGCCTCGCGCGGGTTGAGCGCCAGGCTCTCGAGCATCGCGTCCACGGTCCCGAGCCGCGACGCGGGCGGCACGCCGTCCTCGCCGGGCGCGAACGTGTCGCAGATGGCACCGAGGGCGCGGCGCTGGCGCTGCGTGAGCTCCATGCGCGAACCCTAACCCCAGGAGCCGGGCCGGGTGCTTGCCCACGCGGTCTGCGTTAATCCAGTGCAGCAGGAAGCTCGCTGCATGGCGGTCGCCCGCCGCGGGGTGAGCCAAACCCACGAGGGAGGGCCCATGTCGCACATCACCGGGACGGTTCAACCCGTATCGCCCGCCATCGCGATCGGCCCGGATTCCGGCGCCGCCCCGACCTCGCCCAACACCTGGCAGCACAAGTTCGCGCACCTGGAGGCGCCGGGCGGCACCAAGTTCCTCATCCTGCACTTCCAGAACGTCGTCCTGCCGGCCAGCAACCGGCTCGAGGTGGACCTGGGCTACGGCACGGACGTGTTCACCTCGGCCGACGGCGCCGCGTTCTGGACGCGCCCGATCAACGTGTACGCGCTCGCCGGCGGGCTCGTCCCGATCCGCTACGTCACGAACGGCGCCGCCAACGGCGGCGTCCAGATCGACCAGTACGGGCGCGGCGAGTCGCACGCCGGCGAGACGGGCCACCCGAGCATCTCGAACAGCGATCCGTTCCAGAAGGAGGCGGTGTACGCGGAGCCCACGTACGACCCGTTCTGGTACTGCGCCAACCCTCCGAACTGGGAGAACGTCGCGCGCGTCACCGACCCGTCCGACGTGAGGGCGCGGGTGGCCCGCAGCGTGGGGATGATCGTCTCGGTGGAGGCGGGCTACTCGGGCGAGATCGGGATCTCCACCTGCTCGGTGACCCTGGTCGACTCGGACACCGTGATCACCGCCGGGCACTGCCACACGCCGGCCGAAGCGATCAACAGCTCGATCACGTTCGACTACCAGACCGATGCGAACGGGCACCGGCCGTCCGGCTACAACGCCCGCTTCTACAAGGTGAAGTCGGTGCTGGCGCACCACTACGGCTCGGGTCCGTACGACTACAGCCTGCTTCGGCTGGCCGAGGCCCCGGCGGGCATCCCCGCGATCCAGATGCGGCACGACATCCCGGCGCCCGGCGAGCAGATCTTCGGGATACACCACCCGAACGGCGCCGTGAAGAAGCTCTCGGTGCCCCACCCCGGGTTCGACACCGTGTCATCGAGCAACGCGAGCGGAATCACCGTCCCCACCAACTTCCACGTGTCCGGCGGAAGCTCCGGGTCGGGCCTGTTCGACACCGCGGGGCGCATCGTCGGGATCCTCTCCAACGGCGATCCGTGCCACGGCGGGGCGCTCAGCTACTACCCCACCGCATCGGTCCTCCAGGACATGGCGCCGGGTCCGGCCCCGGCCGTCACCCGCGACGTGATGGTCGTCTTCGACCGCTCCGGCAGCATGTCGGAGAACGACGGGACCGGCCGCACCAAGATCGCGGCCGCTCGCGACGCCGTCTCCCTGTTCGTGCAGCTCGTGCGCTCGGGCGTGGGCAATCGGGTGGGCCTGGTCTCGTTCAGCACCGGGGCCAGCTCCCCGGTGGACCACGGAATCGCGGCGGTCGACGGGCCGGCCAAGCAGGCCCTGATCGGGCCCGCGCCGTACGCGGGCGGCAAGGTCGGCGCGCTCAATCCGGGCGGCAACACCAGCATCGGCGAGGGCCTGGACGCCGCGCGGCTCCAGTTCCCGGTGGCGGGGGCCAACCCGCGCGCCGTACTGCTGCTCACCGACGGCATGCAGAACACGCCGCGCTGGGTGAGCGACGTGACCGCGGGGCTCGCCGGAATCGACGTGCACGCCATCGGGTTCGGCACGGCCGCGAACCTCGATGGCGCGCTGCTCACGACCCTGACCGCCGCGCACGGCGGGATCTACAGCCGCGCCGAGAGCGGTCTGGCCCTCGAGAAGTTCTTCTCGCACGCCTTCGGCAACATCTTCGAGGCCGGCATCCTGATGGACCCCGAGTACGAGCTCGGGCGCGACCAGCACAGCAGCAAGGCACAGCCCTTCCGGGTGTGCGGCGAGGACAGCGTCACCGTGGTGGTCGGCTGGGACGACCCGGACGCGACGCTTTTCCCGGTCGTGACCACGCCCGGAGGCGCCACGGTCGCCGCGGGCTCCGCGGGCGTCGAGCAGTCCACCGGCAACACCTGGACGTTCCTGCGCATCCCCCTGCCGCACGGCGGCGAGCGCGACGGCGCCTGGCACGTAGGCGTCGCGCGGCCCGGCGGCGGCGGCGAGTTCCCGCCCCCCGCGCCCGCGCTGCGCTACTTCGTCAACGTGATCCCGGGCGGCGGGGCGCGGCTGGTCAAGCAGGCCGACCCGCGGCGCTACTACACCGGCGACACGGTCAACCCGCTCGTCTACCTGCGCTACGAGGACGGCAGCTGGCCGAAGACCGCGACGACCGAGGTCACGGTCTCGTGCCCGGATCGCGGGGCCGGCGAGATCCTCATGCGAGGGGACCTGCGCGGGGCGACGACCGTCGGGGGCGACACGATCCCGGTCCGCCAGGCCACGCTCAGCGCTCTCGAGCAGGCGGCCGGCGCACCGCTCGTGAACTACAGCGAGCGGACCTTCGAGCTGTCGGGCGAGGCGATCGACACCGGCGGGGCGTTCGAGCCCGCCGGGATCTTCGGCAAGCCGCTGGCCGACCTGCTGACGGTGGAGGGCGATTACACCTTCCACTTCAGGGCGACCTACGGGGACGAGTGCACCGCCACGCGCGAGCTGCTGTGGTCGCTGCACGTCGACGTCGAGGTCGATCCGGGCTGCACCCAGGTGACCGTCACCAGCACGGGCACGCGCCCGGACGGCCGGCCCACCGGGATCGTCACGATCGTTCCCTGCGACCGCTTCGGCCACCACGTCGGGCCCGGCCGCCCGAACGACCTGTCGGTGAGCGGCGGCCCGGGCACCACCGTGACGGGCCCCGTCGAGGACGGCGGCGACGGCTCCTACACGGTGCCCGTGGTCTGGGATCCGGGCGACGGGCCGCCGTCGGTGGTGGTCGGCCAGCCCGGGCGGCCCGCCGTCGTGGTCCAGCCGGCGGACGGCCATGGCGGGGGCCGGTGCTGGCCGTGGAAGCTGCTCTGCCTGCTGCTGGCGATCGTCGCGCTGATCCTGCTGCTGGTGCTGATCCTGAGCTGACGCCCCCGGCAGGATTCGAACCTGCGACCTAGGGATTAGAAGTCCCTCGCTCTGATCCACTGAGCTACGGGGGCTCGCCGCCCAGCGTACGCGGTCGCGCAGCCGTTTCCACCCCTCTCCGAGGCCGGTTCCGAGCCGTTCAGGCCCGGCCGAATCCGGCCGCCGGTTGACACCAGTTATGAGAAGACGGCGCAACTTGTCTGCAAAAGCCGCTATTTTGTTCCGCACATAGCCGCCGAATCGCCGTCCTTCCGGGGCCGGTGAACGGGGGAACCAAATGGTCGGCCGTATCCGACCAGGGGCGAATCACCGCAGCGTTTGCGGCGTAGCGCATCTCCGGCGCGAGCCCGTCAGCTCACCTCGTAGGCGCGATTGAAAGGAGATCGCTTGACGTCCCCTACCCGTGACCTCGCGTCCCCAGTCGTCTGGGAGCGCTCGCTCGAACGCTCGCAGCGCCGCCGCGTCCTCGCCGAGGACGCCCGCAGGACCATCGCGCGCCGCAAGCACGCGTCGCTTGCGGTGAGTGCGGCCATGGCCGCGACCCCTGTCATCCCGAGCGTGATCTCGAGCGCGATGAGCGGGGGCAAGAAGGGGGCGTCCGATACCCGCAAGCTCAGCCACGAGACCCAGACCAACCGCGTCCTGCTCAAGCTCGGCGCCGTCAGCCCGTCGGTCGCCGAGGTCCAGCGCGAGCTGAACATCCCCGACGACGGCTACTTCGGGCCGGTCACGCAGAAGGCCGTGAAGAAGTTCCAGAAGAAGCACCACCTCGCGGCCACCGGCAAGGTGGACATCAAGACGTGGCTGAAGCTCTTCCCCGACGGGATGATCTTCTACGCGCCGGGCACCGGCCTCGCGCAGCTGGCCACGCACGCCCCCGCGGGCGCGCTCGCCGGCTCGGGCCAGGCATCCGACGCCGGCCTGACGGCCGCCAGCTCCGACGCGATGGCCGACACCAAGGCCGGCAAGAAGCACGCGGCCAAGCTGAAGAAGGCGGGCGGCGCACCCGACGCCGCGAGCGCCGACGCGGGCATCCTGCCGGACGTCGGCTCGGACGCCGGCTCCGGGAGCTCGGATGGCGGCCCCTCCGGCGGCGCGTCGGTCGGCGCCCCGCCCAGCACCGGGTCCGGTGGCGGCGGTGGCGACGGCGGCGGCGGTGGTGGTCCGGCGATCATCCCGCGCGGGCCGTTCACCTCGGCCAGCGAGATGGTCGCGGCGATGATCGCCGCGGCCAACAAGATCGACTCGAAGCACTACTCGTACCGCTGGGGCGGCGGCCACAACGGCAGCTTCAGCGGTCCGTACGACTGCTCCGGCGCGGTCTCGGCGGTGCTCCACGCGGCCGGCCTGCTCACCAGGCCGATGGTCTCGGGCGAGTTCGCCCACTGGGGCCGTCCCGGCCGCGGCGTGGTCACGATCTACGCCAACGCGGGCCACGTGTACATGTCGATCAAGGGCCGCTACTTCGGCACCACGCACGCGAACCCCGGTGGAGGCGCCGGCTGGTTCAACGGCGGGCCGCGGCCCGGGTTCGTCGTGGTCCACGTGCCGTTCGAGCGCATGAAGTTCGCGTCCAAGCGGCTCGCCAAGATGTCGAAGGCGTCGAAGCGCAAGCGCCACGTGGCCAAGCAGCGGCCGCGCGACGAGCAGTACCACAGCGTCACGCCGGGCTACAGCGGCCAGGCTCCGGGCGCCGCGGAGGCGAGCGGCTCGGGCGCCGGCACCGCGTCGGACGGCTCGGCGCAGACCGGCACGCAGCAGCCGGCCTACGACGGGACGGCAGCCGCCGCACCGGCCACCGCGGCCGCGCAGCAGGGGCCGGGCGTCGCCGACGAGGCGTACTCGGGCGGCAGCGGCAGCGCGGGCAGCGCGGCGGCCACCGCCACGCAGGCGACGGCTCCGGCTGCGGCACCGGCCGCCGGCGCGTCGAGCGGCGTGTCCGACGGCAGCCTGTCGTCGTCGTACAGCGGCTCGGGTTCGAGCGGAGCGTCCTCGGGCGCCGGCTCGAGCGGCGTCAGCGACGAGTCCACGACCTCGAGCGGCTCCAGCGCGGGCAGCTCGTCCGGGTCGTCGGCCTCCGCCGGCTCGTCGGGCTCGGGTCAGAGCTCGAGCGCGCCCGCCGCGAGCGGCGTCAGCGACGAGCAGCAGAGCGCCGGTTCAACGGCCTCGTCCGCGGCGTCCAGCGCGGGCTCGACCGCTTCGTCGGCCAGCGGCAGCGCGGGCAGCGCCGCCGGCTCGGCCTCGGGCTCGTCGGACTCGGGCTCGTCCAGCGGCTCCACGGAGTCGTCCGGCTCGGCCGGCTAGCGGCGCCGGGACAGAATCCCAGGCGACAGCCGCCCCCGCGCCCGGCGCGGGGGCGGCTTCGTCGTTGCGAGCTCACCCCCATTCGGTGGTTGTCGGCCCTCGCCACGGACGCCATACTTACTTGAGGCATCAACTACTAGGCCGCCACCGATGGAACCTCGTCTCTCCTCAAAGCCCGCCCCGCACGCGCTCGACCCCGGCACCGCGATGGGGACCGTGCGCCTCACGATCGCCGACCTCGATCGCGCCCAGGACTTCTACGCGCGGGCGATCGGGCTGCGCGAGGTCGAGCGGTCGCGCGACGTCGCCCGCCTGGGCGCGGAGCCGGGCGCGCCGCTGCTCGAGCTGGTGGGCCGCCCTGACACCACGCCGCGCCCGCGTCGCGCCACCGGGCTCTTCCACCTGGCGATCCTCGTCCCCTCGCGCGCCGAGCTGGCCCGGGCTCTCAAGCGCGTGATCGACGCCGGCGGGTCGTTCACCGGCGCATCGGACCACCTGGTCAGCGAGGCTCTCTACCTGGACGACCCGGAGGGCAACGGCATCGAGCTGTACCGCGACCGCCCACGCGAGGACTGGCCGCGCGCCGACGGCATGCTCCGCATGGCCACCGACCCGCTCGACGTCGACTCCCTGATGGCCGACCTGCCGGGCGGCCCGGACGAGGGGATGCCGCAGGGGACGCGGATGGGACACGTCCACCTTCAGGTGGCGGACCTCGCGCCGGCCGAGGCGTTCTACAACGGGGTCCTCGGCTTCGACGTGACGGTGCGCGGCTACCCCGGCGCGCTGTTCCTGTCCGCCGGCGGCTACCACCACCACATCGGGGTCAACACCTGGAACAGTGCGGGAGCGCCCCATCCGGGCCCGAACGCGCGCGGGCTGAGCCACTTCGACGTCGTCGTGCCCGACGGCGACGAGCTCGAGCGCGTGGCGGGGCGGATCGACGCCGCCGGCCTGGCCTCCGAGCGCTCCGACGGAGCGCTGCTGGTGGCGGACCCGTCCGGCAACCGCGTGCGGCTGCGCGCCGCTTAGGCGGCCGGCTTCACTCGCTCGGACCGCACCTTCACGCCGTCCACGAACCAGATCCGCCGCCCGTCCGGGTAGCTGGCGGCGGGCCCGTCGTCCCGGTGGCGCAGGCCATGCCGGTACCACTTCTCGGTGCCGTTGACGTACTCGCAGGCGGGGGCGCCGGCACGGTGGCGGACGCCGTCCAGGTACCACTTGGTGGAGCCGTTCGCGTGGATCACGGCGGGCCCGTCCTCGCGGTGCAGGCGCCCGTGGCGGTACCACTCCTCGCGCCCGCTGGGGAAGACGCGCGCCGGACCGTCATCGCGGTGCGGCCGGCCGTCGGAGTCGCGGAACTCCACGATCCCCTCGCCGGTCGTGATCGCCTCTCCCTCGCGCGCCATGGATGACCTTTACCCGTTCGGCGGCCCGCCCTCGCCGAGCCGCCGGGCCACCGCGATCAGCGTGTCGACCACGTACCGAGGCTCGAACGCGACCTGGGCGAAGGTGAAGCGCAGGCACGTCAGTCCGCTGGCGACGTGCGCTTGGTCGCGCTCCAGGTCGCGCGCCTGCTGCGTGGTCGTGCGGTGGTACCGGAGCCCGTCGGTCTCCACCACCAGCTTCAGCTCGGGCCAGTAGAAGTCCACCCGGTATCCGTTGACCATCGCTCGGGTACGTGGCAGCGGGAGCCCGGCGGAGCGCGCCAAGGGAAGGAAGCGACGCTCCAGGTCGGAGTCGGTCCTCACGAAGCCTCCGGGGTCCAGGAGCCGGCGGAGCGCAGGGACGCCGGGGCGCGACTCCGCGCCCAGTGCGCGGCGCAGTTCGTCGGGTCCCACGAGTCCGAGCTTGTCGGCTTCGTTGACCGCGGCTTCGAGCTGCCTGGGCGTAAGCCGCGGGGCCAGGTCGATCAGCGTGCAGATCGGGCTGGTTACCGGGATTCCGTCGCGGCCGGCGACGTCCGTGGCCGCCAGGCGACGGCGGCGATGGACGACAAGGCCGGGCCGTCGGATCGTCCGCCGCTCCGGAATCGAGACCTCTATTCCGCGCTCCCCCGGTCCACGAATGCCCCACAGGGCCGCGGCGCTCCGGTGGCTCAACACCGCCCCGGGCCCGCAGGCCAGCACCGCCGCCATCCAGCGTCCATGACAGGTCAGATCCGGCCGTCCAACGGCGTACACGCCCCGGCAAACTCGGTGCAGCCTCCCTTTCGAGACGCGGTGAGCGACCGCGCTGCGGCTGAACCCGAGCTCCAGGAGCTGGTCGTGGGAGACCACCGCATGCTGCTTGGCCGCGAGGGACCACGCGCTGGCCGCTCTGCGTGGACTTCTGCTCGCCATAGCGTGCTTAAGTCATCGCACGGCGGCTTTTGCCCCCCGGGGGGAGCGAGCGACCGCGGTGGCAGCGGTAAGTCGGGGCGGCCGGACTTGAACCGGCGGCCTCTGCCTCCCAAAGGCAGCGCTCTACCAGGCTGAGCTACGCCCCGATGCGGGGGTGTCCAGGACTGGCCCCGCAGGGTCAAGTGTAAGCGCGGCTCGCCGATCAGATGAGCAGTTCGCCCCGCCTTCAGGAAGGAAGGCCATGTTCCCCGCCGCCAGTCACACACTTCGACTTCGCACGCCGATCCTCGCCGCGCTCGCGGCCGCCCTCATGCTGGCGGTGCCTTCGACGACCGCGTCCGCCCAGGCCGGCCAGCGCCACTGCGCGAACGCGACCGCGAACCCCACCTCGGTGTCGATCCGGCAGGCCCAGCGCGCCACGCTCTGCCTGCTCAACAAGAAGCGCCGCGCCCACGGGCTGCGCAAGCTGCACGAGAACGGCCGGCTCGACCTGGCCTCCGTGCGCCACGCGCAGGACATGGTGCGCCGCGACTACTTCGAGCACGGCAACTTCATCGGCCGCATCCGCTCCACGAGCTACCTGAGCGGCGCGCGCAGCTGGACCGTGGGCGAGAACATCGCCTGGGGATCCGGTGAGCTCGCCACCCCGGTCGCGATCGTCAAGGCCTGGATGCACAGCCCCGGGCACCGCCGCAACATCCTCGATGGCCAGTTCCGCGAGATCGGGATCGGCATCGCGCGCGGCACACCCAGTGGCGGCGACGACGGCGCCACATACGCCACCGACTTCGGCGCCCGCGGCTAGCAGGCCCGAAGCGGGTCCCCCCACCCGAAGCGCGGCGTGCCACGTAGGTGCGCCGCGCCCGGGCGGGCTACGCCGGCCGCCCCCCTCGATCGTCTAGCCTGCCGGCCGCCATGGCCGACGTCCAGCCCCTGAGGGCGCTCCACTACGACATGCGCGCCGTCGGCTCCCTCGACGACGTGGTGGCGCCGCCGTACGACGTGATCGACGACGCCCTGCGTGCGCAGCTGGTGGCCCGCAGCGCGTTCAACGTCGTGGAGGTGGACCTGCCGGCGGCCCCGGGCGGCGGCGACGCCTACCTGCACGCGCAGACCACCTTCGAGGCCTGGCGCCAGGGGAGTGTCGTGACCCAGGACCGCGAGCCCGCCCTGTGGCCGGCCACGCAGGAGTACGCGGCCCCCGGCGGCGGCGAGCAGCGGGTGCGGCACGGGTTCCTCTGCCGCGTGCGCGTGGAGGACTACGGCGCGGGCCGGATCCGCCCGCACGAGCGCACGCAGCCCGGCCCCAAGGAGGACCGCCTGCGGCTGACGCGCGCCACGCGCGCCAACCTGTCGCCGATCTTCAGCCTCTTCCCGGACCCGGAGGGGACCGCCTGGGCGGCGCTCGAGCCGACGACGGCCGAGGAGCCGTTCGGCAGCGCCACCGACGCCGACGGCACGCTCACCCGGATCTGGCGCTGCGCCGACGCCGACGCCGTCGCGGGCGTCCAGGCCGCCCTCGCGGACGCGGAGCTGCTGATCGCCGACGGCCACCACCGCTACGAGACCGCGCGCGTGTACGCGGACGAGGTGGGCGGCGAGGGCGAGCACCGCTACACGCTGATGTTCCTCTGCTCGATGTCCGACCCAGGGCTCACGGTCCTCCCCACCCACCGCCTGTTGAGCGGCCTGGACGGCGGGCGGCGAGCGGCGCTGCGCGAGGCCGTCGAGCGCGACTTCGAGACACTGGAGATCGACCGCGCGGAGCTCGAGCCGCCGCCCACGACCCCGGACGGCGACGGTGCGGGCGCCGCGATCGAGCTCGGCTACCTGGATGCCGACGGCGGCCGCTCGCTGCGCCTGACCCTGAAGGACCCCGGTGTGGCCGACCGCGCCCTGGCCGGCAGGCCCGAGCCCTACCGCCGGCTGGACACCGCGCTCGTGGAGGCGCTGATCCTAAAGGGCGCCCTGGGCATGACCGAGGACGACATCGCCCGCCAGGACGGCCTGTCGTACGCCAAGCGCGCCGACCACGCCGTGGAGGCGGTTGAGTCCGGCGCGGCCGACGCGGCGCTCTTCATGCGGGCCACCCCGGTGGAGCAGGTGCGCGAGGTGGCGGCGGCCGGCGAGTCGATGCCGCCGAAGTCCACGTTCTTCTATCCCAAGGTGCCCACCGGCCTCGTCTTCAACCCGCTCGAGTAGCCGCCGCCGGGAAGTAGGATCACGAGGGATGAGAGCTATCGCCCGCCGCGACGGGGAGTCCTTCAAGCACGACGTCGAGATCCGCGAGCACCACGTGACGGCGGACGAGCCCGAGGAGACTGGGGGCGACGACACCGGCCCCAGTCCGCAGGAGCTGCTCGCGGCCAGCCTGGCCTCGTGCACCGCGATCACGATCGAGATGTACGCCAAGCGCAAGGGCTGGCAGATCGGCGACGTCGCCGTGGACGTGGACTACGAGCCCGCCCAGCGCGGCTCGCCCACCAAGTTCGAGATGAAGCTCAAGCTGCCCAAGGAGCTGCCCGAGGATCAGCGCGAGCGCCTGATGCAGATCGCGGCCAAGTGCCCGGTGCATCGGACGCTGGAGGGCGAGGTGATGTTCGAGGAGAGCGTCGAGGTCGTCTGACGGGCGACCCGACCCCGGACCGGCTGCGCGAGCTCCTCCTCTCCCCAGAGGAGGCCGCCGCGATGGACGCGCCGGGCTCCACCGACGCCGCGGTGCTGGTCCCGCTCTACCTGGACGCGGGCGACCTGCACGCGGTGTTCACCAAGCGCCGCGACGACCTGCGCCGCCACGCGGGCGAGATCTCGTTCCCGGGCGGACGCCAGGACGAGCCCGACGAGGACCTGCGGGTGACCGCGCTGCGCGAGGCCGAGGAGGAGATCGGCCTCCCGCGCGAGGAGGTGGAGCTGGTGGGGGCCCTGCCGCCGGTGGGCACGTTCGTGACCAGCTACCGGATCTTCCCGTTCGTTGGGGTCATCAGGGCGGGGCACGCCTGGACGCCGCAGCCGAACGAGGTCGAGGAGGTGCTCGAGCTGTCGCTGCGGGCGATGGTCGACGGCTACGAGAGCAAGCGCCTGCTGAAGAAGGGGGTGCCGATCAAGACGCCCACGTACACCGTCGACCGGCACTTCGTCTGGGGAGCGACCGCCCGCATCTCGCAGGACCTGCTCGAGCGGCTGGAGCCCGTGCTCTAGCCGCCGCCGTACACGACCACGAGGTCGGTCATGACCCCGGCGAAGAACCCGAACGCCAGGAGCGCCAGCCCGATCTCGCGGTGGCCGTAGCGGCGCATGCCGTTCCAGACCTCGCCGATCACGTACAGGATCGCCCCGCCGGAGACCGCGTAGAACGCGAGCTCGAGCGGCGCCGAGGTGACCTTGTAGCCGAGCATCGAGCCCAGGAACGTGGGCCCGCCCCCCACGAGGCCGGCCAGCGCGAGCCAGCGCCAGGTGGGACGGACCGACCCTAGAGGTCCGACGATGCCGAAGCCCTCGGTGGCGTTGTGGAGCGCGAAGCCGACGATCAGGACCGTGGCCAGGCTGATCTCGCCGGTGCTGGCGGACACGCCGATCGCCAGACCCTCGGCGAAGTTGTGGAGCCCGATGGCGGCGGCGATGGTCATGCCGGTGCGCAGCGCGCGGGCGCGGGCGGCGGCCTCCTCCTGGACGGCCAGGCTGGCGTCGGCGGTGACCTCCGGGGAACCGCCGGCGACGGGCGGGAACGGCTGGCGGCGCATGCGCCGCTCGATCAGGCCCAGGCCGACGCTGCCGGCCGCGAAGCCGCCTCCCAGCAGGGCGGCGAACGCGAGTGCGTGGCCGAAGCCCGACTCGCCGTCCTTGTAGCCCTCGACGGCCTCCTCGACCTGCTCGAACGCGTGCGCGAGCACGTCCACGAACAGGAACGCGAGGACGCCGACGGCGAACATCGCCAGTCCCACGCGCGCACGCGAGGACAGCAGCTGAAGCCGCGCGAACGGCAGGCCCAGATAGATGGTGAAACCTGCGAGAGCCCCGAGAAGGACGGTCTCCGCAAACGACATCGACGCTCCTGACTTAGGTGACCCTAACCCCTACGCCGTAAGCATATTAGGGAACCCTAACTGCCGTCGTCACGTCGTCTACACGCTCTTTTCGATGGGGACGTCGACCATGTTGCCCCACTCGGTCCACGACCCGTCGTAGTTCTTCACGTCGCTCTCGCCCAGCAGCTCGTGGAGGACGAACCAGGTGTGCGCCGAGCGCTCGCCGATGCGGCAGTAGGCGATGATCGGATCGCCGCTGGTCACGCCCTTCCCGCCGTACAGCTCGCGCAGCTCGTCGGCGTCCTTGAACGTCCCGTCCTCCTTCACGGCCTGGGCCCACGGGATCGACGCCGCGCCGGGGATGTGCCCTGCTCGCTGGGCCCCCTCCTGCTCGTAGCCGGCCATCGCGATCAGCTCGCCCGAGTACTCGGCCGGCGAGCGGACGTCCACCAGCTTCTTCTTGGTCTCGAGCGCCGCCAGCACCTCGTCGCGCTTGGCCCGTATCGCCTCGTTGCCCTCCTGGGCGTGGAACGTGGCGGCGTCGTAGCTCGGGACGTCGGAGGACGTGGCCCGGCCCTCGGAGATCCACTTCTCGCGCGGGCCGTTCATCAGCTTCACGTCGTGGTGCCCGTAGTACTTGAAGTACCAGTACGTGTAGGCCGCGAACCAGTTGTTGCGGTCGCCGTAGAGGACGATCGTGTGGTCGTTCGAGATCCCGCGGCCGCCCATCAGCTCGCCGAACTCGGCCGGCCCGAGGAAGTCGCGCTTGACCTGGTCCTGGAGGTCCTTCTTCCAGTCGAACCCGATCGCGCCGGGGATGTGCGCCTCCTCGTACAGCGCCGGGTTCTCGTCGACCTCGACGATCCGGATCGAGGGATCCTCGAGGTGCTGCTGGACCCAGTCGGTCTCCACGAGCACGTCATTGGCGTAGCCGGACACGGTCACCTCCTTCGAAAGCCTTCAAATACGGACGGGGTTCGGTCATTTAATCAGGCGCCGCACG
>DASVQK010000139.1:0-8324 GCA_036389105.1 Thermoleophilaceae bacterium
CGAGGTCGCCCTGGGAGTGCCGCTCGCCGAGGCGCTCGACCGCACCGACCGCCGCCTGCCGCTCCCGGAGGTGCGCGCCGTGAGCGCCGCGATCGCTCGCGCCGCGCGGCACGGCGCCCCGCTGTCGGAGACGCTGGCCGCCCAGGCGCGCGACGCGCGTCTGACGCGCCGGCGCCAGATCGAGGAGGACGCCGCGCGCGCCGGCCCCAAGATCCAGCTCGTGGTGGCCCTGCTGCTGGTCCCCTCGGTACTGCTCCTGGTGGCCGCCGCCCTGGCCGCGGCGATGCTGGACGGCGGCGGGCTGCCCGTCGGCCACTAGACGGAAGCCACCATCCTGACTCGATGGCCATATA
This sequence comes from Thermoleophilaceae bacterium, assembly GCA_036389105.1. Taxonomy (GTDB): domain Bacteria; phylum Actinomycetota; class Thermoleophilia; order Solirubrobacterales; family Thermoleophilaceae; genus AC-37. The sequence goes on from DASVQK010000139.1 coordinate 354, forward strand.
CGCCTACGAGTCAGGATGGGGGAGCGGCTTTGGGTGCAATCGCCCATGCAGCAAGCACATGTGCAACGCGAATCGCGCCCCATCGTGGGACGGCGCCCCACCGCGCCACCCGTGCCCAATCCCGCTCTACAAGCGGCTTTGAGCGCCCCGCACCGCGACCGCGTCCGCGCCGACAGCGACCGGGTGGCGAAATGTGTTGCAGAGTGGGAAGCAGTGGGTTATAGTGGCGCCGCCTTCATGGACCGGGGTGGCGGGGTTCCTCCCACTCCGCCACTTCGGTCCCGAAGACTTCCAACTCGCTCCCATGAACAGGGATCTCCGAGACAGTGGCTTTCCGCGGGCACTTCGAACACGCGCTGGACGCGAAGAACAGGCTCAACGTGCCCGCCAAGCTCCGGGCCGCGTTCTCCTCGGGCCTGGTTCTGGCCCAGGGGCTCGAGCCCTGCGTGACGATCTGGATGCCCGACGAGTTCGAGCGCTGGACGCAGAGCTTCCTGTCCAACCTCAACCCGCTGAGCCCCGAGCGCCGCAAGCTCACGCGCTACTTCGCGGGCACCTCATTCGACGCCGAGCTGGACTCCGCCGGCCGCGTGACCCTCAACCAGGCGCTGATGGAGCACGCGGGGATCGACCGCGAGGTCGTGATCGTCGGCAACCTCGACCACCTCGAGGTATGGGACAGGCGCCGCTGGCTGGACGAGCGCAAGTCGCTCAACCAGGAGATATCCGGGATCGCTGAGAGCCTTGGCCATCCTTCTTGACATGACACGCACGCACGTACCGGTGCTGGCCGGGGAGCTGATCGACCTGCTCGACCCGCAGCGCGGACAGACCGCGGTGGACTGCACGTTCGGCGACGGCGGTCACGCCCGCCTGGTGGCCGGACGGATCGGCCCGGGAGGCACGCTCGTGTGCATCGACCGCGATCCCGCCGCCGAGGAGCGCTTCGACGCGTTCGCGCGCGACGTGGATTGCGAGACCCGCTTCCTCCGCATGGACTACGGCGAGGCCCTCGAACTGCTGCGCGAGGAGGGGCTGGCCGCGGACATGGCCTACCTGGACCTGGGCGTGTCCTCGATGCAGATCGACACCTGGGAGCGGGGGTTCTCGTACTCGTACGACGCCCCGCTCGACATGCGGATGGACTCCGACCAGGAGCTCGACGCGCGCGCCGTGGTGAACGAGTGGGACGAGCGGCGCCTGTCGCAGCTCTTCCGCGCCTACGGCGAGGAGCGCTTCGCCCGCCAGATCGCCCGCGCGATCGTGCGGCGCCGCTCGGAGGCGCCGATCGACACCACCTACGAGCTGGTGGAGACGATCAAGGCCGCAATCCCGGCACCGGCGCGCTTCGGCGGCGGGCACCCCGCCAAGCGCGTCTTCCAGGCGATCCGGATAGCCGTGAACGACGAGCTGGACTCGCTCGACCGCGCGCTGCCGCCCGCCTTCGAGCTGCTGCGCCCCGGCGGACGCCTGGCCGCCATCTCGTTCCACTCGCTGGAGGACCGCCGCGTCAAGCGCTTCCTGGCCGCCCGCGCGCGTGGCTGCGTGTGCCCGCCCGACCTGCCGATCTGCGCCTGCGGACGCACGCCCGAGGCCGAGCTGCTCACGCAGCGCGCCGTGGCGCCCACGCCCGGCGAGGTGTCGCAGAACCCGCGCGCGGGCTCGGGACGCCTGCGGGCCGCGCGCAAGCTCGACGACGGGGGCGGCTGATGGCTCGCTCGGCCGCCGCGCCCGCCGCGGCGCCCACCCGCCCGCGCCCGGGACCGGCTCGCCGCCGCTCGGGCCCCGCCGCCGCGCCCTCGCGAAAGGGCCGCCCCGCCGCTCCGCCGCGCCAGAAGGCGCGTCCCTCCACGCGTGCGCGCACGGCTACGCGCCCTCGCTCGCCCGCGCGGCCCCGCACCCGGGCCGACAGGCTTACTCGGCTGGCCGAGGCGCCCCTGGTCGAGCGCCTGGTGCGCGGTCGCCTGTGGGTCGGCTTCGTCGGCGTCCTGCTGGCCGGGATCGTGTTCCTCAACGTCAGCCTGCTCCAGCTGAACCAGGACATCGCCCGCACCTCCACGCAGGCCACCGCGCTCGACCGCCACAACTCGACGCTGCGGATGCGGCTGGCCGCGCTCGACTCGACCGAGCGCATCCAGCGCCTGGCCGCCGGGCGCGGGATGCTGATGCCGGCGCCGGGCCAGTACCGCTACGTGCGCGCGCGCCCGCGCCACGACGGCGCGCTGGCCGCCCGCCGCATGACCGCCCCGCGGCCCCTCACCGCCCTGGCGCCGCCGACCCAGAGCGCCCCGACGGCCGCCGCCGGCACGAGCACGGCCGGCACGGGCAGCACGGGCACCAGCGGCGCCACCACCCCGACCGCGGCCCAGGCAGCGCCGACGGGCGCGACCACCGGCACCGCGACGCCCGCGGCAACGACCGCCGCGACGCCCGTAGCGGGCGCCGCCACCTCCCCCTAGCCGCCTTGGTACTGCTCGAACGGCGCATAGGACTGCTGTTCGGGCTCTTCCTGGCCCTCCTCCTGCTGGCGGGCGCGCGCGCGATGTGGCTGGCCGGCGTGCGCGGCCACGACCTGCGCGGCAAGGCGGCGGCGCAGCAGGTGCAGGAGCTGACGATCGCGGCGCGGCGCGGCGCGATCACCGACCGCCACGGCGTGGAGCTGGCCGTGTCGGAGGACGCGGCCACGGTGTTCGCCAACCCGAAGCAGATCGACGACTCGCTGGCCGCCGCGCGCAAGCTCGCCCCGCTGCTCGGCCGCCCGGTCGACGCGGTGCTGAAGGACCTGAGCGACAGGAGCAAGGGGTTCGTCTACCTCGGCCGTCAGATACCGGTGGGACGCGGCGAGGCGATCCGGAAGCTCGAGCTGGCCGCCGTGGGCGTGACCACGGAGCCGCGCCGGCGCTACCCGCACGGGACCCTGGCCGCCCAGCTGGTGGGCGCCGTGGGCACCGACGGCTACGGCCTGGCCGGCATCGAGCAGTCGCGCGAGAGGCAGCTGCGCGGCGAGGACGGCAGGCGGCGGGTGGTGAGCGACGCCATCGGCCAGCCGGTGAGCATCGTGGACCTGAAGACGGGCCGTCCGGGCACCGACGTGCGGCTGACGATCGACTCCGCCATCCAGGAGCGGACCGAGGCGGTGCTGAAGGAGGTGGGCCAGACGTTCAGCCCGAAGGGCGCCACGGCCCTCGTGATGAACCCGCGCGACGGCGAGATCCTGGCCCTGGCCAACTGGCCGCCGGTGAACGCTCAGCACTTCGGCGACGCCCCCGCGTACGAGCGCGTGAACCGCGCGGTGGCCGCCAGCTACGAGCCCGGCTCCACGTTCAAGGCGTTCACCATCTCGGGCGCCCTCGAGGAGCGGCTGATCGCGCCGGAGACCGTCTTCAGCGTGCCGCCCCAGCTCCAGGTGGCCGACCGCACGATCCACGACGCCGAGGACCACGGCTACGAGAGCCTGACCGTGTCGCGCATCCTGGCCCAGTCGTCCAACATCGGCACCGTCGAGGTGGGGCTGCGAATGGGCAAGGTGCGCTTCGACCGCTGGGTGCGCCGGTTCGGATTCGGGAAGTCGACCGGGGTGGACATCCCGGGCGAGGCGTCCGGCATCGTGCCGCCCGCCGCGCGCTACTCCGGCTCGTCGATGGGCAACCTGCCGATCGGCCAGGGCCTGGCGGTCACGCCGATCCAGATGGCGGCCGCCTACGAGGCGATCGCCAACGGCGGCGTGCTGCACCGCCCGCACGCGATAAAGGGCGGCGCGGCGCCGGCCAGGCGGGTGATCGCGGCGACCACGGCGCACAAGGTCGAGCGGATGCTCGAGGGCGTGCTCGGGCCGGGCGGAACCGCCCAGGAGGCCAAGATCCCCGGCTACATCCTGGCGGGCAAGACCGGCACCGCCCAGAAGCCGGTGGCGGGCGGCTACTCGGACACGAAGTACGTCGCGTCGTTCATCGGCTTCGCGCCCGCCCGCAGGCCGCGGCTCCTTGTGGCCGTCATGGTGGACGAGCCGCAGGGGGAGATCTACGGCGGCGTGGTGGCCGCTCCGGCGTTCCAGAAGATCGCGTCGTTCGCGCTGCCGTACCTGCGCATCCCGCCGGGCTGATCGCGTCCCGTCCAGACGCGCCGGACCCCGCCATAGACTCGTCCGGCGTGACCCTTCGCGACCTGATCGGGGACGGCGCGCCCGACGTCGAGGTGTCCGGGCTCGCGTACTCGTCGCGGGCGGTGAAGCCCGGCGACCTCTTCTTCTGCGTCCGCGGCTTCAAGAGTGACGGGCACGACTTCGCCCCCGAGGCCGTGCGGAACGGCGCGGCGGCGCTGGTCTGCGAGCGCCCGCTGGACCTGGGCGTGCCCGACGTGGTGGTTCGCGATTCCCGCGAGGCGATGGCCGCCGTGGCCGCGCGCTTCCACGGCGATCCCACGCGCACCCTGCGCGTGGTGGGCATCACCGGCACCAACGGCAAGACCACCACCACGTTCCTGGTGCGCGCGATCCTCGAGGCCGCGGGCGAGAGCTGCGGCCTGCTGGGCACCGTGGGCCAGGTGGTGGGCGGCCGCGAGGAGCCCGCGGAGCGGACGACTCCGGAGGCCGTCGACCTCCAGGCCACGTTCCGCCGGATGCTGGACGCCGGCGACAGCGCCTGCGCCATGGAGGTCTCCTCGCACGCCCTCCAGCTCCGCCGCACCGACGGGATCCACTTCGCGTGTCGCGTGTTCACCAACCTCACCCAGGACCACCTGGACTTCCACCCGACAATGGAGGACTACTTCGCCGCGAAGCGGCGGCTGTTCGACGCCCCCGGCGGCGCCGCCGTGGTGAACGCCGACGACGAGTACGGCCGCCGGCTGGCGGGCGACCTCCCGGACGCGGTCACCTTCGCGATCGACCGCGACGCCGACTTCCGCGCGCGCGACGTGCACTTCGACCCGAGCGGCGCCGAGTTCACCTGCGCCACCCCCGACGGCGAGGCGCGGATGACAACGCGCCTGCCGGGGCTGTTCAACGTGTCGAACGCGCTGGCGGCCACGGCGGCCGCGCGCTCGCTGGGCGTGCCGCTCGAGACGATCGCGAAGGCGCTGGCCGCGGCCGACAGGGTGCCGGGCCGCTTCGAGCCGGTGGACGAGGGTCAGGCGTTCGCGGTGCTCGTGGACTACGCGCACACGCCCGACTCGCTGGAGAACGTGCTGCGCGCGGCGCGCGAGATCACGCGCGGGAGGCTGCACGTGGTGGTGGGCGCGGGTGGCGACCGCGACCGCGGCAAGCGCCCCAAGATGGGCGAGGTGGCCACCGCCCTGGCGGACCGCGTGATCGTGACCTCCGACAACCCGCGCTCCGAGGATCCCGAGGCGATCCTCGACCAGATCCTTGCGGGGGCCGGGCCCGGCGCGGAGCGCGAGGTGGACCGCCGCGCCGCCATCGCGCGGGCGGTGGGCGCGGCCGGGGACGGCGACGTGGTGGTGGTGGCGGGCAAGGGCCACGAGCAGGGCCAGGAGTTCGAGGGCGGGCGCAAGGAGCCGTTCGACGACGTGACGGTCGTGCGCGAGGCGCTGCGCGAGGCGCTGGAAGCCAGCCGGTGATCGATCGGACGGCGGCCTGGGTGGCGTCCGCCGCGGGCGGCGAGCTGGCGGCGGGCGATCCCGGCGCACCCGGCCCGCGCCGCGCCGTGGTGGACTCGCGCGAGGCCGCCGCCGGCGACCTGTTCGTGGGCCTGGCGGGCACGCGGGCGGACGGCGGCGCCTTCGCCGCGGCCGCGCTCGAGGCGGGCGCGTGGGGAGCGCTGGCGGCACCCGAGCACGCCGGCGCCCTGGCGGCCGCGGGCCGCCCGGTGATCGCCGCGGCGGATCCCCTGGAGGCGCTTCAGTCGCTCGCCCGCGCGTGGCGCCGCGAGCTGGCGTGCCCGGTCGTGGGCGTGACCGGCTCCACGGGCAAGACCTCCACCAAGGACATCCTGGCCGCGCTGCTGCGCTCCAAGCTGCCGCGCACCCACGCCACCCGCGAGAACCTCAACACCGAGATCGGGCTGCCGCTGACCATCCTGGCCGCCGAGCGCGACACCCAGGCGCTGGTCCTCGAGATGGCGATGCGGGGCGCCGGGCAGATCGCACAGCTCACCGCGATCGCCGAGCCCGACGTGGGCACGATCGTGAACGTCGGCCCGGTGCACCTGGAGCTGCTCGGCACCGTGGAGCGGGTGGCCGCGGCCAAGGCCGAGCTGATCCGCGACCTGCGGCCCGGGGCGGCCTGCGTGGTGCCCGCCGGCGAGCCGCTGCTGCGACCTCACCTGCGAGCGGACGTCGAGACGATCGCATTCGGCGACGGCGGCGACGTGAGCCTGACCTCCTTCGAGGACGGCGTGGCCCGGATCGACGCGCGCGGGTTGGAGGTCGTCCTGGAGCTGTCCTACTCGGAGCCGCACAACGTGCTCAACACCGTGGCGGCGGTGGCCTCCGCCACGGCGCTCGGGGTGGTCCCCGAGGGCGGCGTGGACGTCGCGTTCTCGTCGCTCCGCGGCCAGGTGGTCGAGCTCGGCGGCGGGGTGACGGTGGTCAACGACTGCTACAACGCCAACCCGATGTCGATGCGAGCGGCCCTCGAGCACCTGGCGCAGAGCCCCGCGCAGCGCCGGATCGCGGTGCTCGGCACGATGGCCGAGCTGGGCCCGGACGGCGAGCGCTTCCATCGCGAGCTGGGTCGCCGCGCCGACGAGCTCGGCCTGGACGTGCTCGTGACGGTCGGCGAGGAGGCGCTGCCGTTCGCGGCGGAGTTCGACGGCGAGAGGCACGCCGTGGCCAGCCCGGAGGAGGCGCGCGCCGTCATCGAGGAGCTGGCGCAGCCGGGCGACCGCGTGCTGATCAAGGGCTCGCGCTCGGCCGGCCTGGAGCGCGTGGTGGGAGCCGGCTGACGCGTGCTCGGCCGCATCCTCATCGCGGGCATGGCCTCGCTGTTCATCTGCATCTTCCTCGGGCCCAAGTTCATCCAGTTCCTGCGCCTGCGCGAGTTCGGCCAGCACATTCGCGAGGAGGGGCCGGCGGGCCACGCGGTCAAGGCCGGCACGCCCACGATGGGCGGCATCGTGCTGTTCCTGGCGGTGTCGGTGCCGTTCCTGATCCTGAGCAAGCACGACCGCGCCAGCATGGCCGTGTTCGGCACCGCTCTGGCGTGCGCCATGCTGGGCTTCCTCGACGACTGGACCAAGGTGTCGAAGAAGCGCTCGCTCGGCCTGTCGGCGCGCAAGAAGCTGCTGGTCCAGGCGGTGATCGCGATCGCGCTCTGGTACGTGGCCACGCGCGGCGTGGGGCTGGACGACGAGCTGAACGTGCGCCTGTTCGACGCGCACGTGGACCTGGGCTACGCGTACCCGGTCCTGATCTTCCTCGTGCTCGCGGGCTCGAGCAACGGCGTGAACCTGACCGACGGCCTGGACGGGCTTGCGGCGGGCTGCGCCGCCATCGTGCTGCTGGCCTACACCGCCATGACTCTCTCGACCGGCGACTCGAAGATCCAGCCGCTGGCGCTGCTGTGCGCCTGCCTGGTGGGCGCCAGCGTGGGCTTCCTGTGGTTCAACTCGTTCCCGGCGGCGGTGTTCATGGGCGACACCGGGTCGCTGGGGCTCGGCGGCGCCATCGCGGCGATGGCCGTGATGACCCAGACCGAGGTGCTGCTCCTGATCATCGGCGGCATCTTCGTGATCGAGGCGCTGTCGGTGGCCATCCAGGTCTTCTCCTTCCAGCGCTTCAGGAAGCGGGTGTTCCTGATGGCGCCCGTGCACCACCACTTCGAGCTGATGGCCTGGTCGGAGACCAAGATCATCCTGCGCTTCTGGATCGTGGCCGCGATCTGCTCCTCGATCGGCTTCACGCTCTACCAGCAGTCGATCAATTGAGCGCGCGGGCGGCGGGTCGCCCGCGGCGGGAATGAATTCGCGGCCGCGCGTCGAAGGTGGTCCGGATGGCCGCCGCCAAGCGCACGGA
>DASVQK010000140.1:0-27781 GCA_036389105.1 Thermoleophilaceae bacterium
TGCTGTTCTTGTCCACCGCCTGCCCGTTCGCCGGATCGCCGTTGTCCTCGAAGAAGACCTCGACGCCGCCGCCCTGCGGCGGAGCGCCTGGCCGCTGCGCGTGCTTGAAGCGGTACTTGACCGACGCCTTGTTGCCCTCGACGCGGATGCACGTGACCTCGCCCTCCACCCGGAACTCGCCGAGCCCGAGGTCCCCCGTGCCCCTGACATGGCCGGTCACGTCGGCCTCGAATCCGTGGGCCGCCACCGACAGGTGATTCGGGCCGCCGCCGGGCTCGAACGTGTTGCGCGCGCTGCCGGCCACGTAGTCGCGCGGCGAGTCGGCTCCGGCCTGGACCGCGCCGACCGCACCCACCGCCGCGAACGCGCACGCGGCCGCACCCAAGATCCCTCTCCGTGCACCCATCTCAACCTCCTCGGTCGCCCCTGCTGAGCTCACAGATTGCCACGCCTCGATCCCCGGCGCGCCGCCCTCGGCGGCGCCTAATCCGGTCGCAGCCCCGCCGCGCAGTCGTCCATCAACGCCGCATGCAGCTCCGGGTGCTGGCTCTGGAAGCGCTGCCAGCGCGACCGCACCTCCGCGAAGTTGATCTCGAGCTCCGGCAGGCGGTCGGCGCGCGGGCCCCGGCCGAACCGGCGGGTCGCGCCTGCGCGCCTCGCCTCCTCCCCGCAGATCCTGAGCACCGCTCGGTGCGGCCTGCGGGTCCGCCACGGCCCCGTCTCGATCGCGTAGCGCAGGCTGTCGTGGCGCGCCTCGGTCTCGAAGCCCACGGGGAGCCCGATTGTGAGCAGCGCCAGGACGGAGATGCCGCGGGTCTCCTTCCCCTTCCCGGTCATGCTGTGAAGGAGCCTCCCCTCCAGGCCCGGCTGCGGCGCGTACGCACGCAGCCGGTTGAACGCCAGGCGCCCGTCGACCGGCCGCGGGTGCGGGAGCGGCGCGAGGTCGATCGTGTCCTGCTCGGCCAGCGCCCAGGCGGCGACCGCGATCAGGAGCTGCGCCAGCGCGGCGTCGTCGGGCGGCCGCGGCTCGAGCCGATCGGCGAAGGTGTAGAGCACCACGCTCGGGGGCGTGACGGCGTCGATCACGGGCCGCCACCGCCCGTTAGACTCGCGCCGTCATGGCCGACGAGATCGAGCTCCACTTCATCGCCGACGAGCCGCCGGACGCCGCCATCCAGCGCTGGCGCACGGACCCGCCCACACCGATCCGGGACGGGAAGTTCGAGGTCGTGGACGAGTCCTACAACTCGCTGACCTACGAGGCGCGCTTCTACGACTGGCCGATGAAGCTCCTCATGGTGTCGACGCTCGGGCTCGCCTGGCTGATGCGCACGATCGTCCCGATGGGGAGCATCTACAGGTTCACCGCCCGGTTCGACCCCGAGGGCGAGGACAAGCGGCGAACGAAGATCACGATCCTCGGTCACGCGTCCGAGGAGACCCGCGCCGCGCTCGGCGAAGTGGCTGCCGAGCACGGCGGGGCCGTCGATCTCAGAGTCGGCGCCTAGGCCTACATCTCCGCGAGGAGCTCGGCCTTCTTGGCCGCGAACTCCTCGTCGGTGATCAGCCCGGAGTCGCGCATGTCGCCGAGCTTCTTGAGCTTGGCGGCCGGATCCTCCGCCGCGGCGTTCGCCTTCGCCGCCGCCATCGCGTCGTTGGCCGCGCTGCCGTAGGTGGCCTGGAGCCCGCTCGTCACGGCGGCCATGTCCCCGCCGGCGGCCGCGATCGACGCCTGCTGGGCGTCCCACTGGACGGCGATCCGCTGCGGATCCGCCGGGTCGATCTTGATCGGGAGCTCCATGCCGGCGGTGATGGCCGCCTTCATCCGCGCCGCGGTGAAGACGTAGTTGACCTCGTAGGGCTCGCCGCTCGGCGGGTGCACCTCGAGCGGGATCTGCATCGCGAACCTGTCGCCCGGCACCGGCGTGGTGAAGCCCTTGGCGACGGCCTTCGCCGGCGTGCCGCTCTTGAGGATCTCGCGCTCGCCGCGGTCGTCCGCCACCGCCGCGATGTCCTTGAAGGCGCCCTTGATCGACGGCATGCCGCCGTGATGGTCGCTCAGTCCCTTCAGGTCCTTCATGCCCTTGAACAGGCCCATTCGCTTCCTCCTCCTTCGGAGTTGTGGCTACCAGCCGTAGATGAGCGCCGACGTGGGCGAGTCGGGGTCGTACTTGACCGTGATCGACTTGCCCTCGGAGAGGTCCTCCATCTGCGCCGGCAGCATCGACTGCGAGATCGTGGTCTGGAACGGCTCGCCCTCGGCCGGCCGGATCGAGACGTCGAACTCGGTCTTCTGCCCGCCGCCCATGTCGGTCTCGCCGGTGGGGCGGATCGAGTGGATCACGCCCGGCGCCTCGACGCCCGACTGAGCCAGCTTCTGGGCCATCTGCGCGTATGCCGCCTGCGCACCCAGGTCGCCCATGCCGGGGACCGCAGCGCCCTGACCTTGGCCGGCCCCGGTCATCGCCTGCTGGGCCTGGTCCTGCGCGCCGCGGATCTTGTCCCTGAATCCCACTCGCTCCTCCTCGGATCGTGGCGCTACGACGATGAGATGCCCCAGGCGGGCGATGCGCCGAGGGGAGCCTAACCGCCCGCCGGGCGCCTGTGTGAATTCTTTGGACCGGGGACCGGCGGCGCGATCAGGGCCCGAAGTACCGCGCCGCGGCATGGGTGCGGTTCCTCACGCCGAGCTTCCGCAGGATGTTCTTGACGTGAGACTTGACCGTGCTCTGCGAGATCACCAGGCGATTGGCGATCTCGGCGTTGGTCGCGCCCGCGGAGATCATGCTGAGGATCTCGCGCTCGCGCTCCGTCAGGATGTCCTCGGAGACGAAGCTGTCGCCGCCGCGGAAGGTAGGCGCCGGAAGGGGGGGCCCCTGCCGTCGCTTCTCATGACCGCCGGCGAGGGAGACCGCGGTGGAGTGAGCGGCTGTAACGGCCTCCCTCAGCTTCTCGATGCCGGGGGAGTCGTCCCATTGAGCGAGCTGCTTGGCCAGCACCTCCATCCGCATGGCGATCCCTTCCAGCGACTCGACCGGGTCCGCGTGGATCGCCGACGCGATTGGCCCTCGTTCGTCGTCCTGCTCCTTCGCCGCGGCCCGGGCGGGGCTTCCTGGACCGCGATCGAGGCCGGCCAGCGCCGCCTCGTAGGGCGCGAGGCTCTGGACGATGACCGCCGTGGCGGATTGGACGACGCGCCCCGCGTCGCGAGCGCTCCCCGCCCCTGCCACGGCCCGGGCGAGCGCCGCGTGATAGGCCTCCACCAGGCAGACGAGGCCGCCCTCGTGCTCGAGGGTCCGGCGGCCGGCCTCTTCGGCCCCCCGAAGGGCCTGGTCCTCGTCGCCGCCGATGTAGCCCTCGATGATCGAGGCATAGGCCTGACGAAGCGCGGGCGGGGGGGCCCCAGGCACGAACCTCTGGCTCACGGGGCCGACCTCCAGCTCGTCACGCTCGTGACCTGCGCGCCCTGGGGGCGCGGCACGTCCCCCGAACGCAGGCCGACGAGGCCCTCATCGTCGCTATGGCGATCATGTCGAGCGCACCCCGGCTCCCTGATGTCACAGCACACCCGCCTACGACTTGGGCAGACGTCTGAGCGGCGATTTTCTCAGTGAAGACTGCCGCAGCGCAATAGTCCGAAGGGGGTACTCGCTTTCACGTGACCCCTTCGTTAGAGCGGAACTACCACCGGACCGTGGGGGTCCAACCCCTCCTTTGGAGGGTCCGGCCGCGCCTCAGCCGGCCAACCACCGCCGCGGGTTCTCGACCAGCATCGTGTCGAGTTGAGCGTCGGTCGTCCCCGCCTCCTTCAGCGCCGGGATGACCGACTCGAACAGGAAGGTCATGCTCCAGTCGTTCGCGGCCCCCGACGCCTCGAGCTGCTCGACCGTCTCCGGCGGGTACCAGTCGAGCCCGGCGGCGATCGGGATGTCGTAGTCCTGCGAGAGGAACATCCGCTCGGCGTAGCCGCGCTCGAGCAGCTCGACGACCGTGGCGTTGCGGCGGTCGGTGGGCAGGAAGATGTCGAGCCCGTAGCGGTCCATGCCGATGTAGACGCCGGTTTCGAGCAGGCGCTGGATGTAGTCCAGGTCGTCGGTGTCGCCGGTGTGCGCGATCTGGATCTTCTCCGGCGACACCCCCTCCTCGAGGAAGATCTCGATCTGGCGCGGGCCGGTCTCCGACGCCGGGCGCGAGTGGGCCATGATCGGCGCGCCCGTGCGCACGCTGGCGCGGGCGGCGGCGCGGTGGATCTTCTCCACGCGCTCGTTCACGCCGGGCTCGTCGGCCGCGCACTTGATGAACGCGGCCTTCACGTCGGTGCCCTGGACGCCCTGCTCGATGTCATGCGCGAACAGGCCCGCCATGAAGTCCTCGTCGCGGTTGGCCAGGAACTGCGGGAGGTGGTCGTACGTGTAGATGCCGGTGCAGACGATCACGTTCAGGCCGCTCTCCGCCGCCACCCGCCGGACCCGCCGCACGTCGCGCCCGAGCAGCATTGCCGTGGGCTCCACAACCGTGCGCACCCCGTGCGCCTTCACGGCCTCGGCCGCCTCCATCGCCAGCGCGTGCTCCCGCTCGTCGTCCATGACGTGGGGCCACTGGAACGCCACCGCCTCGTCGCGCGAGAAGAAGTGCTCGTGGATGAGCGTCAGACCGAGCTCGTCGGCGTCGACCGGACCCTGTACCCCCTGCACGCTCGCCATCCCGCTCCCCTCTCCTCGCCCGCTTGCCGGCGCGATCCTACGCTCCCGGCGCGGGCCGAGTTGACTCCCGCGGCGCGGCGGGCCTGTACCTTCCGGCGGCATGCGCGCCCCGATCGCAGCCAGCGCGGCCCTGCTCGGGCTGGCGCTCCTCCCGTCGGCGGCAGCCGCTCACGCGGAGCGCTGGACGCACTACCCCGATCCGAACGCGGCCACGGTGCCCAAGCACCGCGGGATCGGCCCCGCGCGCGTGGTGTGCAAGCCCGACTCGGCCAAGCGCATCCGCAGGAGCTGGGCGGGCAGGGGCCGTCACGCGACGAAGCGGCGGCGGGAGACGCTGGCGCTCCTCAAGCGCTGCCGTTACCGCCACGTCCAGCAGGCGGTGGACGCCGCGAAGAGCGGCGACCGGATCCTGCTGCTGCCCGGCGTGTACCGCGAGGAGCCAAGCCGGAGGATCCCGGTGAAGGACCCGAGGTGCCAGGGCGACGAGTTCTGGGAGGACTCCGGCGACAACCACCAGGAGGACGGCCGCGTTCCGACCTACGACCACCAGGCGGTCTGCCCCAACGCGCGCAACCTGATCGCGATCGTCGGCGACTCGCTGGCGGACGAGGACCGCGTGTGCGACCACAAGTGCAACCTCCAGATCGACGGCAGGGGCCGGCGCCCCGAGGACGTGGTGCTCCAGAACGACCGGCTGAAGCAGGACGTGATCCGCGCCGACCGCGCCGACGGCTTCCAGCTGCGCAACGTCCTGGTCGAGCAGGGCGGCTACAACAACGTCGACGTCGTGGAGACCAACGGGTTCCGGCTGACCCACCTGAAGACGCGCTGGGCGAAGAACTACGGGATCCTCACGTTCACCTCCGACAACGGCCTGTACGCGCTGATCGAGGCCTACGGCAACGGCGACTCCGGCGTGTATCCCGGCTCGGGCCCCGAGCGCCATTGCAAGAGCTACGGGATCGAGGTGCGCGACGTCGACTCGCACGACAACGTGATCGGGCAGTCGGGCACCTCGGGCAACGGCACCTGGATCCACGACTCGCGCTTCCACCACAACTCCGCCGGGATCTCGAACGACTCGTTCGCGCCCGGGCACCCGGGCATGCCGCAGGACTGCTCGAAGTGGACCGACAACCTGATCTACTCGAACAACAAGAACCCGTTCGAGGACGACAACGAGGCCTACTGCAACTCGACCCCGTTCGAGAAGCGTCGCAAGGACCTGGTGTGCCCGCAGTTCCTGGCCGTCGTGGGCGCCGGCTTCATGTTCTACGGCGTCAATCGCAACCAGGTGACGGGCAACCGCATCTACGACAACTGGCGGACGGGGCTGCGTCTGTTCTGGGTCCCCTCCACCCTGCGGGGCGACAACGACGCCGACGAACAGACCGACAACTCGAACGGCAACCAGATCAGGGCCAACTGGTTCGGGGTCGCGCCCGACGGCAGCTACGCGCCCAACGGCCAGGACGTGTACTGGGACGAGCAGGGCATCGGCAACTGCTGGGAGGGAAACCTCACGGCGCCCGACCACGAGCTCACCTCCGACCCGGCCAACCTCCCGACCTGCGCGTCGGGCGGGTCGATCTCCCCGGTCTCCAACCCGGCCAAGACAGCGGGCGACGCGCCGTGCGCCACCTGGAACCCGCGCACCAACTCCGATCCGCCCGGCTGCGCCTGGTTCACCACGCCGCCGCCGCCGGAGAGGTGACCCGCCCGCGGCGCGGCGCGCTGGCGGTCGCCGCGGTCGCGGTCGCCGGCTGCGGCGGCAGCGCGGACTCGGAGCCGCGCGCCGCCTGGGTCGGGAAGCCGGTCGTGGTCCGCCACCCCGAGCTGCCCGGCGACGAGCTGGCCACCGGGCGCGTGGTCAACCGCTCGACCGAGGTGCTGCGAGTGGATGCCGCGGCGGTGCGCGTCCTGGACGCCGACGGCCGCCGGGTGCGCGCCACGGTGCGCTTCGCCGCCGGCTACTCGCACGGGCTCTACCCGCCGCGCGACGCGCCGCGGGAGAACCCGCGCTTCCTGCGCGAGCGACTGGGCGACGCCGCCACCGTCCGGCCCGGCCGCTCGGTGCCGCTCACGGTCGCCTGGCACCGCCGCGGGAGGGCGGCCGCGCCGGTCCGGATCGACCTGGGCGCGGCTTCGCTGCCGCTGCCGCCGGGTCCGTAGGCGGGCCCACGGGACGCGGCCCCTCGGGCACGCGCAGCGCGCGGCGGCGGCGCTGGTGGGCGGCCCACGACAGCGCCAGGCGCGCGGCGTCGGCCACGCCAGCCGCTCTGGCCGGGACCGCGGCCACGGCGCGCAGCTCCGCGTCGTGGTCGTAGCCCATCGCCGCCATGCGCTCGCGGCCGATCCAGCGGATGTAGCGCCGGCACCAGGCGTTGCCCACACGCGTGGACGCCTTCGACCGCCACGCGTCGAGCGAGTCGCCGACGATCCGCCGCCGCGGGCTCCGGTCGCCGTAGCGCCCGCGCAGCTCGATGTCGGCGAAGCGCTCGAGTGCGGTGGGGTCGAACTCCAGCTCGAGGTGGTCGAACAGCCCACGCCAGTGCCGCTCGCCGCCGGCGACGACGAGGTCCTCGTAGCGGACCGCGTGCGCGCGGCGGCCGAGCCGCTCCCGGGCCGCGGTCAGGTTGGCCACGCCGTCGAAGAGGTCGGACGCGAAGTTGTACGGCTCGAAGCGCCCCGCTCGGAAGGTGTCGAGGAACGACGCCATCACGCTCAGCGGGTGGCGCCAGAGGAACACGAAGCGGGCGTCGGGGAAGACGTCGGCCAGCTCGCCGGCCACCCAGTGGTAGCGCGGCGTCTTGTCGAGGAAGTAGGCCGCCCCGCCGCCGCCCGCGCGTTCGTAGAGGGCGGTGGCGAAGTCGCGCACCGCGGCGCGGTAGTCCTCGCGACCGCCGGGCAGCGCCTCGCAGAAGTCGTGCAGCGCCCCGGCGGCCATCTCGTGCGAGTACTCGGCCCGCGTCCCCTCGATCCTGGTCGCGTAGAGGGGGGGCAGGAGCAGCCACGGCTCGGAGACCGTCGCCACCTCGGGGTGCGCGGCCAGCACGCGCTGCACCATGGTGGAGCCGCTGCGCGGCAGCGAAAGCAGGAAGAGCGGCCTAATCGCTCTTGCGCCGCTCCTCGATCGCCGCGTTCAGCTGGTCGAGCACCCCGGGCGCGGCCTTCTTCAGGCGCGACATGTCCCAGCTCGACAGCGTGATCAGGCGCAGGCGCGTCTTGGCCACCACGGTGGCCGACCGCTGCGCCTTCTCCAGGATCCCCATCTCGCCGAAGAAGTCCCCCGGCCCGAGCTCCGCCACGGAGTTGCCGTCCTGGAACACCTCGGCCTTGCCGTCCTGGATCACGAACAGGTTGTACGCGTAGTCGCCCTGGTCCACGAGGTGCTTGCCGGACGAGACCTCCACCTCGGTCATCCAGACGGCCAGCTCCTTCTTGGCGTCCTCGGGAAGCGACGCGAACAGCGGTACCTCGTTGAGCTTTTCCGAATCCATCTCACTCCCTCCCCCTGCGCTGCCGGCGGTGCGGGCGCACAGGCTATCCGCGCGGCGGCGTTCGAGGTGCTTCCATAGCGCCTGCGATGGCGGCCAAGCGCGACGAGGGGCGGCTCGACGGCGCCGGCGGGCTGCGGATCCACTGGCAGGCATGGCTGCCGGAGGGGGACCCGGCAGCGGTGGTGGCGCTCGCCCACGGCGCTAGCGAGCACGGTGGGCGCTACGCGTGGACCGGGGAGGGCCTGACCGCGGCCGGCCACGCGCTCTACGCGATCGACCACCGCGGCCATGGCCGCTCAGAGGGATCGCGCGCCGTGATCGACCGGATGGACAACGCGCTGGCGGACCTGCACCAGCTGATCGGCCTGGCGCGCTCGCGGCACCCGGGCAAGCTGCTGTTCCTGCTCGGACACAGCATGGGCGGAGCGGTGGCGCTGACGTATGCGCTGCGCCATCAAGAGGAGCTGGACGGGCTGCTCCTGTCGGGGCCGGTGGCCGTCCTCGAGGCGGCCTCGCCGTTCACCCGCGCGGCCAGCTTCGTGCTGTCGGCGGTGGCTCCCCGTCTGGGCGTGTACGAGATCGACTCGACCGCCGTGAGCCGCGACCCCGAGGTGGTGCGCGCGTACGACGCCGACCCGCTCAACTACCACGGCAAGCTGCCGGCCCGCACGGTGGCGGAGATCTCGGCGGCGGTGGGCCGATTTCCCGAGCAGGTGCCGCGGCTGACCCTGCCGCTGCTCGTGATGCACGGGACGGCGGACCGCTTGGTGCCGCCGGAGGGGAGCGAGATGGTGCACGACCGGGCGGGCTCGAGCGACAAGACGATCGTTCGCTACGAGGGGCTGTTCCACGAGATCCTGAACGAGCCGGAGCGCGACCGGGTGCTGGCGGACATCGTGGCCTGGCTGGACGCCCGCGCCCGCGCCGGCGCCGGGACCGCGGCCGCGCCGTCCGCCTAGCGGCTCAGCTGGGGCCCGCCGCGCGGGCGGCGGCCACGGCCTCCGCGGCGCCGGACGTCCACGGGTCGCCGTGGCCGACCGCCAGGATGGCGGCGCCGGTAGCCTCGATCGCGTCGAGCGAGCGCAGGGCGCCGTCCGTGGAGTTGTTGAGAGCCCGCGGCAGGACCTGCGCGCCCATGCGGCCGGTCAGCGGGTTGCGCGTGCACAGCGCGTCGCCCACGAACAGCACGCCGCTCCGCTCGAAGTGGATCGCGCAGTGGCCGTCGGTGTGGCCGGGCGTGTGCACCACGCGCAGCGAGCCGGGCACGTCCAACACCTGGCCGTCCTCGAACGTCGTGACCTCGGCGACCGGCGGGGGCTTGAGTCCGCCGCCGCGCATGAAGTGCGCCATCAGCCTCCAGGCCGCGGGCCTGACCAGGTAGCCGGCGATGCCCTTCTCGGTCTCCTTGTGCGCCTCGGTCGTGGCGATGCGCTCGTCCGCGCGGTGGATCAGCACCGGCACGCCCGCGGTGCTCCGCAGGCGCTCCGAGAACCCCACATGGTCGCCGTCGCCGTGGGTGAGCACGATCGCCTCGACGTCCGAGAGCGAGTGGCCGATGGCGGCCAGACCGGGCTCCACCTGGTCCCAGTAGGAGGGCAGCCCGCAGTCCACGATCGTCAGACGGCCGCGGTCCTCGACCGCGAACCAGCTGACGAGCCGCGTGCCCAGGCGGTGCACGCCCTCGGCGATCTGAACGGGTGAGCGCTCGGCCACGGCGCGGAACGCTAACCGACGTGGCCCCCGTTGCGCTTAGCCGACCACCCTGGGCGCGATCGTGGCCGAGGTGCCCAGCTCGCGGCCGTCCGCGTCCAGCGCGCGCACCGCCAGGTACTTCGGGCGCGCGCGGGCGAGGGCGATGCGCGTCTCGAAGTCGGCCCACGAGGCCTTGGCCACCGGCGCGAGCGCGCCGGGCTTGCCGCCCGCCAGCACCTCCCAGGCTGCGACGTCGGTGGCCCCGTTCCAGCTGGGGTACACGTTGGTCCCGGAGCGGCCTGTGATCGCGGCTATGTCGGGCCGCGTGGGAGGCCTGCCGCGCCACGGGAGCCTGTACGCGCGGTAGGTGTCGTCGCTCGCCGGCGCGAAGCGCGCCTCGAACAGCCGGGTCCCGTCGGCGGCGAACTCCGTGAGGTAGGGGTTCCCGCCACCCCAGCTGAGGAAGGCGCCGCCGCCCGGCAGGAGCTGCATGCTGCCCTGACTGCGCGAGAACAGCGGCGAGCGGACGTGCCCGAACTGGCGGGCGAGGGTGACGCTCCTGGACCTCTCGTTGACACGCAGCACAACGCCGCGACTCTGGCGGTCGGGCCGCGGCGGCAGCTGCCGGCTGCCGCCGTTGTCGAACACGGCGATGGTTCCGTCCGGCTGGCGCACGGCCTGGTGCTGGCCCACCATCCGCGTGCCCGAGCGCATCTTGTAGTCGCTCCGCTTGCCGCCCATCCGCCAGACCACGCGGCCGCTGTGGCGGTCCACCTGGCAGAGCAGGTTGGCGTTCCGCCCCGACAGCAGCAGGTTGCCGTTCGTCTCCTCGTGCACCGAGTTGACGTGGAACGAGTCGTACGGCAGCCCGCCCTTGGCGCTGAAGTAGGACTCGCTGACGTCGATGTTGCCCAGGCTGTGCCACTCGTAGACCACGAGGCCGGTCTCCACGTCGATCTCCTGCACGATCGAGTCCCAGGCGATCCCGCGTCGCTCGCCGCCGATCGGCGACAGGTCCCACTTCACGGGCTCGTACACGTTCACGTAGGCCGTGCCGCGCGGGGTCAGCTGGAGCTCGTGCTGGTCCATCCGGTAGCCGTTGCCCGCGAACAGGCGCTTGACCAGGCCGTACGAGTCGCTCAGGATCATCCCGTAGCCGCGCCCCTTGCCGCCCAGGACGCGGCCCTGCCACCACGTCAGCACGGGCCGCCCCTGGTAGGTCTGGACCCTGAAGTCGTAGGGGCTCAGCGGCGGCGGCACGCGGCGGAACCACAGCAGCCGGCCACGGCCGTCGAGGATCATCACGCCGTCCTGGCCCGGGCCCGCCTTGGCGCCCACGAAGATCGGATCGGTCGAGGCCCGTTCGTCGTGCTGGATCACGAGGAGGTCCGGCGGTCGCAGGTCGTGCCGGGTGTGGAAGCGGCGCGCCTCCGGCGGCCGTCCCTCGGGGTCGAGCTGCGGGGTGCCGCGCCCCTTGCGGATCCGGCCGATGCTGGGGCGGCGCAGGATCGTGAACGCCACCGCCCCGCCCGCCTCGCCGGTCAGCGGCACGCGAGCGCGGACGAGCACACGCTCGCCCTGGGCGAACGGGCGGTCGGGCAGGAAGCTCGCGCCGCGCCCGTCCGAGTGCGCCCGGAGCCTGCCCTTGTGGCGCCCGCTGGCCGAGCCCGTCACGGTGACCTCCGCCAGCTGGGCGGCCGCGGCGCCCCGGAAGCTGATCTGCGTGGACGGGGACGCGGTCGGCGTGCCGGCCGCGGGGAAGACGTCCACCGGCGCCGCGGCCGCGGCCGGCGCGGTGGCGGCGACCAGGACGAGGGCGGCGGCCGTCGCGAGCGAGGTCCGGTGGCGACTCGGGGGCGGCAGAAGAGACGGCATCCTAGGCTGCGGTGTCCAGGTCGCGCGCATGCAGCTTCGAGACGCCATCCGCAGCCGGCGGACGCACAAGGCCTACCGGCCCGAGCCGGTGGGCCGCGCGGACCTCGACGAGCTGTTCGAGCTCGCGCGCTGGGCGCCCAACCATCACCTCACCAACCCGTGGCGCTTCCGCGTGATCGGACCACGAGCGCTTGAACGCCTGAAGTCGGCCGCCGATGCGGTCGACCCCGGGTCCGGCCGCAAGCTCGACCGCGCCCCCACGCTGGTGGCCGTGACCGCGCTCCAGACCGGCGACCCCGTGCGCGACCGCGAGGACCTGCTGGCCACCGCGCTGGCCGCTTACGTCGTGCTCCTGGGCGCGCACGACCGCGGCCTGGCCGGCTACTGGCGCACCCCCGCCGTGCTGCGCGACCCCGACGGACGCGCGGCGCTGCGCATCGGCGACGGCGAGGAGGTGGTCGGCCTGCTCTACCTGGGTCACCCGCGTCAGGACCAGCCGGCGCCCGAGCGCGCCGCGGTGGAGGACTTCGTGGACTACCTGGACTGAGCCCGCCCGCGCCCGAGCACTACGGTGAGCACGGCCGGAAGCAGCAGCGCCAGGCTGGCGATCGCCAGGGCGGCGACGGCGAACAGGCCGCGGTGCAGGTGCTCGCCCGGCTCGCGCAGCAGCAGACCAGCCGCGATCGCCGCCGCCGTGGCGGGCAGCGCCCACGAAGCGATCGGCGGTCGCGGCAGTCGCGGCACCGCCGGCGCGCGGTCGCCGTCCTCGCGCCGCGCCAGCGCCACCGCGGACATGGCGGCCGCCCAGGCGCCGGCCACGAGGAAGCCGCCCACGACGTCGCTCGGGTAGTGCCAGACGCGCACCACGAGGCCCACCCCGATGGTGCCCGCGTAACCGGCCGCGGCCAGCGCGACCCAGCCGCGCAGCCGGCGCGGAGCGACTACGACGGCGACCAGGGCCAGCGACATCGCGGCGGTGGCGTGCCCGCTCGGGAAGGCCGACGCGATCTCGCGGGCGGCCTCGCCACCGAACGGGTCCGCGCGTCCGAGCAGCGGCTTGAGCAGCTGGGTGGTGAGGTTGGCGCCCACGAGCGTCGCCGCCGCGACGGCCGCCAGGTCGCGCCTCCCGCGCCGAAGGGCCACCATCACGGCGGCGCACCCGGCCAGGGCGATGGTCACCAGGTGGATCGTGTCGATCGCGTGACGAAGCGCCGCGTGCGCGCGATCCCAGTTCGGTCCGCTGGCGCCGCGCGGGATCGCCCCGGCATCCAGGTGCAGGCCCCAGCGCGTTCCCACGGCGAGCGCGTACACGCCGGCGGCCGCCAGCACGGCCAGCAGGCTCAGGCGCGAGAGCTGTCGGGACGCGGAGGCCACGCCTACATCCTGTCGGAGCACCTGAACGGCGCCTAAAGCCCGCTCGGCGGCTCAGCGCGTGTCGATGGCCTTGGAGGTGCCCAGCGGCTGGCCGCCGGCGCCCAGCGCACGGACCGCCACCCAGCGGTCCGCCTTGGCCACCGGGATGCGCGTCTCGAAGCCCGACCGGGGGGCGCTGGCGACCGGCTGGAGCGCGTCCGGCGCGGCGCCGCTCAGCACCTCCCACGAGGCCACCTCGGTGGCGCCGTTCCAGCTCGCGAACACCTTCAGGGCGCCGCCGCCGGCCGCGCTGGCCGCGACGGCGGGCGCGTCGGCGGGCCGGCCGGTCCAGGGCAGCCGGTACGCGCGGTAGGTGTCGTCGCCGGTGGGCACGAAGTGCGAGTCGAAGACGACCCTGTTCCTGGCGTCGAACTCGGTCACGTACGGGCTGTCCCCGCCCCAGCCGACCAGGAAGTTGCCGTTCGGCAGCGCCTGGAGGCTCCCCTGGCTGGGGCTCTTCAGGTGCTTGGGGTGCCTCAGGGAGTGCGTCACGCTGACGGTCTTCGCGTCCCTGTCCAGCTTCACCACCAGGCCGCGTGCCTCGCGGCCCGGCGTTGGGGGGGCGCCGTTGTCGAAGATCGTGAACGTGTCGCCGGGCATGCGGTGCGTGGTGTGCTGCGCGATGAACTGGCTGCCGGCGCGCATCTTGAAGTCGCTCTTCTTGCCGCCCAGGCGCCAGAGGATCCGGCCGCTCGAGCGGTCGAGCAGATAGAGGGCGTGGGTGTTGCGCGCCGACACCAGCAGGTCGCCGTCCTCCTGCTCCTCGACCGAGTTGACGTGGGTCACGTCGAAGGGCTCCGTCCCGTTCGGCTCGTAGGATTCGCTCAGCGGCACGTTGCCCAGGCTGTGCCACTCGAAGCGCACGAGGCCGGTCCTCACGTCCACCTCCTGGACGATCGTGTCAACGGCCACGCCGTTGCGCGGGCCGCCCACGGAGCGCAGGTCCCAGCGCACGGGCTGGTAGACCAGCATCAGCGCGGTGCCCGAGGGGGTCAGCTGGAACTCGTGGAAGTCGGCCCGGTAGCCGTTGCCCGTTCGCACGCGCGCGATCCGCCTGTACGAGCTGTCGTAGATCAGGCCCTCGCCCAGGCCCTGGCCGCGCAGCACCTTGCCCTGCCACCACGTCAGCACCGGCTTGCCCTCGTACTCCTGCGTGCGGAAGTCGAAGGCGCTGGTGCCGCGCGGGACGCGCTTGAACCAGACGGTGCGCCCCTGCTCGTCGGCGATGATGGCGCCGTCCTGCCCCTCACCGGCCTTGGCCGCCACGAACAGGCTGCCGGGCGCAGCCGAGGGGGTGCGCCTGGTGACCCGCAGGGTCGGCGGCCGCAGGTCGGGGCGCGTGCGGAAGCGCTGAGCGCCGTTCGGTGTGCCGCCCGGGTCGTTCTGCGAGGAGCCTCGGTAGCCGCCGCGCGGCGGCCGGGCGATCTTGAACCTGACCGCTCCGTCGCGGGCGCCGGTGAGCGGCACCGCGGCGCGAACGGTCACGCGCTCGCCCGAACGGAAGCGCCGGTCGGGCAGGAAGCTGGCGCCCCTGCCGTCGGAGTGGGGGCTCAGGCGGCCGGAGTGCCTGCCCGTCTTCGAGCCGGTCACCTCGATGTTCGTCAGCTCGGCCGGGGGAGTGCCGCGGAAGCTGACCTGGGTGCGCGGCGACGCCGTCGGCGTCCCCGCGGAGGGGAAGACGGCCACGGGGTCGGCCGCCTTGCGGAAGCTGCCCGACGCGATCGCTATCGCCAGCGCCACCGCCAGACCGGCGGCTGCCACGACGACGACCAGCGTGGTTTGCAGACGTGCGGGGATCCCGGACCCTTTCGCTCGGACACCGAGTAACAGGCGCGCGCGGCGTTCGTACCTGCGCGGAAGCGCCTAGAGGTGACTCATGCCAGGGTATCCATCCCGGTGCGCGCGAGCGGGCCGCGGCGCTGGATCCGCCCCCTGGCGCGCCTTCGCGCGCCGTCCGGCACCAGCTTGCCGAGCGCTCCGCGGCGGTCGGCCACGGCGAAGTACAGACGGTCGGCGACGCGCGGGAAGTGCTCGAAGAGCGGCGCCAGCGGGCGACCGGCCGGCAGCAGGCGCAGGAGCGGCGCGAGCGCCCGGCCGGCGGAGGCGACCTGCCCGGTCGGGGCCACGACGTGCCACGACGCCATCCTGCTCTCCTCGTCCAGGGCCGCCAGGAGCGAACCCGACTCCGGGTCCTGAAGCGCGAGCGGGCGGAGGCGGCGGCGGCGGTCCCAGGCCAGGACCTTGGCCAGCGCCCAGACGCAGAAGCCGCAGTCGGAGTCGTACAGCAGGACGTGCGGCCGCATCACGCCGCGGGCGCCAAGCGCCAGAAGACCACGTCCTGCGGCGCGGCCACGTGCAGGAGCGGGGGAGCCGCCAGCTCGACGCCGATCTGGCCGCCCATCGTGTTCTCCCCGATCGCGGCTGTGGCCGGGGCCAGCACCCAGGGCCGGTGGTGGATGTCGCCGCGCAGTAGGCGTCCTCGCGCGTCCACCGTGTAGAGGCAGTAGCGCTCGGTCAGCCAGTGGTCGAGCGTGCCCGGCACGGGCTCGCCAGCCGGTCCGGAAGCCCGGTACTCGACCCGCAGGGACGCCGGCGGGCCGTCGGACTGCGTCCTGACGCTTCGGAAGCTCACCCCAGGGTCCCCGTCGTCCAGCGACGCGCGCGCTCGGAAGTAGGGCAGCCGGTAGAGCCTGCGCGCGCCCTCCACCGCCAACCGGCTGCCGGCGTCCAGGCTGAAGAACCAGATGCCCGGCCTGCCGTCCACGGTCACGTAGGTGCGCACGTTCAGCTCGGGGAACGAGTGCACGGCCGGCGGCGGGGGCAGCAGGCGCACGCGGAACGTGTCGACGGCGAACGGCGTGACCCCCACCCAGGCCGCGCCGTCGAAGGTGTCGAGCGGGAGCCCCGGGGGCAGCACGCGCGCGAGCGCCCCGGGGTCCACTCGCCAGTGGGCGAACAGGAGGTGGCGCCAGGTCTGCGCCATGAACCACGGCCGATCCGGCATCTGCCACGGGCGGTGATCCGCGATGCGCGTGACGGCCCGCTGGCGACGGGCGTCGCCCAGTGTGGTGAGCATCCCGGCCCCGGTCAGTCCGGAGCGGGCTCGGCCGCCAGCGCGTCGAGCATGCGGCGCAGCTCGGCCAGCATCCCGCGCAGCTCGGCCTCCTGGTCCCGGGAGCGCGCGATCTTCATGGCCGCCTCGCACAGCGCGCCGAAGAGCAGGTGCGCCAGCGGGTCCACGGGCCGCGTCGGGATGCAGTCCGCCTCCATCGCGTGCCTCAGCCCGTCCTTGGTCATGGCCAGCGCGTCGGCCTCGATCTCCATCATCGTGTCGAGACCGAGCGCCCCGGGCGCGTCGAGCAGGGTGATCTGCTGCACGCGCGGGTCGAGCGACGCCTCGAGGAACGCGCGACAGCCCGCGTAGAACCCCTCCCAGGGGTCGTCCTCTACACGGTAGGCGTCGGACTCGATCTGGGCCAGCCGGCGCTGCTCCCCCTCGTACACGGCGCGGAACACGTCCCGCTTGCTGTCGAAGTGGTGGTAAAGCGCGCCCTTGGTCACGCCCGCGGCCGCGGCGATCGCGTCCAGCGAGGTGGCCGCGTAGCCGTCGGCGGCGAACAGCTCGCGCGCGGCGGCCAGGAGCTCGGCGGTGGTGGCCTCGGAGCGCTCCTGCTGGGTACGGCGAGCCTTCGAGCGCGCGATGGGCACGAATGCACTGTACCCGCGCGCTCTCAGGCTCACCCTCCCGGCCGCTTACGTGGCGTGCACCTCCGAGCCGCCCCCGGCGCCGCGCTCGTCGCGCTCCTGGAGCCGGCCCGAGACGACCGCGCCGATGCCGCCCGCCAGGCCCAGCGCGAGCGCACCCAGCGCCCAACCGGCGCCGCTCTCGGTCAGGCCGAGCGCGCGGTCGAGGGACCACGGCCCGGGGCCGATGGCGGCGACGGCGAACGCGACCGCCGCCAGCACGACGTTGTACTCGTAGCCGCCGTCGCTGACCCACACGCCTTTCGAGGCGTGAACGGTGACGATGGCGGCCGTCATGGTGGCGATCAGCAGCACCGCCGCCAGCGGCGTGATCAGGCCGAGCGCCAAGAGCGCGCCGCCGGCGAGCTCGCTCATGCCCGCGGCGGTGGCGTGCGCGCGCCCGGGCCGCAGGCCGATCGACTCGAAGAAGCCGGCGGTGCCCTTCAGGCCGTGCCCGCCGAACGCTCCGAACAGCTTCTGGGCCCCGTGGCCCACGAACAGCGCGCCGATCACGACGCGGAGAATCAACAGTCCGAGCTCCATGGTGCCTCCCTTTGGCTGGAGCATTAATACTTGCGGGCTCAACTTAGCAGGTGCTTGCGAGCGCAACTACAATGATGGGCAAGCGCACGCACCCGGTACAGAGGAGTCACCCGGAATGAAGCTCGACGGCATCCACCACGTCACCGCGATCACGGGCGACGCCCCGCGCAACCTCGACTTCTACACGCGTGTGCTGGGCCTGCGCCTCGTGAAGAAGACGGTCAACCAGGACGACCCGACCGTCTACCACCTCTTCTACGCCGACGAGCGCGGCAGCGCCGGCTCGGACATCACGTTCTTCGAGTACCCGGGCACGTCGCGCGGCCACGCCGGCGCCGGGATGGTGGAGCGGGTGGCGTTCCGGGTGCCCTCGACCGACGCGCTGGACTTCTGGGCCGACCGCTTGGCGGGCGAGGGGATCGAGGCCGCCCGCGACGGCGACTCCGTGCGCTTCGACGACCCCGAGGGCCTCGGGCTGGAGCTGCGCGCGGTGCAGACGGGCGACGAGCCGCTGATCGCCGAGCACCCCGAGATACCCACCGAGCTGGCGCTCCAGGGCTTCGACGGCGTGCGTGCGCTGGCGCGCGACCCCGAGCAGAGCCGTCCCCTGCTCGAGAGGACGCTGGGCTTCGCCCTGACCGCCGGCGACGGCTACGAGGTGCGTGGTGCGAGGCGCGGCTCGTGGTACGCGTACGAGCGCCGGTCCGAGCGCGGCGTGCCCGGCGCCGGCACCGTGCACCACGTGGCGTGGTCCTCGCCGATGGACGAGCACGAGGCGTGGCGCGACCGCGTGGCCGAGGCCGGCGCGCAGCCCACGCCGGTGATCGACCGCTTCTACTTCCGCTCGATCTACTTCCGCGAGCCGAGCGGCGTGCTGTTCGAGATCGCCACGCTGGGCCCCGGCTTCGCCACCGACGAGGACGCCGAGCACCTGGGCGAGCGGCTGTCGCTGCCGCCGGCGTTCGAGCACCTGCGCGACCGCGTGGAGAAGGCGCTGACGCCACTGCCGGTGCCGGCCGGGCGCGGCGGGTAGACGTCCTCCCCGCGCGCACGGGTACGCTGCGGCGGGAATGACCGGAGAGTGGCCAGAGCGGGGACCCGAGGACACGCTTCCACGCCCGTCCGGCGGCGGCCACCCCGTCCGGATCAGCGTGGCTGACGACCTGGAGCGCTCGCGGGTGACGGTCTTCTTTCGCCTCATCCTGGCCATTCCGCACCTGATCTGGCTCTTCCTGTGGGGGCTGCCCACCGCCCTGTTCGCGATCGTCAACTGGTTCGCGGTGCTGTTCAGGGGCACGTCGCCGAACGACCTGCACGAGCTCCTGGCGCGCTACATCCGCTACGCCACGCACGTGAACGCCTACCTGTCGCTGGCGGCCCAGCCGTACCCGAGGTTCCTCGGCACGGAGGGCACCTATCCGGTCGACGTCCACTTCGACCCACCCGGGCGCCAGAACCGCTGGAAGACGGGCTTCCGCCTGATCCTGGCCATCCCGGCAGTGCTGCTCGCCGGTGCGCTCTACGGGTCGGGCGGCGCCCGCGGCAACGGCTACACGGTGTCGCTCGGGCTGCTGGCCGCGGCCAGCTTCCTGGGCTGGTTCGCCTGCCTGGCCCGGGGGCGGATGCCGCGCGGCCTGCGCGACGCGGCCGCGTACGCGCTGGCCTACTCGGCGCAGCTGGACGCCTACCTGCTGGTGCTCACCGATCGCTATCCGGACAGCGACCCGGTGGCGACGCTCGGACCGGCGGAGGTGCCGGAGCACCCGGTCGAGCTGAGCGTGGACGACGACCTGCGCCGCTCGCGGCTCACGGTCTTCTTCCGCCTGGTCCTGACCTTCCCCCACTTCGTCTGGCTGGTCCTGTGGAGCATCGTGGCGTGGGTCACCGCGTTCATCAACTGGCTGGTCACGCTCATCCGCGGCACGCCGCCGTCGGCGCTGCACGGGTTCCTGTCGTCGTACGTGCGCTACCAGCTGCACGTCACGTCGTTCCTGTACCTGATCGGCAACCCGTTCCCGGGCTTCGTTGGGCGCGAGGGCACGTACCCGATCGAGGTACGCATCGGGCCCCCCCAGCGCCAGAACCGCTGGAAGACCGGCTTCCGCCTGATCCTGGCCATCCCGGCGTTCGTGATCGGGTCCGCCTACAGCAGCCTGATCTCCATTGCCGCCGTGCTGCTCTGGTTCGCGTCGCTGTTCACCGCCAGGGCGCCGCGCGGTCTGCGGAACGCCGGGGTGGCTGCCCAGAGCTACACGGCGCAGCTCACCTCGTACCTCTTCCTACTCACCGACCGCTACCCGTACAGCGGCCCGGTGCTACGGGGAATGGCGGCGACGCCCGCCGCCGCCGAGCACCCCGCTCCCCCAGCGCAGGCTTGACCGCGCGTACGCGGCGCTGGCTCCTGCCGGCCATGGGGCTGGCGGCGTTCGCCGTCCTGTGGGCCCTGGCCGCCCAGGCCCTGTGGAAGACGACGGTGCCCGGCGACCTGCACCTGCCGGACCTCCCGCCGCGCTCGCTCTTCTCGCAGGAGCTCCTGGACCGGACGAGCTCGTACGAGCGCTTCCTGGACGTCGACGCCCTGCTGGCCCAGCTGGTGCTGGTGGCCGTGTTCGTCGTCTACTCCAGGCGCGGCCACCTGCTCATGCGCGAGTCGGCGGCCGGGCCGATCGGCACCGGGATGCTGCTGGGCATGCTGGGACTGGGCATCGTCTGGCTGGCCCAGCTGCCGTTCGGGCTGGCCGGCCTGTGGTGGCAGCGCAAGCACGACGTCTCGCACGCGGGCTACGTCGAATGGATCGTCGGCAACTTCCTGGGTCTGGGCGGCACGTTCCTGTACGTCTCGTTCGCGCTGCTGGTGGCGATGGGGCTGGCGCGCCTGCTGCGCGAGTGGTGGTGGATCCCCGGCGCCGGCGCGTTCGTGGGCCTCCTCCTGCTGCTGTCGTTCGTGTCGCCGTTCCTCCTGCCGAGCCTCCACCCGCTTCGCGACCGCGAGCTGGCCGCCGACGCCCGCGGGCTGGCCAGGCGCGAGGGGTTGCCGGACGTGCGCGTGTCCGTTCAGCGCGTGCGGCGGTTCACGAGCGCCCCCAACGCCGAGGCCACGGGCTTCGGCTCCACGAAGCGCGTGGTGCTGTGGGACACGCTGCTGGGCGGCCGCTTCAGCCGCCGCGAGGTGCGGGTGGTGATCGCCCACGAGCTGGGACACCTGAAGCGCGACCACGTGCTCAAGAGCGTCGCCTGGTTCGGCCTGTTCGCGCTGCCCACGGCCCTGGTCATCGCCCTGGCCACCCGCCGCCGCGGCGGCATGGCGCGCCCGGAGGCGGTGCCCGTGGCGCTCCTGGTGCTGGTGCTGCTCCAGCTCGGGACGCAGCCGCTCGAGAACGTGCGCTCGCGGCGCACGGAGGCGGAGGCGGACTGGATCGCCCTTCAGTCCACGCGCGACCCCGCGGCCGCTCGCAGGCTGTTCGGCCACTTCGCGCGCCTGGCCCGCCAGGACCCGGACCCGCCCACGTGGTCCTACGTGCTGAGCTCGAGCCACCCCACGCTGATGCAGCGCCTGGCGATGATCCAGGCCTGGGAGGATCGCCGGTCGACGGCGACCGCAACTTCCGGCCGGCCGGCGCATTAGACGCGCAGGGGCTAGGATGCCGCCCCTTGGCGCGTGTCTCCCACGCGCTGGCAAGGGCTCGCCGTAGGGACTAGGGCGCGGGCCGAACCCGAGAGGAAAGGCCTCACGTGTCGAAGCGTCTCGCATCGTTGCTCGCCGCCGTCATGGCAGTCGCCGCCCTTGGCGTGGCGTTCGCCACCGGCAGCTCGAGCGGCGCGACCCTCCCCATGGACGTCTTCCCGTACGCGGGAACGCCCACCGCCATGCCCACCACTCAAATCAGCTTCCGCGGTCAACCGCCCGCGTCGATAACCGGCGTGCAGGTGACCGGCTCGCAGAGCGGCGCGCACACCGGGCAGCTCAAGCCCCACTCGGACGGCAACGGCGCGAGCTTCCTGCCCGACAGGCCGTTCACGGAGGGCGAGCAGGTGTCGGTCAGCACCGCGCTGCCGCTCACGGGCGCCGTCGACGGCAAGGTCACGTTCACGATCGCCAAGCTGCTCCACCCGGCCCCGCCGGACCCACCGCCGGCGGTGGACCCGGGCGGTCATCCCAAGGACGAGCAGCACTTCCGCTCGCGCAAGGACCTGCGGCCCCCCAGGGTCAAGGTCCTGAAGCGCACGAGCGCGTCCCAGCCGGGGCAGACGTTCGTCGGCCCGAAGGCCGGCCCGGGCCAGGACGGCAGCCAGATCGTGGACTCCAAGGGCCGGACCCTGTACTTCAAGCCGGTCCCCAGCACCACGAGCTCGTTCGACTTCCGCGCCCAGAAGTACCAGGGCAAGCCCGTGCTCACCTGGTGGCAGGGCGTGGTGGGCTTCGGCAAGGGCTACGGCTTCGGCCTGATCTACGACCAGGCGTACAAGCGCGTCGCCAGGGTCGCGGCGGGCAACGGCTACAAGGTGGACCTGCACGAGTTCCTGATCACCGACCGCGACACGGCGCTGATCAACGTCTACCAGCCGGTGGAGTGGGAGCTCAGCTCGGTCGGCTCGAAGAACGGCCGGGCGTTCGACTCGATCCTCCAGGAGGTCGACATCAAGACCGGGCTGGTGATGTACGAGTGGCACAGCCTGGGCCAGGTCGACATCAAGGAGTCCTTCGTGCCCGGGGCGGCCCTCAAGGCCGGCGCCGTCTACGACTACATGCACATCAACTCGGCCCAGCTGCTGGACAGCGGCAACTACCTGATCTCGGGTCGCAACACGGCCGCGATATACGAGCTGGACGGCCACACCGGTGCGGTCAAGTTCCGGCTGAACGGCAAGAAGAGCGACTACGCGATGGGTGCGGGCACGCCGTTCCTCGGCCAGCACGACGCCCGCCGCCAGGCGGACGGCACGATCTCGCTGTACGACAACGGGTTCATCGCCCCCGCCCCGGCGCCGTCCCACGAGAGCCGCGGCCTGGTGCTCAAGCTCGACGACGCGGCCAAGACGGCCACGCTGGTGAAGGCGTACACCCACACGCCTTCGATCAAGGCGCAGAGCCAGGGCAGCACCCAGAAGCTGCCCAACGGCAACTTCCTGATCGGCTGGGGTGGCGCAGTCCCCTTCGTGACCGAGTACAACGCGGCCGGCGACGTCGTGTGGGAGGGCCAGTACCGACCGGAGGGCGACGACAGCTACCGGGCGTTCCGGCTCGACTGGGAGGGCAGTCCCTCGCGGCCGCCGGACATCTTCGCCCAGCGCGGCAAGCGCAAGACGGTGGTGTACGCCAGCTGGAACGGGGCGACCGAGGTGGCCAAGTGGCAGGTGCTGGCGGGCCAGTCGCGCAAGAGCCTCTCGCCCGTGCGGCGGAGCCGCTGGAAGAACTTCGAGACCAAGATCGGAGCCGGCAGGGCGCCGCGCTACGTGCGGGTCCAGGCGCTCGACTCGTCGGGCAAGGTCCTGGGCACCTCGAAGATCTACAAGCCGAAGCGCGCCAAGTAGGGCGCAGCCGCCCTGACGCGTAGAGCAGGCAGGCGAACCGCGCTCCTGGCGTGGGGCGCCGGCCTGCTCGTGGCGGTCGTGGGGGCCGCGGCGGTCCTGATGGCCGAGCCGTTCGACCACGGCGCCCAGTCGGTCGCGGGGCACGAGGTCCTGGTGCTGCGCTCGCGCCCCGACCTGCGCCCGCCGGCCGTCAGGATCGAGCGCCGCACGCCGGGCGCGGCGCCCGGCAGCATCTTCCTTGCGCCGAAGAGCGGCCCCAATCAGGCCGGCCCGATGATCGTGGACGGCGACGGCCGCCTGGTCTGGTTCCACCCGCTGCCGCCGCACGTGCTGGCCTACAACTTCGGCGTCCAGCGCTACCGCGGGCAGCGCGTGCTGACCTGGTGGGAGGGGCGGGTGGCTCACGGCCGCGGTCGCGGGCAGGGCATCGTGGCCGACAGCTCCTACCGCGTGCTGGCGCGCGTACGGGCCACTGGCGGCCAACAGGCCGACCTGCACGAGTTCCAGCTCACGCGCCGCGGGACGGCGTTCGTCACCGCGTTCCACCCGGTCCGGCGGAGCCTGGCCGCCATCGGGGGGCCCGCCAGGGCGACCGTGCTCGAGAGCGTGATCCAGGAGATCGACGTTCGCAGCGGCCGGCTGGTGTTCGAGTGGCGCAGCCTGGACCACGTGGGGCTCGGCGAGTCGTACAAGGAGCTGCCCAAACGGCGCGGAGCGCCGTACGACTACTTCCACCTCAACTCGATCCACGAGGAGCGCGACGGCAGCCTGCTGATCTCGGCGCGGCACACCAACGCGATCTACGAGGTCGATCGCCGGAGCGGCGGGGTGCGCTGGCGGATCGGCGGCAAGCGGAGCGACTACCGGATGGGCCGCGGCGCGCGCTTCGTCGCTCAGCACGACGCCCGCCGGATGCCCGACGGCACGATCAGCCTGTTCGACAACGGGGCGCCGCCGGACGCCGGACGCGAGAGCCGTGTGCTGGTGCTGAGGATCGACCAGGCGGGGCGGTCGGTGCGGCTGGTGCGGTCGAGCACGCACGACGAGCCGGTGTACTCCAACAGCCAGGGCAACGCGCAGCCGCTTCCGGGCGGCAACCTGTTCGCGAGCTGGGGCGGCAGGAGCCCGTTCTTCTCCGAGCTGGGCCGCGACGGCCGCCCGGTGCTGGAGGCGCGCTTCGCCTCCAGCCGGACCGCCACCTACCGCGCCTACCGCTTCCCGTGGACCGGCCGGCCGGCCGACAGGCCGGCGGTGGCGGTCGTGCCCGCGCCGGGCCCCGGCGGCGACCGGCTCACCGTGCACGCCAGCTGGAACGGCGCGACCGAGGTGGCGCGCTGGCAGGTGCTGGCCGGGCCGGGGCCGGACGCGCTCACGCCGCTCGCCTCGGCCGCCAGGCGCGGCTTCGAGACCGCGATGCCCGTCAGGGCGCGCGGGCGCTACCTGGCCGTGCGCGCGCTCGACCGCTCGGGCGCGGCGCTGGGCAGCTCGCGGGCGGTGCGCCGGCCGTAGCCCGCGTCGCGCATACAACCGCGCGCAGCGGGTAAGGAGAGGCGTGGACGACGAGCGCCGCAGCGACGCCCCGAACGAAGGCTTCCCGGAGCCGCCGGGCACGGATCCCGGCGATCGCACCAAGGACCCGACGCCGCACAGCGCGCTGAACAACCCCGTGGGCGAGCCGGACCCCACCGAGTGGCCCGACCCGTACGAGAAGCGGGAGGACCCGCTCGACCCGGACGATCCCGACGGCGAGCCGTTCGGCGAGCAGCCGCACGCCCCGACCGGCGGCACCAGCACCAGCCAGCCGCACCCCTCCCAGGACCCCGAGGCGCCCGACTGGGAGGGCCCGAAACGCGAAAAACTCGACGAGTGACGGATGGAGCTCCGCCCCTCAGCAGTCGCCCTCGTCGTCGTCGCGATCGCGCTCACCGCCCCCACCGCGGCGTCCGCCGCACCCAGTTGGGCGCCCGCCGGCAGCGCCACGATCCACCCCGGCGTCCAGACCTTCACCGACGGCGCCCAGTGCACCGCCAACTTCGTCTACTACGACGCCACCGACGTCTACCTCGGCCAGGCCGCCCACTGCTCCGGCACGGGCGCCGCCACCGAGACGAACGGCTGCGACTCCGGGTCCCTGCCGATCGGCACGCCGGTCGAGGTGACCGGCGCCAGCAGGCCCGGCACGCTCGTCTACAACTCATGGATCTCGATGCAGCAGTCGGGCGAGACCGATCCCGACACCTGCCAGTACAACGACCTCGCTCTGATCAGGATCGACCCGGCGGACGCCGGCAAGGTCAACCCGTCGATCCCGTTCTGGGGCGGCCCCACGGGCGTGACCGCCAGCGTGCCGGCCAACGCCAAGGTCGAGAGCTACGGCAACTCGTCGCTCCGAGCCGGCGTGAGGGCGCTGAGCCCGAAGCAGGGCGTCCAGTTGCGCCAGGACTCCGGCGGCTGGAACCACCAGGTCTACACGGTGACGCCGGGGATTCCGGGCGACTCCGGCAGCGCGTTCATCGACGCCCAGGGTCGCGCCTTCGGCGTGCTGAGCACGGTTCAGCTGGCACCCGAGCCCGCCTCGAACGGCGTGGGCGACGTGAGCCGCGAGCTGTCCTGGATGCAGTCGCACACGTCGTTCACCGGTGTCACGCTGGCGCCGGGAACGGTCGCCTTCAGCGGACCGCTGCTCTGACGGGGGAGCCGGTGTGGACTACATGAAGGCGGCCGACCGGCTATGGCCGGTCATCCGGCGCGCCATGGGGTTGCACACGGCCGTCTACCGGGCCAGCGGCGGGCGGATCGGCCACCGGATCCCGGGCGGCCCGTCGATGCTCCTGCTCGAGCACGTCGGGGCCAAGAGCGGCGCCAAGCGAGTCTCGCCGCTGCTGTACGTGCGGGACGGCGACGACGTGGTGATCGTGGCCTCGAAGGGCGGCTATCCGAAGCACCCGGCCTGGTACCACAACCTGCGGGCGAACCCCGACGCGGTGGCCCAGATCGGAACCGAGCGCCGGGAGGTGCGCGCGCGGGTGGCAGACCCGGAGGAGCGCAAGCGCCTCTGGCCGAAGGCGGTGGCGTCGTACAGCGGCTACATCGGCTACCAGGAGCGCACCGACCGCGAGATCCCGCTGGTCATCCTGGAGCGGCGCACGGCGTAGCGCCGGCGGCGCGGCCCCCTAGCGCTTCCTGCGCTTCTTCTTCTTCTTGGCGGTGAGCTTGTCCGGCTTGATCCGGACGTTGGCCGTCGTGACCTTGGACTGCCCGGGCACGCCGGGCTGAGCGCGCTTGTCGGACTTCGGGTTGTCGTGCGACTGCACGTTGACGTTGGCCGCCAGCGCCTTGGCCTTCTGGATCTGCTTGACCATCGCGGCCGAGAGCTTGATCTCGACGCTGGTGGTGTAGCCCGGCTTGATGTCGAAGGTCCCGCTCCCGACCAGCACGTTCTGACTGCCGAACGTGGCGTCGAGGCTGAGCACGCCCTTGCAGCCGCCGTAGCTGGGGCCGGGGCAGAGCGTCTTGATCTTCGCGCTGCGCGTCCGGGTCCTGAGGATTGCCGTCTGCCCGCCCACGACCTTCGCGCCCGTGAAGACGTGCTGCATGAAGCCGCCCGGGCAGATGTCGGTGGCGTCGGCGCCGCTGGCCAGGGCGGTCTGCATCAGCAGCTCCTGGCCCTGGTGGATCTCGGCCGGCTTCCAGCGCGAGCCGACGTTGGTGCCGTCGGGCGCGGCATAGTGGTTGACGGTCGACCCCGGCGTGCGGCTGAACACCTGGAACGGCATGCCGCGGTAGCCGCCCCACGCCCACTCGGCGCCGCCGATGTCGTTGAAGTCGACGTAGTCGCCCTTGTGCACGCACAGGTTGAGCGGCCTGAACGAGCTGACGGCCTGCGGGTCACCGCCGACTGGCAGGCGGAAGGCGGCCGAGCTGAGCTCGACCTTGACGCTGCCGTCGCCCTGAGGGTGCAGGACCTGGATGTGGAACTGGGGGTCGGGCTTGACCCTGCCGGTCGGATCCGACAGCACGGTGCCCTTGACGTTCGCGACGGTGATCTGGCCATCGGCTGGAACCACCGCGCGGCCGGGGTCGCCGTCGATCGCGGTGTTCCAGAACGCCGAGTCCGGACCGTGGTCCTCGACCATGTTGGCCGGCTTCGACAGGTCGCTTCCGAAGACGGTCACGGCGGCCTGGCCGGTGGCCGGCGCCAGGAGCGCGGCCGCGCTCGCCGCCATGACGGCGAGGGGTGCACGAAGCGAGCGATGCGGGAGCTGGAAGCGAGTCACAACGGGCGAATGAGCGGCCGCCGGGCCTCATGCCCGGCACGACCTACGGTAACCGGACCGGGCCCGCCTCGCCACCCCTGCACGGAAATCGGCCGGGGTGTCTCAGTGCGCCAGCGGGTTCAGCGGCTCGGCATCGCAGACGTCCCCGTAGGTGTCGAGGTCGGTGTCCATCTGGTCGGCGTTCTGCTCCAGCGGACAGTTGTCGGGCGGAGTGCCGTTCTCCGGGACGCCGTCGTTGTCGTCATCGGGGTCGCAGGCGTCGCCGATCCCGTCCGGCTCGTTGTCCTCCTGGTTCGGGTTCGACACGAGGGCGCAGTTGTCGGCGTCGTCCGGATCGCCGTCGTCGTCGTCGTCCGCGTCGCAGGCGTCGCCCTGGGCGTCGCCGCCACCACGAACGGCGTCGGTGTTGGCCTGGTCGGCGTTCGGGGTCACCGGGCAGTTGTCGGGCTGGTCGTCCGGCACGCCGTCCGCGTCGTCGTCGCTGTCGCACGCGTCGCCGAGC
>DASVQK010000141.1:0-7845 GCA_036389105.1 Thermoleophilaceae bacterium
CGCCGGGGGCCTCCCGCGCCGGAGCCGTGGACGCCGCCACGGGCTCGTCGAGCCCAGGCAGCCGCTCCGCCGCGCGCACCACGAGGTCCGCCGCCTTCCAGCGCGCCAGGTTCGCGCCCAGCTCCGCCGAGAACGGGCGCACCGCGGACACGGTGCGGGCGACGACCCGATCGCCCAGGCGCGCCTCGGTGGTTAGCGACGGCGCGTCCTCCGCAACGGCCCGGCGGAAGGCCGCGCCGGCGTCGTCGTCGCCGGCCGGCCCGTGGACCAGCCGGAGCGCCCGGTCTACGTCGGGCGGGGCGGACTCGCTGAGCCAGATCAGCAGATCGGTGGGGGCGCGCGCCTCCGCCTCGTCCAGCTCCGCGACCGCCAGCGCGTCGCGCCCGATCGGGAACAGCCGCCGCTCGATCGCGCGATGGGCGCGCCACACGGCGCCCATGCGCTTCCGCGGCACGGCGCGCACGCCCGCCAGCTCGAGCGACGGGGAGGCCCTCAGCCCGGCCACGACCTTTCGCTGCCAGGCCGGCGTTGGGCGGTCCACGACTACGGCGACGCTGCGGGGCTCGGGCGACAAGACGCCGCAAGACTGACAGCGCGCAGCGACGGGTCTACGCCGGCCGCGGTCTAGCCGCGAACCACGATCCGATCCCGCCCGAGCTCCTCGACCTGGTCGATCGGGATCTCCTCGAGCGATCCGCGCCGAATCCCCAGACGGCGCAGCAGGCCGCCCCGGCCCAGGAGGAGCGATTCGATGGCGGGCGGGGCTCCAGCCGATTCGTAACGAGCCCGCACGTCGAACACCCGGCCGCGGCGGCGGCCGGCGCCGGTCACGACCTCCGAGCCCTCGAGGTCCGAAAGGCGCACCCGCTCGATCCGGTCCGACGAGCCGGCCACCCTCACTCCTCCGGCTCGTCCGAGAACATCAGCTTGCCGACCGCGGGTGCCAGGTCGTCGTCGCCCCGCCCCAGTCCGAGCTCCCGCGCCGGCCTGCGGAGGCGAACCGCGACGTCGATCTCGTCGATCTCGTCCCAGGGCACGCGCACCACGTTTCGCCCGATCACCTCAGGGCCGACGAGCCGCCGCGCCAGCTTTCCCAGGCGAGCCGGAAGTCGGCCGGGGTAGACGCCGGGCCCGACCAGCAGCGCCGTCGCCCGCAACGGGTCGCCCGCCAGCTCGACGTCGTCGACGCGGCCGCAGCGGCGGCCGTTCACGTCCACGAGCTCCTGGTCGAGGACCCGGTAGCCCAGGTCGAGCGGGTCGGCGCCGGTCACCCACCGCCCCCGTTCGTGGCCAGGAGCAGGGGAATCGCCACCACCGCGAGCACGAGGATGACTACGAAGTAAGCCCAGCCGATCGTGTTGGCGAACACGCCGTTCACGTGGTCGCCCATGTAATCGCGGTCGCGCGCGATCAACAGCAGCGGGAGATACGTCAGCGGCAGCGCGACCACGGAGAACACAACCGAGTACTCGGTTATCTCGACGGGATCGACCCCGGTCAGCACGACTGCCGCGCCCAGGAGCAGGAACAGCACCCACGCGAGGGTGAACCGCGGCGCCTGGCGCGCGCCGCGGTACTTGCCCCACTCCCAACCGAAGAACTGGGCGAAGTTGTACGCGCCCGAGAAGCAGGCGTCGATGGCCGCCCCGCCGATCGCGAACAGCATGCCCCCGAGCGTGAGGAGCAACCCCAACTCGCCAAACGACATGTTGCCGGCCAGCGCCACCGTCCCGAGCGAGGCCGGGTCGACGCCCGCCGGTTGGAACAGCTGCGCCGCGGTCATCATCAGCCCGACCGAGAGGATCCCGCCGATCCCGTAGCCGACGATCGCGTTGAGACGGTTGACGTGCAGGTCGCGCGGCGTCCACCTCTCCTCGATGGCGCCGGAGGAGTAGAAGTGGACCTCGTACGGCATGAGCGCCGCGCCCACCAGGCCGACCACGAAGTAGGCGTACAGCAGCGAGTGACG
Organism: Thermoleophilaceae bacterium; assembly: GCA_036389105.1. GTDB lineage: Bacteria > Actinomycetota > Thermoleophilia > Solirubrobacterales > Thermoleophilaceae > AC-37. Next base: position 1,970 of record DASVQK010000141.1, read on the forward strand.
CGTGTGGGGCACGAACCCCTCGCCGACGCGGCCCCAGTCCGGATGCGCATGGAGCGCGGCGGCCACGAACACGAACAGCATCAGCCCGCCGTAGCCGAACAGCCGCTCGATGCCGCCGAAGGGGAGCAGCCTGATGAGAACCACCATGCCCCCCACCGCCACCAGCACGAACAGGCTGAACGGGGCATCGAAGAGCAGCTCGAGGACGATCGCGATGCCGCCGATCTCCGCCGCGACCGTCATCAGGTTCACGAACTGGCTCGCGACGAGCGCGACCAGACCCGGGCCGACGCCAAGCCGCTCGCGGATGAGGTCGAAGACCGGGCGCTTGCTGACCGTGGCCACGCGGCCGCACATCTCCGCGTAGACCATGATCGCGATCACCCCCACCACAACGGCCCACAGCAGGTCGTAGCCGAAGAGCGCGCCGGCCTGCACGTTGAAGACCAGGTCGCCGATGTCGATGAAGCCGCCGATCGCGGCGATGATCCCGAGCGCGATCTGGAAGATCGCCTTCACAGCTCACCCAGAAGGTCCGCGAGCTCGGAGCGCTGCTTCCTCAGGTCGTCGGCTGCCCGGGCCGCGCCCGCCTCGTCGCCCGGCGCGGTCTCGAGCTCGCCGAGCGTGTCCCCCAGCTCACCCGCGAGCTCGGCGGCCCGTCTCCGCTCGCCGTCGATCCCCGTCGAGGCAGTAGCGTCGTTCAGCTTCTCGGCCTCGTGCTCGGCGTCGTCCGCCAGGTTGCGCGCGTGCACGCGCGCGTAGGTGGCCTTCGTCCGGTCGCGTGCGACCTCCCGCGCGAGCAGGACGCCCTCGCTGGCGGTGGCCTCGAGCGTCGCGACGCCCCGTTCGAGCTCGCCGCGGCTCAGGTTGCCGCACCCCGCGGTGGCGAGCGCCACCGACCCGACTATTACGGCCGTGACAGCACGGGGCGTGCGGTCCACGAGGAGAGAGATACCCCGGTCCAGCGGAACATAGTCGGGGCCGGCCGCGAATCGCTGACCGCTGACCGGTGTTGTAGCGCCCATGTACCTCGGCCTCGCCGGCATCGTCGCCGCGGCCGCCCTCGCCGGTCCAGCCGTCGCGCAGGCCGCCGACATCCGCGTCGACGGGAGCGTGCTGCGGGTGTCGGCCGACCGCGGGGAGCGCAACACGGCCAGCGTCGACCAGGCTCCCGGCGGCGAGTTCCGCGTGTTCAGCGAGCCGTTCCCACGCACCGGCGCGAGCTGCACCACCAGCTATCCCGCGGTCTGCTCGCGCGAGGGGGTGGCCCGAATCGTCGTGACCCTGGCCGACCGCGACGACGTCTTCTGCATCGAGCCCCCGCTCGACGTCGGGGTCCGCGTCTCCGGCGGAAAGGGGCGGGACGAATTCGCCTACTGCCCCTCCGAGCGGGGCGTCACCTTCGACAACGATGGCGTGGCCGACGACGGTCCCAACCGGCTCGACAACATCGCGCCCGACTTCGAGATCCTGCTCGGGACCTTCCACGCGGACACGATCGGAAGCGGGCGCCGGGCGCCAGCATCCGGCCCCGTGACGGCGACGACGTCGTCCGGGGCGGGCCCGGCCCTGACCGCCTCAGCCTGGCCTTCGTCGAGACCGACGGCCTCGAGGCCGGCACCTTCTACACGGAGGGACGCGACAACGTCCGCTGCGGGCGCGGGCAGGACTTCGTGCTGGCCGACAGCGACGACGTGGTGGCGGCCGACTGCGAGGCGATCGGCCGCCCCGCGGGGCGTGGGCGCAAGCTGTTCGAGGGATCCGCCGGCGACGACTTCATGGGCGCGCCCTACGGCTGGCACAACGCGCGGATGTACGCGCGCGCGGGCGACGACGTGATTCAGCCGCCGCAGGAGGGGCAGAACCTGATCGACCTCGGCCCCGGCGACGACCGCGTCGCCCAGGCGGGCGGAGCAGTCGACCGGGTGCGCGGCGGCTCCGGGCGCGACTTCATCGACATGTACGACGGCGTCGACGGTCCCGGCTACTCCGACCGCATCAGGTGCGGCAGCGGCCACGACCGCGTGATCGCGGACCGCAAGGACACGGTCGCGAGCGACTGCGAGTCCGTGAAGCGGCGCGCGCCCCGCAAGTAGCCGGGCCAGGAGCGCTGGAGTTCGACTTTCGGGCCTGAACCTGAGAGGTTACGCGCGAGCGATCCTTCAGCGCTGAGAAGGGAGAAGGCAGTGCCGACATTGCGCCCGCAGGTGCTCTCCGGCCTCGTGGTCATCCCCACGGTGGAGCACGACCCCGGCATCCACCGTGCCTCCATCGCGATCGACGTGGGCGTGTCGCGAACCGGGGCGGGGATTCCACCGCCAGAGGTCGTCACCAGGGAGGACCTGGTCGTGGAGCTGCGCAACGCCAGCGAGGGGAGCCTCGAGCCGATCGGCAGCCCGGACCCCGGTCCCCTCCCCGTCCGCGCCCTTCGGGTCGTGCAGGCGAGGGGCGAGTTCACGTTCTCGCAGGGGGTGAACCCGCCGGACGAGCTGGTCGTCACGCTCCGGGGCGATCGCAGGTCGTTCCCGATGGCCCAGACGCTGTCGCCGACCCGGTGCCTGGGCAAGGAGCCGCAGGTCGGGGACGCGTTCCCGGGCGCGCGGCGAATCGGCAAGGTCATTCGGCGCATCCCGAAGATCCTGCAACTGTGCAGATCGTGCCGGGTCAAGCGATTCGAGGCTCCGCTCAACTCGAGCACCAACGCGACCGCCAAGAGCGAGACCTTCGAGATGGAGGCCGACTTCGTCGCGCGTGCCATCAGGTGCCGGTGCGGCTGCTGCGAGTACCGGCAATTCGTCCGGGGAACCTTCAGCGACGCCGCCGGAGCCGCGGTCCGGTTCGATCTGCCGTCGGGCGCACTCGACCCCGTCGCCTATTGCGAGGACGGCGCGATCGACGAGTTCGGCGCCGGCGCGCATGGCTACTACGGGCACCGGAGCACGAGCTCGCCCGGCGACGCCTACAGCGGCACGGGCAAGTTGGCGGGCTGCACTTACCGCGCGAACGAGAAGCCGAGCTGCCCCCCCACGGACGGCGTGCACCTGGAGTTCCTCGGCCTGATCGTCGACGTCTGCCGGGGAAGGGTGGCGGCCAAGCGGACCTGGGTCGTCGACCTCTGAAGTGGCCGGTCTCGGCCGAGGTACGCGAGCGCATCGCGCTCGTCGGCGCTAGCTCTGCGCCGGGCGATCCAAGACCCGCTCGACGAGCGCGGTGTCGCAGTGCTCAACCACCTCGCTCAGCTGCCCTCCCGCAACGCGAAACACGTAGCAGTAGGTCTGGTTGTAAGCATCGCCACGCTTGGTCGTGGCCCTGCCGCGCGCCTGCACGACCACCCGATCGCCGTCGGCGATGATCAGGTCGGCCTCGCTGCGATAGCGACCTTCGAACTGGGCCATGAGGGGCCGGAGGAGTCGGTCGAGGACGACCTGCTTCGGCTCCCAGACGCCTGACCAGGACCAGTCGCCCGGAAAGACCCAGCGGAAGTCGTCGGCCATAGCGTCGCTCATCGCCCGTGAGTTGCCGGCGGCCAGCTCGGCGAACACGTCTTGCAGCAGCTTCTTGTTGTCGGTAGCGCTCATGGGCTCGAACGTACGCGCTGAGAAGATATGAATCAAACGACGACCTGGTAGATCTGTCATCGTATTTACGCATGGCTGAGCTTTCGGTCGTCGGCCTGCGAGTGGTCCGGGAGGTGGCCCGCCAGGGCTCGCTCACGGCCGCCGCGGAGCGGCTCGGGTACACCCAATCCGCTGTCTCCAGGCAGGTCGCCCTGATGGAACGGGCGGCCGGGCAGGCTCTATTCGAGCGCCACGCTCGCGGCGTCCGGCTGACCGAAGCCGGCGGGATAGTGGTCCGCCACGCGGGGACGGTGCTGGCCGAGCTCGAGGCCACTAGTCAGGACCTCGAGGATCTCGGCGTGCTTCCCCACGGCCGGGTCCGGCTCGGGGCGTTCTCCACGGCGCTCTGTGCACTCGTGCCGCGTGCGGTCGCCGCGTACTCCGCGCGCGAGGCGAGGACCGAGGTGGTCATCCGCGAGGGGACGAGCCCAAGCCTGATGGCGAGGACGGCGGACGGCCGGCTCGACCTGGCGGTCGTCACCCCCTCCCCGGAGGTGCCGGCAGGGCTCGACCTGACCGTCCTTCTGGAGGATCCGCTGCTCATCGCCGTGAGCCGCGACCACCCACTCGCCGGACGGGCGAGCGTGCCGGCCGACGCGCTCCGCGACGAACGCTGGATCAGCGCGAGCGCGCAGGCGCGTTCCACGTTGCTCGGAGCGTGGACCGGTTCCGACTGGCAGCCGGACATCGCCTACGTGGCTCGCGACTGGACCGCCAAGCTCGGCCTCGCCGCGGCGTGTCTCGGAATCACGGTCGTGCCCGGGCTCGCCGTGCCCATGCTGCCCCCGACTCTGGCCGTGGTTCGCATCGACCATCCCGCGGCGGTCCGCACCACGGCGATGGTGGCGCAGGCTGGCGCGCCCCCCGACCCGCACCGGCACGCAGTCAGCGAGGCGCTACGCGACACCGCTGCCGACATCGCCGCGGAGGTACGGCTCCACCTGACCGCGTGACGCGCTCCCGCGACCTCGCGACGTCAGTCTGGACTGCGGCCGCGAACGCTACGAGCGGCGGTGCGCGGCCGCACGTTCGAGGCTCGCCCGCGGCCATACGGCCGGCGGGTCGTACAGGACCTCGAACGCGGGCGTCGACTCGGGCAGCGTGACCCAGCCCAGCTTCGAGCGGGTGAAGATATGCACGTCGGGCGTGACGGCGCTCGGGTCGTCGAGCGTCCCGGCGCGCACGAACCGCAGCCAGGGCCGGTCGTACTCGCTGAAGAGCGCAACCTGGCACTTCGGGCAGCGGTAGATCGGCTGCACGCCTTCGTCGCGTGGCACGTCCACGCGCTCCGGGTCGCCAGCCAGCAGTTCCACACGGTCCGTCTCGATCAGCACGTTGATCACGAACGCGCTTCCGGTCTGCCGCTGGCAGTTCAGGCAGTGACAGCAATGGACGATGAGCGGATCGGCGGTCAACCGGTAGCGAACCTCACCGCAAGCGCATCCACCCTCGCTGACGCTCATGGCGACACGGTACCGCCGCCGGCCGCCGACCTCGGTGTCCGTCAAGCCCGGCGATCGATCCGCTCGCGTCGGTGACATCTGGTCGGCTCTGGGAGCCCGGACCAGGAATGCAGCGCGGGCGGGACCTTCTCCGGACACCAGACGACGAGCGGGTCGCCGTCCTCGGGCATCTTGGTGGCGGCGGGAGGGGCTGGTACGGGTCACTCGGACCCCGTCCGCAGAACGCTTGCTTGCCGCCAGCGGAGGGGGAGGGATTCGAACCCTCGAGGGACGAAACCGCCCCTAACGGTTTTCGAGACCGCCCCGTTCAACCACTCCGGCACCCCTCCGAGGAACCGCGCGCCAGAGGGTAGCCGTCGCTCGCGCGGGTGAAAAGCGCGCGGCGCTTCCCAGCGCGCGTCCGCTACCGCCGCGGCGCGAAGAACGCCCGCAGCATCTCCGCCGACTCCTCCGCCAACAGACCGCCCGCCACCTCCGGCCGGTGGTTGAGCCGCGGCTCGGCCAGCACGTCCATCACGCTGCCTGCGGCGCCGGCCTTCGGGTCGGCCGTCCCGTAAACCACGCGCGGCACGCGCGCGAGCACGACCGCCCCGGCGCACATCGCGCACGGCTCCAGCGTCACGTACAGCGCGCACCCGGACAGCCGCCAGCCGCCCAGCGCGCGTGACGCCTCGCGCAGCGCGAGCACCTCGGCGTGCGCGGTCGGGTCGCCGCGCAGCTCGCGCTCGTTGCCGGCCGCCGCCAGCACCTCGCCCTCGTGGGCGATCACGCAGCCGATCGGCACGTCCTCGTGCTC
>DASVQK010000142.1:0-11476 GCA_036389105.1 Thermoleophilaceae bacterium
GACCGGCGGCCGCGAGGTCGGCGGGCGCGCGCTGGCCCTGCCGATGGTGGACGTGCACACGGTGGGCGCCGGGGGAGGCAGCGTGGCGTGGCGCGACGCCGGCGGCGCGCTGCGCGTGGGTCCGCGGTCGGCGGGCGCCGATCCGGGCCCGGCGTGCTACGGGCGCGGCGGCGATGAGCCGACCGTGACCGACGCCAACCTGCTGCTGGGCTACCTGGACGCCGACTCGCCGCTGGCGGGCGGCGTGGAGCTGGACCGCGAGGCGGCCGGGCGGGCGCTGTCGACGCTGGGCGACTCGCTCGACCTGTCGGCCGAGGAGACGGCGGCCGGGATCGTGCGCGTGGCCGGCGCCGAGATGGCGCGCGCGGTGCGTGTGATGACCGTGGAGCGCGGCATCGACCCGCGCGAGCTGGCCCTGCTCGCGTTCGGCGGCGCCGGGCCGCTGCACGCGGCCGCGATCGCCACCGAGCTCGACATGCGGCGCGTGCTCGTGCCGCCGCAGTCGGGGGTCCTCTCGGCGGTCGGGCTGATCGCCTCCGAGCCGCGCCGCGACCTGGTGGAGAGCGTGCTGCTCTCCGGCGGCGAGCTGACCTCCGACGCGGCCGCGGACGCGGTGGAGCGCCTGGCCGCACGCGGGCGCGAGGAGCTCGACTCACCGGACGCCGAGGTGCGCGCCGGCTACGACCTTCGCTACGCCGGCCAGGCGTTCGAGCTGACGATCCCCGGCGACCCGCGCCCGGACCCGGCTGAGCTCCGGCGCGCGTTCGATGCCGCGCACGAGGAGCGCTACGGCTACTCCGACGGCGAGGCGGAGCTCGAGCTGGTCACGGTGCGCGTTGCGGTGGCGCTGCCCCCCGCCGAGCTCCCTCCCGGCCGTGGAGGCGAGGCGGAGGAGCGGGAGCGCCGCGAAGCGCTCTTCGACGGCGAGCGCGTGAGCACCGTCGTGGTGCGCGGCGTACCGGCCGAGCTCGACGGGCCGGCGATCGTCGAGCTGGACGAGGCGACGCTGGTGGTGCCGCCGGGCTGGAGCTGCGCGGCGGCGGACGACGGCACGCTGGCCATGGAGCGCGGCGGGGGCTGATGGACCCGGTCACGCTCCAGGTGATGGTGGGCGCGCTGCGCGCCGCGTGCGAGGAGATGGGGGTGGTGCTGATCCGCTCGGCGCACTCGGCCAACGTGAAGGAGCGCCGCGACGCGTCCACCGCGCTGTTCGACGCCGCCGGCGAGATGGCAATGCAGGCCGAGCACATCCCCGTGCACCTGGGGGCGATGCCGGCCGCGGTGGAGGCGGTGGCGGCCGAGCGGCCCGAGCCCGGCGACGCCTGGGTGCTGAACGACCCGTACCGGGGCGGCACGCACCTTCCCGACATCACGATCGTCTCCCCCATCCACGTGGACGGCGAGCTGGCCGGGTACGCGGCCAGCCGCGCCCATCACGCCGACGTGGGCGGCCGCGTGCCGGGCAGCATGCCGGCGGACTCGCGCACCCTGCACGAGGAGGGCGTCGTGATCGAGCCCGCGCGGCTCGTGCGCGGCGGCGAGCTGGACCGCGACCTGCTCGACGGGATCGTCTCGCGCATGCGCGGGCCGCGCCAGCGCGTGGCCGACCTGCGCGCGCAGCTGGCGGCCAACCGCGCCGGCGCGGCGCGCGTGGCCGAGCTGGCGGAGCGGCAGGGGCTGGACGCGGTGCGCGCGGCCATGGACGCGACGCTGGACTACGCGGAACGTCGCACGCGCGCCGCCATCGCGGAGCTGGGCGACGGCGAGCGCCGGGCGCGTGACGTGCTTGAGGCCCCGGACGGCGACCTCGAGCTGTGCCTGCGCGCGCGGGTGGCGGGCGACTCGCTGACCCTGGACTTCTCGGGCTCCGCCGGCCAGCACGACGGGAACCTCAACTGTCCGCTGGCGGTGACGCTGTCGGCCAGCTACTTCGCCGTGCGCGTGCTGGCGGATCCCGACGTGCCGCCGTGCGCCGGCGCCTACCGCCCGGTCGAGGTGATCGCGCCCGAGGGCTCGCTGCTCAACGCTCGACCGCCGGCGGCCGTCGTGGCGGGCAACGTGGAGACCTCCTCGCGGGTGGCCGACCTGGTGCTGGCCGCCTTCGGCCGCGCGCTGGGCCAGGGGACGATGAACAACCTGACGCTGGGCAACGACGGCTTCACCTACTACGAGACGATCGGCGGCGGCCAGGGCGCCTGCCCCGACGCCGACGGTCCGAGCGCGGTGCACGTGGCCATGAGCAACACGCTCAACACGCCGGTGGAGGCGCTGGAGCTGGAGTTCCCGCTGCGGGCGGTGGAGTACTCGGTGCGCCGCGGCTCCGGCGGCGAGGGGCGGTACGCGGGCGGCGACGGCGCGGTGCGCGAGCTGGAGGCGCTCGAGGACATGCAGTTCTCGCTGCTCACCGAGCGCCGCCGGCACGCCCCTCCGGGCGCGGACGGCGGGGAGCCGGGCGAGCCGGGGCGCAACCTGGTGGACGGCGACGAGCTGCCGCCGAAGGCCGCCGGGACGCTGCGCGCGGGCCAGCGGCTGCGCGTCGAGACGCCGGGCGGCGGCGGACACGGCGCGGCGGCGGCCGGCCGCCGCGCACCGTAGGCTGCGCGCCCATGCCGCCGCTCGAGCGCATCGCCTTCCTCGGCCTCGGGATCATGGGCCGGCCGATGGCCCACAACCTGGTCGAGGCCGGCTTCCAGGTGACGGTCTGGAACCGCACCCGCGAGCGGGCCGAGAGCTTCGCGGCCGAGCATCCGGGCGTGCGGGCCGCCAGCACGCCGTCGGGCGCCGCGGCCTCCGCCCAGGTCGCCATCACGATGGTGCCCGACGCGCCGGAGGTCGAGCAGGTGCTGTTCGGCCCGGACGGCGCGGCCGAGGGCCTGTCGATGGTCGACGTGGCCGTGGACATGTCCACGATCGCCCCCACCGCCTCGCACGCGATCGCCGAGCGGGTGCTCGACGAGCGCGGGGCGGGCTTCCTGGACGCACCGGTGACCGGCTCGCGCCCGAAGGCCGAGGACGGCACGCTCACGATCATGGTCGGCGGCGAGGCCGAGCACCTCGAGCGCGCGCGACCGGCGCTCGAGGCGATGGGCCGGCTGGTGGTGCACGCCGGGCCCCAGGGCCACGGCTCGATGGTCAAGCTGATCAACAACACGCTGGCCGCGGTGAACGCCGAGGCGGTGGCGGAGGCGCTGGTGCTGGCCGAGCGCGCGGGCCTGGACACTGACGCCCTGCTCCGGGTCGTCGGGGCCGGCTCGGGCAACTCCGCGATGCTCGAGCTGAAGGCGAAGCCGATGCTCGACCGGGACCTCGAGGCCCTCTTCAAGCTCGAGCACATGCTCAAGGACGTGCGCCACTTCCTCGCCGAGGCCCACGCAATGGGGGTAAGTACCCCCCTGGCCGACCGGGCTGCCGAGCTCTACTCGCAGGGGGGACCAGGCGGGGCTCGGAAACCTCGATTTTGCAGCGGTGATCGAGGTCACGGAGCGACTTTCAGCCCCACGGTAGGTTTTCGAAGCCTTGAAAAGCGGGTAGCGATCCGTAAGAATCCGCCGCCGCGCCACCCTCCGCCGAGGGCACTCTTGGGCGCACCGGGTCTCCTCCCTATGCCGATCGCTTTCAAAGAATGGGCAGTAACCGTGCGCGCCCTCGCGGAGGGCGAGCAGCTGCTGACCCTGCGCAAGGGCGGGATCCGCGAGGAGAACCGCCACTTCGAGATCGAGCACGACCGCTTCTTCCTCTACCCCACGTTCGACCACCAGCAGGGCCAGCACGTGCGCGAGTCGCACCGGCCGGAGCTCGGGCGGGCGCTGGAGGAGGGCGTCTGGGCGGACGGCGAGCCAGCGGCCTCCGTCTTCACGCGTGACGGCGGCATCCCGCAGCCGGACCGGGTCCGCATCCGCGCCTGGGCCGAGGTCGCGGCCAGCTACCTGATCACCGATCCGCGCTGCGTGGACGCGCTCGCGCCGTACTACGTGTGGACCAGCGACTACGCTGAGAAGCGGCTGGCCTGGAAGCGGCGGCACCCGCTGCACGTGATCCTCCTGCGCACGTACCGCATCCCCCGCCCCGTCACGGTCAAGGTTCGGGACGAGTACCTCGGCTGCCGCTCCTGGCTCGAGCTGCACCGGGAGCTGCCGTTCGAGGGCACCCCGGTGCTGAGCGACGAGGAGTTCGACCGGGCCGCCGAGCAGATCGAGGCAATCGCCTCGGACGCCGTTCCGGTCCTGGCCTAGAGCGGCGCGGCCGAGCCCCGCGGGCAGGTAGTGTGCCGGGCACGGTGAGACGCCCGCCCACGCTGCTCCTCTGCGCACTCACCGCGGCCACGCTGGCCGTCGCGGCGCCGGCCGCCGCCGCCCCGGAGCCCGGCCCCTACCAGGCCAACGACGGCCTGGGCTTCCGCAACGTCCTTCCGCCCGGCAACAACGGCCTGGCCAATGGCTTCGACCTGATCCAGTTCGAGGCCAGCAAGGCGCATCCCGCGCACAACGACGACCAGCTGAGCCTCTACGGCGACCTGGTCTACAAGGCGCCGGAGCTTACGAACGCCGATCTCGACCACTTCTTCAAGGACGCGAGCTTCGGCGTGAGGCCCGACGACGTGGCCGACACCTACAGCCCGCGCGACGACGTGACGATCGTGCGCGACAAGTCGTTCGGCACCCCGCACATCTACGGCTCGACGCGCGCCGGGACGATGTTCGGGGCCGGCTACGTGGCCGCCGAGGACCGGCTGTTCTTCATCGACGTGCTGCGCCACCTGGGCCGCGGTCAGCTGGCCTCGTTCGCCGGCGGCACCGACGGCAACCGCGCGACCGACGCCAGCCAGTGGGCCATCGCGCCGTACACCGAGGACGACCTCCAGAAGCAGGTGGACCAGCTGCCGAAGCTGTTCGGCAAGGAGGGCCAGACGGTGCTTGACGACGTGAACGCCTACGTCGAGGGCGTCAACAAGTACATCCAGGAGGCGCGGCTGAACCCGAGCAAGATGCCCGGCGAGTACCCGGCCATCAACCAGCCGCAGGGGCCCGACGACTGGAACGCGCGCGACATCATCGCCACCGCGTCGCTGGTGGGCGGGATCTTCGGCAAGGGAGGCGGCGGCGAGGTGGAGTCCGCGCTCGTGCTCCAGGCGGCCCAGAAGCAGCTCGGCAAGCGGAAGGGGCGCAGGGCCTGGCACGACTTCCGCTCGCTCAACGATCCCGAGGCGCCCACCACCGCGGTCGGCAAGCGCTTCCCGTACGAGATCCCGCCGAAGAAGCCGGCCAGGGGCAGCGTGGCGATGCCCGATCCGGGGTCCGTCAAGTTCCTGAGCGTGCGCAGCAGCGGCGGAAGCGCCGACAGGCCGGGCGCCGCGGCGGCCCTGAGGGGCGGGACGAACTGCAAGGCCGGCGCGCTCGTCTGCTTCCCGAAGTCGGCCTCGAACGCGCTGGTGGTGTCGGGGCGCGAGTCCCAGTCCGGCCATCCGCTGGCCGTGTTCGGCCCCCAGACGGGCTACTTCTCGCCGCAGATCCTGATGGAGCAGGACATGCACGGGCCCGGCCTGGAGGCGCGCGGCGCGGCGTTCCCGGGCGTGAACCTGTACGTGGAGCTCGGTCGCGGTCGCGACTACGCGTGGAGCGCCACCTCCGCCGGCCAGGACAACGTGGACACGTTCGCGCTGCCTCTCTGCAACCCGGACGGCAGCGCGCCCACCCTGGAGTCGAGCCACTACCTCTACCGCGGCACGTGCCGGCAGATCGAGACGCTGGACCGCACCGTCAGCTGGACGCCGAGCGCGGCGGACCAGACTCCGCCAGGCACCGAGACCTACCACGCGGAGCGCACGGCGCTCGGCCTGGTGATCGCGCGGGCCACGATCAAGGGCAAGCCGGTGATCTACACCAGCCTGCGCACCACCTATATGCACGAGGTGGACTCCGCGCTCGGGTTCAGCGACTTCAACGACCCGGCGCGGATGACCGGTCCGGAGGACTTCAAGCGGGCGGCATACAAGATCGGCTACACGTTCAACTGGCTGTACGTCGACGACAAGCACGACGCCTACTTCAACTCCGGCAACAACCCGGTGCGCGGCAGGAAGACGGACCCGAACTTCCCCGTCTGGGGCACGCCGAAGTTCGAGTGGCGCGGCTTCGACCCGGCCGGCCTGACCGCCCGCTACACGCCGTTCGAGCAGCACCCGCAGGCGGTCGACCAGCGCTTCCTCACGAGCTGGAACAACAAGCAGGCGCCGGGCTACGCGGCCAGCGACAACAAGTGGAGCTACAACCCCACCTTCCGGTCCGAGCTGCTCGACACGCGCATCAGGCGCAACATCGCCGGCGCGCGCAAGACGACGCTGGCCGAGCTGGCGGGCGCCATGGAGGACGCCGGCACGGCCGACCTGCGCGGCGACCAGAACCTGCCGTGGGCGCTGAGGGTGCTGGGCAAGCAGAAGGACCCGGCGCTGGCCGGGGCGCTGGCCAAGCTGCGGACCTGGATGAAGAACGGGTCGCACCGCCGCGACAAGAACCACGACGGCGCCTACGACGAGTCGGAGGCCGTGCGGATCATGGACGCCTGGTGGCCGCGGTGGGTGAGGGCGCAGTTCGAGCCGGTGATCGGCAAGGACGCCTACGAGCGCATCTCCGGGATCAACGAGCCCGACAACGCGCCCAACAACCACGGCGACCACCTGGGCTCGGCCTACGACGACGGCTGGTACGGCTACATCAACAAGGACCTGCGCACGATCGTCAAGCCCCGGAAGGTGAAGGGGCGCTACTCGCGCGTCTACTGCGGCGGCACGCCGAAGCGCAGCGGCAATCGCAAGCGCTGTCGCGCCCTGCTGGCCTCGACGCTGGCCCAGGCGCTGAAGATGACGCCCGAGCAGATCTACACGGGCGACCCGCTGTGCAAGGACGGGGACCAGTGGTGCTTCGACGCCGTCCGCCAGCGCCCGCTCGGCGCGATCACGCAGCCGCTGATCCACTGGATCAACCGCCCGACGTTCCAGCAGGTGGTGGAGATCCAGCGGCGGGCGCGGTAGCGCTCCGCGCGCACCGCCCGGCTTACCCCCCTCCGGACCACCCCCTTATCGCCCAGCCGGCGGCGGCCGGAGCTCGGCCGCGTTGGAGCGGAGCGCCACGGCACGGGCGCGGCCATACTCCCGCGCGGGGAATGCGATGCGGGCGGCTGACAGGGCGGGGATGCGACGCGGGCCGCTGACATGCGCATGCGCGCTGCTCGCGCTGGCCGCCGCCGGCGCGCTACCGGCCGCCGCTCGGGCCGCCGACGGCGGCTCGCTGGCCTCGGGCGACGTCTACGCGAGCTACGACGGCACGAGCGTGGTGCTGGGCAACGGGGTCGCGGAGCGCGCCTGGTCGCGCGCTCCGTTCCGCACGGCCGGGCTGATCGACAAGCGCGACGGCGGCAGGAGCTGGAGCCGCGGCAGCCGCGACTTCCTGCTCGAGGCCGGCGGCGTTCAGATCGGCAGCGAGTCGTTCTCGGTCAGGGCCGTGCAGCTGTCCCGCCTGCCGCGCGGCGGGGTACGCGTGGCGATGACGCTGGCCGGGTCGGGCCCGGCCGCGGCCATCACGGCGCAGCGCGTGGCCGAGGCCTATCCCGGCGTCGCGGGCTTCCGCACGCAGACCACGCTGACCTCCGCCACCCCGCTGGTGCTGAGCGCCGCCACGCTTGACCTGGCGGCCGTGGGCAGGGCGACGCCGGTCCTGCACGCCTTCCGTGCGGGGTCGGACTGGCGCGACCCGGCCTGGAACGGGCCGGAGCTGTGGGCCGGGTACTCGCAGCCGGGCGACTTCCGCCAGGACATCGCCGCCAAGGAGGGCGCGGCGCTGGAGGGCAACGCCGAGTGGGTTGACGCGCGCGCACCGGGCCGCTCGCTGTTCATGGTGATGGAGCGCAACGACTTCCCGTCCTCGCGGGCGAGCTACGACGGCTCCACCGCCGCCGTGCGCGTGGACTACACGAAGGACGTCCTCAACCTGGGCCCGTTCGAGGAGCAGATACACGTCGAGAACCCCAGCTCGGGCGGCGGCCGCACGCGCACGCTGCGCCCGGGCGAGCCGTTCGCGCTGGAGGCCGCGTTCGTGGGCCTGGCTACGAGCGAGGCCGACGAGGGCTGGCAGTGGCACAGCTACATGGCGGGCCACCGGATCGCGCCGTACGAGCACTCGGTCACCTTCAACTCCGACAAGGTGGACGCAAACAAGCGCTCGACGGGCTCGAAGGACGACACCGACTACAGGGCGGTGCAGGAGCTGGCGCCGATCGCGAGGCGGCTGGGCGTCGAGACGTTCGTGCTGGACGACGGCTGGGCCGCGCGCCACGGCGACTGGCAGCCGGACTCGCCCGACTACCCGGAGCCGCGGCAGGCGTCGGACCCCGTCAAGTTCGCGCCGCGCTTCCCCGACGCGAGGTTCCAGGCCGTGCGGTCGGCCATCGCGCCGATGAAGCTCGGGCTGTGGATGAGCCCGATGGAGTTCCACCCGTCGTCGCAGACGTTCCAGCAGCATCCCGACTGGGCCTGCCATCCGATCGCCGACCCGCTCGTGGCGCAGAACGCGGCCGACCCGAACGGCGACCTGGCCACCGGCTCGAACGAGGCCGGCCTCGGGCCCTGGGGCAACCGCGCGCTCCCGCACATCGAGGCCCGGATCCGCGACGCGATCGACAACTGGCACGCGCGCTTCTTCAAGTTCGACTTCATGGTCTGGCTCGACTGCCCCGGGCAGAACGACTTCTACGAGCAGCGCGACGCGTTCGTGGCCATGCTCGACCGCCTGCGCCGCGACCGGCCCGACGTGGTCCTCCAGATCGACGAGACCAACGACTACCGGCTGTTCCCGTTCGACTCCACGAGCCGCGGCCCGACGTGGTTCCAGAACGGCTACCCGGACGTGAAGAGCCTGGTGCACAACCTCTGGAACTTCAGCCCGTTCGTGCCGGCGTACGCGATCGGCCAGCACCTCCTGGGAGGCGACTCCTGGAAGAAGGAGAACGTCGACACGCTGATGGCCGCCGCGCTGCCCTCGAACATCACCTTCTGGACCGACCTGCGGAACCTGCCCGACCCGGTCGTGGCCACCGCGGGGCGCTGGATGGCGTTCTACAAGGAGCATCGCGACTCGTTCTCGCTGGCCACCCACGCGCTCCTCGACGACCCGCTGAAGGGCGGCTGGACGGCGCTCCAGGAGTGGGACACCGACGCGCAGCGCGGCGCGCTCTTGGCCTTCAGGCAGGTGTCGGCCGACGCGACCAGGCGCATCGCGCTGGTGGGCGTCAAGCCCGGGCTCGAGTTCCGGCTGTTCGCGGGACCGGGCGGCGAGCAGGTGGGCACCGCGACCTCGGAGGAGCTGCGCCGCGGCCTGGACGTGACGCTGGGCGACAAGGGGCTGGCCCGGGTGCTCTTGATCGAGCCGGTCAGGCCGCCGGCCCCCGCCATCACCGTCCGGACGTCGAAGGGCACGTGCCGCGACGCGCGCAAGTTCCGCTTCCGGCTGCACCGGGCGCGCCACGCCCGCGTGGTCGAGGTCTACGCCTACGTGAACGGCAAGCGCAAGCTGCACCGTCGCGGCCGCAACCTGCGCCAGATCGTGCTGAAGCGGCCGAGGAGGAAGAACTTCACGGTGCGGATCGAGGTCTTCCAGAGCACGGGCAGCGAGACGATCAGCGTGCGCCGCTACAGGGGCTGCCGGAAGGGCAAGCCGAAGACGCGTCGCGGACACCGCCGCCGCCGCTGACGTGGCCTGGGTCGAGACCGACTCGCTCTCCTTCTCCGCCCGCCACGAGTCCGAGGACGCCGAGGCGGCCGCGGCCATGCTCGACCGGCTGGAGGCGTTCCGCTCGCGGATGGACCGGCTGTTCGACACGACGCCGGGCGACGTGTCGGTGGTCATGCACGCGCACCCGGCGGCGCTCGCCCTGGCTCACCCGTGGCTCCCGCTGGCGCGGGTCATCGCCGCCCCGGCGGGGCGCCGCTACATGGCGGGCTGGTTCTCGCGCGACGAGATCCACGTGCTCTCGCCCGCCGCGCTGGCGGCGCGCGCCTCGCGCGTGGAGGGGTCGCGTGAGGCGCTGCTCCTGTCGCCGCTGCACGAGTACGCGCACCTCGTGGTGGGCGCGAACAATCCCCAGCTGCCACCGCCGTTCACCGCGCGCTCGTTCTCCCGCTACGTCCGCTGGGCGTGGCTCTGCGAGGGGGCGGCAGTCCACTTCTCCGGCCAGGGACCGCACCTGCGCGCCGCCATGGCCCGGCGCCTGCGCGAGGGCGGCCGGCCGGCCTTCCCGCCCGCCGCGCGCGACGCGACGCTGCTCGGCGGCACGGTGCTGGGGCTCCTCGAGCGGACCGGCGGGGCCGAGGCGTGCGTCCGGCTCGCGACGCGGCTCGACCCCGCCGGCGCGGCGGCGGCGATCGAGCGCGAATTCGAACGGCCGCTGGCGGCCGTCGAGCGGGAGTGGCGCGGCTACCTCGACCGCGCCGTGGCGGCCGGGTAGCGCCCCGCCGGCCGGCTCAGTGCTCGCAGTGCACGTCGCGGAAGAACGCCCGCGCCAGCGTGCCGTTCTTCGTGTAGCGCACGACCAGCTCCGCGTCGCAGAGCGTCCCGTCGGCGTAGTCCACGTTGTAGACCCAGACGAGCTGGTGGGCACTGGTCCGCTCCGCGCCGAAGATGCGCCAGCGGTCCACCGGGTGGTTGGCCTTCTTCGTCTGCTTCTTCGCGAGCTTGACCGCGAGGCTGCGAGCGTCGCGGTAGTGCAGCGTGTGGGCCGACGCCACGGCGGTGAACGCCAGCGTGGCGATCGTTGCGACGGCGGCGGCCTTCGTCAGCAATCTCCTCAAGTGAGCCTCCTTTGGGGTATCTAAAAGTACCCCAGGGTGCGTCCTCGCGCCACCACCGCAAGGGGTCGTGCGCTAGAGCGAGATGTGCGGCGTGGAGAAGTCCGCCGTGCCGTCGCCGGCGTTCGAGCCGTTGGCCGTGAGGCCGAGCGTCGGCTCGCGGGGCACCACCTCGGCGCGGCCCTCGGCGCCGTCGAGATGAACCCGCAGGATGGCCCCGCCGAACTCGGCCACCGCCCCGCTCGCGGAGCGAAGGGCGGTCGCGACCTGCGCCTCGGGCATCCCGCAGGCCGTCAGGAAGGCGTGTGCGCGCTCCTCGTCGGCGGAGCCGCCCTCCAGCTCCAGGTCCTCGACGCGGGTGCCGGCGGCCTGCCGGGCGTCGTCGGTGGCCCGCACGATGCACGCCGCCATGTCGTCGGGAGCGCGGTCGGCCTCCTCCGCGATGCGCACCAGCAGGGCTTCGGCCGGGGCGTGGCCGTCAAGGTCGCCGGCGATCTCCGCCAGCCGCTCGCGGCCCAGGAGGCCGTCCCCCAGCCGGGCCTCCACCAGGCCGTCGGTGAAGAAGCACGCGGCCGAGCCCGGCGGCAGCGGAACGGTGGTCTGGCGGTGGCCGGTGGGCATGAACCCGCCGAGCGGCGGCGA
>DASVQK010000143.1:0-39879 GCA_036389105.1 Thermoleophilaceae bacterium
GGTCGCGCAGCGCCTCGCGCTCGCCGGCGGCGAGGGAGAGCGGGTCGCCCGGCCGGGTGGCGACGGGCAAGGCCGCTAGGTGGTCGAGCGGCCGCGCGAGATCGCGATCTCGCCGGTCCGGACCATCTCGATCAGCCCGAACGGCCTGACCATCCGCTCGAACGCCTCGATCTTGTCGTCCGTGCCGGTGATCTCGATCGTCACCGAGCGCTTCGAGACGTCCACCACCTTCCCGCGGAAGATGTCCGCGAACTGCATGATCTGCCCGCGCGTCTCGGCATCGGCCGTGACCTTGAACAGCGCGAGCTCGCGCGCCACCGCCTCGTGCGGCTCGAGGTCGCGGATCTTGATGACGTTGACCAGCTTGTGGAGCTGCTTGGTCACCTGGTCGATCGGGTGCAGCGCGCCGTCCACGGTGAGCGTCACGCGCGACAGCGTCGGGTCGTCGGTGGGCCCCACTGCGAGCGTCTGGATGTTGAACCCGCGCCGCGAGAACAGCCCCGCTATGCGCGCCAGCACGCCCGGCTTGTTCTCCACGAGCAGCGACAGGATGTGCTTGCGGCCGGTGTGGATCCCGCCGGCGGCCTCGAGGTCGGCCAGGTTGAGCACTTCCTTGGTGCCGGGCTCACCCATGGCGGCCGATCCGCCCTACCCCACCATGTCCCGTGCCGGCTGGCCGGCGGGGATCATCGGGTAGCAGTTCTCCTCCTTGGTCACGTGGACGTCGAGGACCACCGGGCCGTCGGCGGCGATCGCCTCGCGCATCTGATCCACGAGCTCGCCCTTCTCGGTGGCTCGCATGCCCACCGCGCCGTAGGCCTCCGCGAGCTTGACCCAGTCGGGCGTCATGCCCATGTCCACGGCCGAGTAGCGCTTGTCCCAGAACAGCTCCTGCCACTGACGGACCATGCCCAGGTAGCCGTTGTTCATGATGAAGACCTTGACCGGGATGTCCTCGGAGACGGCCGTGGCCAGCTCCTGGGAGGTCATCTGGAGCGAGCCGTCGCCGGCCAGGCAGATCACCGTCTGGTCCGGGCAGGCGATCTTGGCGCCGATGGCCGAGGGCAGGCCGAAGCCCATCGTTCCGAGCCCGCCCGAGTTGATCCAGCGGCGCGGCCTGTCGAAGTGGAAGTACTGCGCCGCCCACATCTGGTGCTGGCCGACGTCGGAGGTCAGGATCGCGTCGCCGCCGGTGGCCTCGTAGATGGCCTGGACCATGTACTGCGGCTTGATCTCCGTGCCCTCGGAGTCCTCGTAGCCCAGCGGGTAGCGGTCCCGCCAGCCGGCGATCCGTTCCCACCAGCCGTCGAGCCGGGAGGAGTCGGCCTCCAGCGCGCGGTACTCGCGCGTGAGCTTGGGCAGGATGCGCTTGGCGTCGCCGACGATCGGGATGTGCGCCGGCACGTTCTTGGAGATCTCGGCCGGGTCGATGTCGATGTGGATGAACTTGGCGCGCGGCGCGAACTCCGACAGCTTGCCGGTGATCCGGTCGTCGAAGCGGGCGCCGATCGCGCAGATCAGGTCGGCCTCGTCCATCGCGTAGTTGGCGCTGCGAGTGCCGTGCATGCCGAGCATCCCGAGCCACTGCTCGTGCGGCGCCGGGAAGCCGCCGAGCCCCATCAGGGTGCAGGTGACCGGGAAGCGGTCCGACGTGCACAGCTCCACCAACTCGGCCGAGGCGTCGGCGTTCACCACCCCGCCGCCCGCGTAGACGACCGGGCGGCGCGCGTTGGCCAGCGCCTTGGCGGCGAGCCTGACCTGCTTGGCGTTGCCGTCGGTGGTGGGCTGGTAGCCGGGCAGGTTCACGCGGTCCACGGGCTCGTAGCGGATGTCGGCGCGCGACAGGTCCTGGGGCACGTCCACCAGCACCGGGCCGGGACGGCCCGAGCGCGCGATGTGGAACGCCTCGTGGATGGCCGTGGGGATGTCGCGCGGGTCCTGGACCATCAGCGAGTGCTTGACGATCGGCATCGTGATCCCGGTCACGTCGGCCTCCTGGAAGCCGTCGGTGCCGATCAGCTCGGTGCGCACCTGGCCGGTGATGAAGACGGTGGGCACCGAGTCCATCACGGCGTCGGCGATGGCGGTGACCAGGTTGGTGGCCCCGGGACCGGACGTGGCCAGGGCGACGCCCACCTTGCCCGACGCCTTGGCGTAACCCTCGGCCGCGTGCCCCGCGCCCTGCTCGTGGCGGCACAGGACGTGCCGCACGCCGCCGTCGTATAGGGCGTCGTAGGTGGGCAGGTTCGCGCCGCCGGGGATCCCGAAGACGGTGTCCACGCCCTCGGCCTTCAGGCATTCGATGATGGCGTCGACTGCTCGCATCGAGCGAGAGAGCCTACCGAGCCGGACGGGGCGCCAAGACGTCGCTCGGGAACTCGAGGTCGCGCCCGCAGCGCATGCACACCTGGTCGTGCATCGCCACGACGTTGCCGCACTCCTCGCAGCGGCGGCGCAGCTCCTGCCCCTCCCAGCGGTGGAGCAGCGCGGCGAGCGTCCCGAGGATGGGCAGCGCGAAGCCGATCAGGAACCAGATCGGGAACGAGCCGCCCTTGATCCGGCCGACGAATCCCGCCGACAGCCCGCAGAAGAACATGATCACGAGGAACGCCACGCGAGCGTGTCCCTCGGCGCTACAGCAACCGGTTGAGGGCCCAGAGAACGGCTATGACCGCGACCACGGCGATGACGGTCCAGAAGACGAACGCCACCACGCCGATCACGACCTTCAACAGGATCCAGCCGGCTATCAGCAGGACCCCGACGGCCAGGGCCTTGCCGCCGATGTTCGAAAGCGTTTCGCTCATGCCACAAGTGTAGGCGGAGCGACCCCCGGTCAGAGCACGTGGGGCGGGCGCGTGGGCACGTAGCGGTCGAGTCCCGGCAGCGGGATTGAGCACATCACCCAGCTCGGCCAGAAGACCTGGAACCCGAGCTTGCGCAGGCGGCGGATCAGCCACCAGCTGAGCGTGGTCGCGTAGACCGACAGCGTCTCGGGCTCGCGGCTCTGGGCCACCCGGTCCAGCGCGGCCAGCACCACGGGCACCAGGTCGCCGGCCGCGGCCCCGATCGCCGGCCCGATCTCGCCCCCGGTGCTGACCCAGCAGAGCGCCGCCGGCTCGTCGGACCCCGGCGCCGAGTACGCCAGGCAGCTGCGGTCGCGGGCGAAGAACTCGTGGAGCGGCCCGCGGTCGTGGCCCACCGCGTCCGGCTCGAGGCGCAGCCAGGCCTCCACCGCCCGGTCGGGCTTCAGGACGTGCACCTGCGGGATCGGCGCGTCGGTCTCCTGGGAGCGGTGGAACAGGTAGTCCTCGGCGCGGGCGCGCATGTGCCAGTGGCCGCCGATCGGCATCACGCCGAACTGCGTGTAGAGCGTCAGGTCGTTGGGCGCTCCGGCGGCCACCACGATGCGGCCGAGGTCGGGGCTCGGGTCGCCGGGCCAGACCCGCTCCATCAGCGCGCGGCCGATCCCGTGCCCCTGGTGGGCGGGGCTGACCATCAGCTCGGTGACCTGCTCCATGGCGCCGAAGCGCACCGCCCGGGCGTAGCCCAGAAGCCCGTCCGCGCCCTCGCACACCAGGTAGCGCCCGTCGGGCTGAGCGGCCAGGAACTCGATCAGCGGCCGGTGCCGCACCCAGTCGCCGCGTATCCGCGCCTCGGTGAGCGGGGCGTCGTCCGGCACCACTCCCTGGCGCACCGCGACCGCGTGCATCGCCCGCTCGGAGAGCTCGAACGTCCGTGGCAGATCCGCGAGCGCGCCTTCCCTTATCGAGAGCTCCCCCGCGTTCACGGCGGCGCAGTGTACGCGCGGCCCGCGGGCGAAACGGGATTCCGCAACGCGGCTCTCAGTCGACCAGCTTGACGATCTCGCAGCGGAACAGCGTCTCGCCCCGGCGCGCGATCACACGGTCGCGGCCGCGGCCGCAGTCGATCGTGTCGAGGCCCCTGCCGCGCCCGTCGATCGAGTCGTTGCCCGGGCCGCCGCGGATCACGTCGTAGCCGTCGCCGCCGGAGATCTTGTCGCGGCCGCGACTGCCCACCAGGCGGTCCTCGTCGGCGCCGCCCTTCAGGCGATCGTTGCCGGAGTTGCCCACCAGCAGGTCCTCGTCGTCGCCGCCGCTCAGGCGGTCGTTCCCCGAGCGTCCGAAGATCGTGTCGGTGCCGGTGTCGCCTACCACCAGGTCGCTGCCGCTGCCGGCGTCGACGCAGTCGGCGTTGGCGCCCGCGAAGATGCGGTCGTCGCCCGCGAGCCCGCGGATCAGGTTGCGGCGCTCGTCGCCGGCCAGCAGGTCGTTGCCGAGGGTGCCGGTCAGCACCTGGCCGCAGTAGGTCCTGTCCGGGCCGGTCGAGCCCGACCCGCTCCCGCTCGACGACCCGCCGCCCTTCGCCGACGCGTGGAAGGCCGCCTCGAACGCGGGGCAGCACTCGCCGACCTCGAACGCGCCGGCGTCGCACGCCTCGCCCTGCGGACGCACCGCCCCGCGCTGGTCGGTGGGCGGTGCGGAGGAGCGCTCGGCGGCGCACGGCCACATGTCGATGGCCGGACTGCCGGGCAGCAGGGCGCGTGTGGGCGTGGGCCCGCCGTTGTACCGCACGGGACCGAGCATCGGGTCGACGCCGAAGACGTCGCCCTCCGTGTTCGAGCAGCTGCCGTCGCTGTCGACGTTGGGGCCGTTCTTGATGAGCACGCCGGGACCCGCGCAGTTGCCGCCCTGGTTGCGGGCGAAGACCATGCCGGTGAACGTGCGCGGGCTGTCGCCGACGGCGCCCCGCCAGAGTCCGCCCCCGCGGCCGTCAGGCGCCGTGTTCGACGCGATCGTCGACGCCGACGCGTCCAGGAACCAGAAGCTGTTCGGGCCGCGCAGGTCGATCCCGCCGCCGCGGTCGCCCGCCGTGTTGCCGCTGATCGTGAGGTTCGAGAAGTAGGCGTCGTCGGCCTCGAAGACCATCCCGCCGCCACCCTGGGCCGCGTGGTTCTGGATGATGGCGTCGCTGGCGAACCCGGCCTGGGCGCCGTGCCACCACAGGCCGCCGCCGTCCCGCGCGGTGTTGAAGCTGATCGTGCTGTAGGCGATCCACGTGTCGCTCGCGGCGATGCCGCCGCCGAGCCCGGAGAACGGCGCCTGCCCTGCCACGGCCTCGCTGGCCGACACGTTCAGGTACTCGAGGCCGTCGTTGCCGCCCGCGCGGATGCCGCCGCCCGGGCCGTCGGTGGCGCGCCCGTTGCGCACCGTGAGGTGCGCGACGCGCTCGTCGGCCCGGCGGAGGTCGAAGACGCGGTCGGCGGCGTCGCCGTCAACGATCGTCCGGCTCTGGCCGGCCCCGACCACCTCGCCGTAGAAGTTCAGGTCCAGGTCGCCGCGGTCGGAGCTGTCGTCCAGGCCGTGGCGAGTCAGCCGGTAGGTGCCCGGCGGCAGCTTGATCGAGGCCTGGTACGGCGGCTTCTGCCGGCTGGCGTTGGCCTCCTGCACCGCCGCGCGGAGCGTGCAGACGCCGTTGCCCGGCGCCGTCTCGCACTTGCCGTTGCCCGGCTTGGCGTCCGTGGCGTCGGCCGTGGAGTTGACCAGGATGTCGCACTCGCTGCCGCAGGGCGCGAAGTTGGGGAACGCGGACGCGGCGGCCGGCATCCCGAGGGCAATCGTGGCCGCGCCCGTCACGAGAACGGCGGTTAGCGCTAGGCGGTGTGGCATGTGTATCCCCTTCGCATCCTTGCGTTGCCCGCTGGAGACCGTCCCAGCGCCATGGCCACAGTAACCGCGACCGGCCGCATGCGCCAGCGAGTCATCGCGTCTGGGCGGCCTCGATCGCGGCGTCGCCGGCCTCGTCCGCGGGCGTGCGCGTCTCCAGGGCGCCGCGCAGCGGCGCCGGGTGGCCGAGCTGGCCGAGCTCCGCGGAGGCGCGGCCGAACAGCAGCTCCACCGTCCAGTCCACCACCAGCCGCAGCTTGCGCGCGGTGCCCGGCATCATCGCCAGGTGGTAGGTGCGCGCCGCCCACCAGGCGAGGAAGCCGCTCAGCTTGATCCCGAGCATGGTGGCGACCGCCTCGTGCCGGCCCAGGTCCACGAACACCCCGAGCGTCCGGTAGCGGAACTTCCGAACCCGGCCGTGCCCGAGCGCCGCGGCCACGTTGTCCGCCGCCAGCCGGCCCTGGCGCACGGCGTGCTGGGCCGTGGGCGGGCAGGCCGACCGGCCCCGATCGGCGGGATCCGGCACGGCCGCGGAGTCCCCGATCGCCCACACGTTCGGATGGCCCTCCACGCGCAGCGTGGCGTCCGTCCTCAGCCGCCTGCCGTCGCCCACCGGCAGCCCCAGCTCGCCGATCAGCTGGGGCGGCCTGACGCCCGCGGTCCAGCACAGCGTGCGGGTTTCCACCATCTCGCCGTCCGACAGCGTCACCCGGTCGCGCTCGACGGAGTCGATCCGGGTCGAGGTCCTCACCTCGATGCCGCGGCCACGGAGCTCGCGGGTGGCGAAGTCCGCCAGCCCCTCGGAGATCTCGTTCATGATCCGCGCCTCGGCGTCCACCAGCAGCCAGCGCGTGCCGTCCACCCGGCAGCGCGGGTAGCGCTCGATCACGTCGGCCACGAAGTTCTGGAGCTCGGCCACGCCCTCCACGCCGGCGTATCCGGCGCCCACGAAGACGAACGTCAGGTACGGCCGCCGTGCGTCCGGGTCCTCGAGCGACTCGGCGATCTCCAGGTTCATCACCGCGCGGTTGCGGAGCGCGATCGCCTCGGCCAGGGTCTTGAAGCCCAGGCCGTGCTCGCCCAGGCCGGGGATCGGAGGCACGCGGGAGATCGAGCCCAGCGCGACGATCAGGTGGTCGTAGCCGAGCTCCTCGTCGCGCCCGTCCACCGTGGTCACGCGGAGGGTCGAGCTCTCGAAGTCCGCCCCGGTCACGCGCCCGAGCCGGATGTCGGTGCGGGCCAGCTCCTCGCGCAGCGGGATCACCACGTGCCGCGGCTCGAGCGTCCCCGCCGCGGCGCCCGGCAGCAGCGGCGTGTAGAGCAGGAAGTTCTCGGTGGTGACCAGGGTCACCCGGGCGCTCTGCGCCGGCAGCACCTGCTCCAGGCGGCGCGCCGCGTAGAAGCCACCGAACCCCCCACCCGCTATGACGACGTGCCAGGCCATGCCCGGCCTACCTAATCAGATCGCGGAATCGGGCCCGGCGGCGGTCGCGGAGGCCCGCCGCGCGGCGGCCAGCGCCGGGCGCCCGCGCCCGTCCATGCGCCGCGATACGCGCCACGGGGCGCCCGAGAACGCGTGGTTGGCCACGGTGGCGAAGCCGGTCTCGTCACTGCGAAGCGCCAGGAGCAGGTGGGCGATCCGGTCCGACGGCGGCAGGTCGCGGTCGGTGGCCGCCACGCAGAAGCAGTGCACCCGCCGGCCGCCTGACACCAGCAGCAGGGCGCCGGCCTCCCCCACCAGCCACGTGCCGAGCCGCCCGCGCTCGAGCGCCAGTCCGGTGCTGCGCTGGAGCTCGCGCTCGTCGTGGCCCAGCAGGTCGCCCAGGAAGCCCTGCGCGACCGGCTCCGCCGGCGCCTGGCCCAGCGCGCGCCGCTTGGGCCGGATCGTGTTGGCTCCCCGCACCGCGTAGAGCTCCGGGATGATCCAGGCGTGCGCCAGCGCGGCGACGGCCACGGGCGCGGACAGCGGCTGGAGCAGCATCAGCACCACCGCGACAGCGACGAACGGAACCACGTGCGCCACCGTGGTGAGCGTCCAGAGCTGGCCGCGGCGCCTGAGCGAGTGTGCGCTGGCCCGCGGGCGCCAGGGGACGGCGGCGAGCTCGGGGAGGTCGGTCGCGCCCTCCGCCGGTAGTCCGGCTGCCTCCACCGAACAGGCGGCTATCCGCCCGCGATCGGGCGGCGCATGATCACCGTGCCCGCTTCCAGCGGCAGCTCGCCCACCTGCGTGGCCCGGCCAGGCCCCTCGGTCACGACGCCTATGTAGCCGTCGTCGAGCTGGCGGCGGAACGCCTGGACGGCGGCCTGGTAGGCCGTCTGGTCCTCGGCCGTCCACTCGGCGAGGGTCGAGTGGCCTGTGTGGTCCATGCGGATCAGTCGCGACATCGGGCGGACCTCCTCGGAGACGGTTCGTGCCCCGATGATACGCCCCGGCCCGGTCCGGCCGAAGTCGTGTGGGACCCGAGCGGTGGGCCGGCGAGGCCGCGGCTCAGCCGCCCAGGCGCTCCCTTATCAGCCGCTGCACCTCGCCGCCGTCCGCCCGTCCCTTGGTCTCGCGCATGACGGCGCCCACGATGGCCCCGATCGCCTTGTCGTTGCCGGCGCGCACCTTCTCCACAGCGTCGGCGTTCTGCTCCAGCGCGCGGTCCACGATCCCGGTCAGCTCGTCGCCGCCGGCCTTCTCCAGCGAGCGCTCGCTCACGATCGCCTCGGGGTCGCCGCCCTCGGCGGCCAGCACGTCCAGCACCTCCTTGGCGGCGGACTGGGAGATCCGCCGCTCGGCCACCATCCCCACCAGCCGCGTCAGCGCGCCCGGCTCCACGCGCGAGTCCGCGGGGTCGTCGCCCTCGCCCAGGCGGGCCTGGAGCTCGTTGGTCACCCAGCTGGCCAGGGTGCGGGCGTCCACGTCGCCGTCCGCGGCCAGCGCGGTCTCGTAGTAGTCGCCCAGCTCGCCGCGGAACGCCAGCAGACGAGCGGTGTCCGCCGGCAGCTCCAGCTCGACCTCGAAGCGGCGGGCGCGCGCGGCGGGCAGCTCGGGCAGCGCCTCGCGGGCGCGCGCCAGCATCGCCTCGGTTGGCGCCAGCGGCACCAGGTCCGGCTCGGGGAAGTAGCGGTAGTCGTGCGCGTACTCCTTCGAGCGCAGCGGGCTGATGTCGCCCGTGGCGGGATCGAAGTGCAGCGTCTCCTGGTCGATCGTGCCCCCCTCGCGCAGGATCGCCTCCTGGCGCGCTATCTCCGCCTCGATCCCGCGCTCGAGGAAGCGGAACGAGTTCATGTTCTTCAGCTCGGTCTTGGTGCCCAGGGTGGCCTCGCCGGCCGGGCGGATCGACACGTTGGCGTCGCAGCGCAGCGACCCCTCCTCCATGTTCACGTCGGACACGCCCGTGGATCGCAGCGTGGCCCGCAGCAGCCGCAGCCACTCCCCGGCCTCCGACGACGTGCGCAGGTCGGGCTCGGACACGATCTCCACGAGCGGGGTGCCGCCGCGGTTGAAGTCCACCACGCTGGCCTCGGCGCCGTGGATGCGCCCGGACGTGCCGGCGTGCACCAGCTTGGCGGCGTCCTCCTCCAGGTGCACCCGGTGGATGCGCACGTCGCCCAGCCGCCCGTGCGACCCCAGCGGGATGTCGTACTGGGAGATCTGGTAGCCCTTCGGCAGGTCGGGATAGAAGTAGTTCTTGCGGTGGAAGATGGAGCGCGGGGCCACCTCGCACTCCAGCGCCAGCGCGATCATCAGGCCGAAGTGCACGGCCTGCTCGTTGGTCACCGGCAGCGTGCCGGGATGGCCCAGGCAGATCGGGCAGGTGCGCGTGTTGGGCTCCTCCCCGAAGGAGAGGGCGCAGCCGCAGAACATCTTGGTGCGGGTGGCCAGCTGCACGTGGATCTCGAGCCCGATTACGGGCTCGTAGTGGCGCTCCGCCACGGCCTCAGGCACGAGCCGCGCTCCCGTCGAAGCCGATCGCCCGCTCGAGCGCGAAGGCGGCGTCCAGGATCCGGTTCTCGCTGAACGCCGGCCCGGCCAGCTGGATGCCCACCGGCAGGCCGTCCGACAGCCCGCCGGGGATCGAGATCGCGGGGATTCCCGCCAGCGGCATCGTCACGGTGCAGTAGTCGGAGAGGTACATCGCCAGCGGGTCGTCGGTGCGCTCGCCCAGCCTGAAGGCGACCGTGGGCGACGTGGGCGTGATCATCAGGTCCACGCGCTCGAACGCGGCGCGGAAGTCGTCGGCGATCTTCGTGCGCACGCGCTGGGCGCGTCCGTAGTAGGCCTCGTAGTAACCGGACGACAGCGCGTAGGTGCCCAGCATGATCCGGCGCTTGACCTCCTCGCCGAAGCCCTCGGCGCGCGTCTCCTCGTAGAGCGACAGCAGGTCGCCGTCGCCCTTCCGCGGGCCGTACCGCACGCCGTCGTAGCGGGCCAGGTTGGCGCTGGCCTCGGCGGGCGCCAGCACGTAGTAGGCGGAGATCCCGTGCGGTGAGTGCGGCAGCGCGATCTCCTCGACCGACCCGCCCAGCTCCTCCACGCGCGCGAGCGTGGCGTCGAACACCTCGCGCACGCCCGCCTCCACGCCCTCGCCGGAGGTCAGCTCGGGAGACACGCCGAAGCGGACGCCGTCCAGGCGCTCGCCGGTTGGGAGCTCCACCGGCTCTGGGAAGTCCAGCGAGGTGGAGTCGCACGGGTCGCGGCCCACCATGTGCCTGAACAGCAGCGCCGCGTCGGTCACGTCGCGCGTCAGCGGGCCGCACTGGTCGAGCGAGGACGCGAAGGCGATCATCCCGTAGCGCGACACCGCGCCGTAGGTGGGCTTCAGCCCCACGATGCCGCACAGCGCGGCGGGCTGGCGGATGGAGCCGCCGGTGTCGGTGCCGATCGCCCACGGTGCCAGCCCCGCCGCCACCGCGGCGGCCGACCCGCCCGACGAGCCGCCGGGCACCCGCTCGCGGTCCCAGGGGTTGCGCACCGGCCCGAAGCCCGAGTTCTCGTTCGACGACCCCATCGCGAACTCATCCATGTTGGTCTTGCCCAGGGTGGGCGCGCCGGCGGCGTTGAGCCGCTCCACGGCGGTGGCCGTGTAGGGCGGCCGGTAGCCCTCGAGGATGCGCGAGGCGGCCGCGCTGGGCACGCCCTCCACGCAGAACAGGTCCTTGACCGCCAGCGGCACGCCGCCCAGCGGCGCGTCGGGAGCCGGGTCCGCGGGGGACTCGTCCGCGAGCCAGAGGAACGCGTTCAGCCCGTCGCCCGCGGCGCGCCCGCGGTAGAAGTCGAACAGCTCGGCGGCGGACAGCTCGCCCGCGCGCACGCGCTCGGCGGCCTGCGCGGCCGTCAGGTCGAGGAGGTCGCCGCTCACGCGGTCACGAGCCCGCCCCGGGACTCGGAACCCGGAAGCCGCCGGCGGCCGGATCGGGCGCCTGCTCGAGTGCGCGCTCGGGCGACAAGCTCGCGCGCGGCTCGTCGGCGCGGAGCACGTTCTCCACGGCCGTGACGTGCGAGGTCGGCTCGACGTCGTCCAGGTCCAGCTCGCCGATCTTCTCGATGTGGTCGAGGATCGACGACAGCTCGCGCGACATGCGCTCCACCTGGTCGTCGTCCAGCCGCAGGCGCGCCAGGCGGGCGACGTGCAGCACCTGCTCGCGGTCGATCATGGCGGCCGATTCTAGGTTGGGGGCCGCGCGGGTACGATCCCCGCGATGTCCGGGCAAGCCGCCGAGCGGACGGTCGCGCTCACGATGCGCGCGCTGGCAGTGACCTTCGCCGTGGTCGGGGTGCTGTTCATCTCCTCCCCGGACGGCGTGATCGGCAGGCTGGACGACGTCGGCGACTGGCTCGGCAGCTTCCCGCAGGGCCCGCCGACGGAGCAGAAGTTCTGGCTGGCGCTGGGCTTCGCCTACATGACCGTCATCACCGGCCTGGCGCTCGTGATCTCGTTCGATCCGCGGCGGTACCGGCCGATGCTGCTGGTGCTGGCGGCCGGCAAGACGGCTTCGTCGCTGGCGGCCGGCGCGTTCTTCGTCTTCGACCGCGAGGTCTTCGTCTACCTCGCGAACTTCGTGGTGGACGCCAGCCTGGTGTTCGTCGCGCTCGGCTGCTGGGCTCTGCTCGGCAGGGCCGAGGCGGAGGCCCGCGCGCCCGTCTGAAGGGGCGTACGGGGCATGGACGCGCCCGAGCTGAAGACGTTTCGCGCCTTCGCGGAGGCGCTGATCCCGCCGGGGGGAGCGCTGCCGGGCGCCGAGGTCGAGGGCGGGATCACGGTGACGGGCGACGCGGCGCGCATCCTGGCGAGCGTCTCGCCGCGCATGCGGCTGGCGTTCGGGCTGGCCCTCCGGGTGCTCGAGCGCTCCACGTTCCCGCGCCGCTTCTCGCGGCTGCCGCTGGAGCGCCGGACGCGGAAGATCGAGCGCCTGGAGAAGAGCGGCTCGATGCTGCTGCGCAACCTCGTGCTGCTGGTGAAGGGCGTGGTCTGCGTCGCGTACACGCGAACGCCCGAGGTGCAGCGGGTAGTGGGCTCGGCGCCGCGCTGCGAGCTCGCGCCGGGCGCAGTGGCCCCTCCCCTGCCCCCGCACCTCAACCCCGCGGCGCTCGAGCCGCCGGAGGACGGGACCGAGACCTGCGACGCGGTCGTGGTGGGGTCGGGGGCCGGCGGGGCCGCCGCGGCCCGGGTGCTGGCCGAGGCCGGGCTCGACGTGCTCGTGGTCGAGGAGGGGGAGTACCACGACGCCATCACCTACTCGCGCGACCCGATCGACGCTCTGGCGACCCTCTACCGCGACGGCGGCCTGACCGCGCTGGACGGTCGCCCGCCGATCGCGATGCCCGTCGGCCGCTGCGTGGGCGGCACGACGGTGATCAACTCGGGCACGTGCTTCCGGGCGCCGAGCGAGGTGCTCGTGCGCTGGCGCGAGGAGCACGGCATCCCGTGGGCCGCGGACCTGGACGGCGAGTACGAGGCGCTCGAGCGCGACCTCGAGGTGGTGCCCGTACGGCGCGGCCGAGCGGGGATGAACGCCGAGCTGTGCCGGGCGGGCGCGGAGGCCCTGGGCGCGTCCAACGGGCCGATCCCGAGGAACACCGGCGGCGTGGAGTGCTGCGGCACCTGCCCAACGGGGTGCGCTCTGGACGCCAAGCGCGCGATGCACGTGTCCGAGCTGCCGCGCGCGGCCGACGCGCGCGCCCGGATCCGCGCGGGCGTGCGGATCGAGCGCGTGACCGTGGAGGGCGGCCGGGCCGTGGGCGTGACGGGCCGTACGCGCTCGGGCCGGCCCTACCGGGTGCGGGCGCGAGCCGTGGTCCTGGCCGGCGGGGCGCTGGGCACCCCCGAGCTGCTGCTGGCTCAGGGCATCCGCAACCGCCACATCGGCCGCCACCTGCGCGTGCAGCCGGCCTGCTGGGTGGGCGCGCGCTTCCCGGACCGGGAGGTGAACGGCTGGGACGGCGTGATGCAGAGCTGGCGCGTGGACGAGTGGCTCGACCGCGGGCTGTTCCTGGAGGCCACGTTCACGCCGCTCTCGTTCGGGTCGCAGTGGCTGCGCGGCGCGGGCGCGCGGTTCAAGGAGCGGCTGGAGGGCTACGGCCAGCTGGCGGTGATCGGCGTGCACCTGGCGGACACCAGCGAGGGGCGCGTCCGGGTGGACGGGCGCGGGCGCACGAAGCTCGGTTACCGCCTGACGCGCGACGACGCGCAGCGGCTCCGCTTCGGCATCGCCCGCGCCGCCCAGATCCACTTCGCGGCCGGCGCCGCGGAGGCGTACCCGCAGGTGGGCGCGCTCGACGCGCTGAAGCCCGGGCAGGAGGACGCCGTGGAGAGCGGCCTGTTCAGCCCGTCCGCGCTGCGGCTCGAGGCCTTCCACCCGATGGGGACGGCGCGCATGGGCTCCGATCCGCGGCGCTCGGTGGTCGACCCGAGCGGTCGGTCGCACGACCTCCCCGGCCTCTACGTGGCCGACGCGAGCGTCCTGCCCACCGCGCTGGGCGCCAACCCGATGCTCACGATCATGGCCTGCGCCCGCCACATCGCCCGCGGGCTCGCGGCAGAGCTGGCGTGAAAACAGCAGCAATAACGAGGGTAAATCGAAGTGACTGCGCAGTTGTGCACGCCATAGCGTGCATAACTCTTCAGTCGATCGAGTTTTCGTCGGTCGGCGGTTCCTCGACCTGCGGGGCGGGGCCCTCCCCAGCTTCAGTTTCGGGAGGCGCCGCCGCGGCCGGAGCCTCGTCCTCCTCAGGCCGCTCGCCCTCCCACATCATCGCCCCCCGCGCCGCGATCGCCAGCACGGCCAGGCAGCCCAGCCCGATGGGCGCGCCCGCCTTGATCACCGCCGCCGGGTTGAACCCGGGCGGCTGAAGGATCCGGTATAGCACCAGGAGCGCGCCCAGCAGCGCCAGTCCGGTCGCCAGGGCGCTCGGCGTGCGCGGCGGCTGGAAGCGCCGGTCGGCCGCCCGCAGGAACGCGGCGGCCACGCCGCTCGCCACCGCCCCGAGCAGCACCAGCAGGATCACCCGGTCGATGAGGCCGTCCGCCTGGAGGGCCGTCTTCTCCGCCTTCACGCGGCAGCGGCGCGCGTCGCTGCGCACGGAGCGGTTGATCTCCTGCGCCTGCACCCCTCCGCCCGGCTGCTGGAGCCGCTCGATGCGGGCGCACTCCTCGCCCTGCTTGGTCGTGTACCAGTCGAGCCCGACCACGCTCAGGAGCAGCGCCAGCGCGGCGGCGAACGCGAGCCAGTCCCAGCGGCTCAGCCGGAGGAACGTCACGCCCCGCCCTGGCCGGCGCCCTCGCGCGGCGGGATGGGCAGCGTCTCGACCGCGACCCGGTTCCGCTCCCGCACGGCCCGCGGAAAGCTGGGGTCGCGCAGCGCGCGCAGGACGCCTCCAAGGAGCCCCAGGTACGCGACGAGCCCGATCCAGAGCCCGATCTGGCGGCTGGAGTCCCGGCTCACGATGTAGCCGGTCGGGCGGGGCCCGTGCTGCGCGAACCCGGCGGCGTCCGGGGGCGAGAGGACCCGGTAGAGCAGGAAGACCAGCACCACCGCCGCGAGCGGCGTGAGCAGGGAGGCGAGCGCGGTGGGGACCGCCTGGGAGCGCTGGTTGGCCGTGACCGCCGCCAGGGCGATCCCGCCGACGGCGACCAGAGCGAGCAGCACGTCCGTCACGCCGAACGCCCGCCACGCGGTCAGGTCGAGGTTGGTCCCCTCCGTCCGGTACCAGTGCAGGAAGAGCGACGCCAGCAGCACGACGCCCGAGACGCCGGCCAGCCACTCGCCAATCCGCAGTCGTCGCGGGTCCACGGGCGGCAGGGTACCTGTGCCGCGCCTACTTCTTCTTCAGCGGGGCGTAGTCCACCATCAGCTTGCGCTCGGACCCGTCGGCGGTGAACCGCACCAGCGCCACGCCGGGCTCGACGCCGATCACGACGCCCTCGCCCATGGTCGCGTGCACCACGTCGTCGCCCAGCGAGAACGTGGCGCCCTCGGCCTTGGGCTGCCGCCGCCTGTCGGCGATGTCGTCGGTGCCGTAGCGCTCGCGCCCGCCGCCGGACCACGACGAC
This sequence comes from Thermoleophilaceae bacterium, assembly GCA_036389105.1. GTDB lineage: Bacteria > Actinomycetota > Thermoleophilia > Solirubrobacterales > Thermoleophilaceae > AC-37. The sequence goes on from DASVQK010000143.1 coordinate 15,227, forward strand.
CCGAACGTGCGCGGCTCCTGCACCTCGCGGTCCACGAGCTCGTCCGGGATCTCGGACAGGAAGCGGCTGGGCACGTTCCACTCGCGCGCGCCGTACAGGGCCCGCTGGCGGGCGTGGGTCATGTACAGCTCGCGCTTGGCCCGCGTGATGCCCACGTAGCACAGGCGCCGCTCCTCCTCGAGGTCGCCCGACTCGATGGCGCGCATGTGCGGGAACACGCCGTCCTCGCAGCCGAGCATGAACACCACCGGGAACTCGAGCCCCTTGGCGTTGTGCAGCGTCATGAGCGTGACGATGCCCTCGTCGTCGCGCAGGTTGTCCTGCTCCGAGAACAGCGCGATCTGCTGGAGGAACTCCTCGACCGACGGCTCCTCCGCGTTGGCGTCGTACTCGCGCGCGACGCTGACCAGCTCCTCGAGGTTCTCCATCCGCCCCTCGGCCTCGATCGTCCGCTCCGCCCGCAGCGTCTCCAGGTAGCCCACCTCGTGCAGCAGCTCGTCGAGCAGGTCGCCCACCGAGGCCGACTCGGCGCGCTCGCGCAGCCGCTCCATCGTGGACATGAAACGACCGACCGCCTTGACCGCGGCCGCGCCCAGGCCCGGCACCTCCTCGGGGACCAGCGCGACCTCCCAGACCGGCTCGCCCACGGTGTTGGCGTGGGAGACGATCCGCGCCTGCGAGGTCTGGCCGATGCCGCGCCGCGGCGAGTTGACCACGCGCTCGAACGCCACCACGTCGCTCGGGTTGACGAGCAGGGTCAGGTAGGCGATGGCGTCCTTCACCTCGGCGCGCTCGTAGAAGCGGGTGCCGCCGATCACCTGGTAGCCCACGCCGTAGCGCACCAGCGTGTCCTCGAGCACGCGCGACTGCGCGTTGGTCCGGTAGAAGACCGCGATCTCGTCGCGCGAGCAGCCGTGGTCCACCAGCCGCTCGATCTGGCCGGCCACGTAGCGCGCCTCGGCGTGCTCGTCATCCAGCTCGCGGATGCGCACCGGGTCGCCGGCGCCGATGTCGGTCCACAGCGCCTTGGCCTTGCGCGCGCGGTTGTGGGACACCACCGCGTTGGCCGCCGACAGGATCGTCTGCGTGGAGCGGTAGTTCTGCTCGAGCTTGATGACCCGCGCGTCCGGGAAGTCGTCCTCGAAGTCCAGGATGTTGCGTATGTCGGCGCCGCGGAAGCGGTAGATCGACTGGTCGTCGTCGCCCACCACGCAGAGGTTGCGGTGCTCCGACGACAGGAGCTGCAGCCAGACGTACTGCGCGCGGTTGGTGTCCTGGTACTCGTCCACCAACACGTGGCGGAACCCCTGCCGGTAGCGCTCCGCGACCTCCGGGAACAGGCGCAGCAGGTCCACGCAGCGCACGAGCAGGTCGTCGAAGTCCATCGCGTTCATCGAGTGGATCCGCTGCTGGTACAGCTCGTAGACGTCGGCGGCCGTCTGCTCGAAGAACGAGCCGACCTTCTGGCGGTAGCCCTCGGCGTCGAGCAGCGTGTTCTTGGAGTCGGAGATCTGGCGCTTTATGGCGCGTGGCGTGAAGCGCTTGGGGTCCACGTCGAGCTCCTCGATGCAGCGCTTGACCAGGCGCACGGAGTCGGCCTCGTCGTAGATGGTGAACCCGCGCGTGTAGCCCAGCCGCGCGCCCTCGGCCCGCAGCATCCGCGCGCACGCAGAGTGGAACGTCATGACCCACATCGCCCGCGCGCGGCGGCCCACCAGCGTCTCCACGCGCTCGCGCATCTCGGCGGCGGCCTTGTTGGTGAACGTGATGGCCAGGATCTCGCCCGGCATGGCGCGGTCGGTCTCCACCGCGTAGGCGATCCGGTGGGTGAGCACGCGCGTCTTGCCGCTGCCCGCGCCGGCCAGCACCAGCAGCGGGCCGTCGAAGTGCGTGACCGCCTCCCGCTGCGGCTCGTTCAGGTCGTCCAGGAAGCGGTCGGCGGCGGTGGTCGTGGCCATCCCGATCAACGATAGACCTGCGCCCGGCCGCCGTAGGCTGACCGCGATGGGGCTCTGCGACCAGGTCAGGAGCGCGTGCGCGGGCATCGCCGCGGACGCGCGCGCCGTGACGATCGACCTGGACCGCCTGGGCGCCGTGGAGCCCGGTCCGCCGCCCGCGCTCGACCCGGAGCGCCACTACCTGGAGGGCCCGCGCGAGGACGTGGCGGGCTACCTGCTCACGCTTGACGCGATCAACTTCGGCTCCGGCTGGTTCCCCACCCTGCGCAAGCGGCCGGGCTCGTCGGGCTACTACACGGTCGCGTGGGCGCTGGCGGACCGCTTCCGGGCCGAGGGCCCGTGGTCGAGCCGGGAGCTGGAGCGGCTGGCCCCGGCCGACGTGGCCGCCGCCCTGGGCCAGGACCCCGCCCACGAGCTGATGGCGCTCTACGCGCGGGCGCTGAACGACCTGGGCGCGTGGCTGGGCGAGCGCACGCCGCTCGAGGCGATCGCCGCGGCGCGGGGCTCGGCGGAGCGCCTGGCCGAGCTGCTGGCCGCCGGCATGCCGCTCTTCGACGACCGCGGCTTCTGGAAGCGCGCGCAGATCGTGCCGAACGACCTGGCGCTGGCGGGCGTGGCCGAGTTCGAGGACCTCGACCGCCTGACGATCTTCGCCGACAACCTCGTTCCGCACGTGCTGCGCGTGGACGGGGTGCTGCGCTACGACGACGGCCTGGCGGCGCGGATCGACTCCGGCGAGCTGCTCGAGCCGGGCGGCGAGGAGCGCGAGATCCGCGCCTGCGCCGTGCACGCGTGCGAGCTGATCGCGGAGCGGCTGGACGTGCCGCCGCGGGTGCTCGACACCTGGCTGTGGAACCGCGGGCAGGAGGCGCCCTACAAGGCCCTGCCGCGGCATCGCTGCCGCACGGTCTTCTACTGAGCCCGAGCCTCGGCGATCAACTCCCCGAGCGGGCGCACCTGCACGCCGCCGGCGTCGAAGTTGTCCGCCGCGAGCCAGGCGCGGAACCCCTCGCGGATCGCCGGCCAGTCGTCGTCGACGATCGCGTACCAGGCGGTGTCGCGGTTGCGCCCCTTCACCACCATGTGGTTGCGGAAGACGCCCTCGAAGCTGAAGCCGAAGCGCTCGGCCGCGCGGCGCGACGCGCCGTTCAGCGCGTTGCACTTCCACTCGAGCCGGCGGTAGCCGAGGTCGTCGAAGGCGCGCGCGGCGAGCAGGTAGATCGCCTCGGTGGCGGCGCTCGTGCGCTGGAGCGGAGGCCCGAACCAGATGTGGCCGATCTCGATCACCCCGAAGGCGGGCGTGATGCGCAGGTACGACGCGATCCCCAGCGGACGTCCCTCGGGCAGCCCGACCACGGTGTGGAAGAGCGGGTCTTCCGACCGCGCGGCCCGCGCGAGGGCGCGGCGCATGTGGTCCGGCCCCTCGTAAGGGCCGTCGGGCATGTAGGTCCAGATCGACTCGTCGCCGTCCGGAGGGTGCGAGAGCGCGTAGAGCGGCTCGGCGTCGGCATCGGGGTCCACGGGGCGCAGGAGCACCCGCTCCCCGCGCAGCGGCGTGCGGCCCGGCCGCGCCGCGGGCGTCCAGTCGAGCTCCGCGCCGAGGGGACGCTCGGGCATCGGCGCCGGGCCTGCGCTAGCCGCCGGCCGGGTCGCTGCCGCGCACGTTGCGCAGCGGGCGGACCTCCGCCGCGGGGCGCGGCTTGCGGCCGGTGGTCTCGGCCAGCAGCTCCTCCAGCTCGGCCACCCGCGCGGCCAGCGCGCGGATGGCGTCCGCCACCGGGTCGGGCAGGTGCGCCCAGTCCGCGTCCGGCCCGGCGGGGCGCTTGCCCTCGACACGCACCGGGTGCCCCGGGTTGCCGACGACGGTGGAGTTGGCGGGCACGTCGTGGATCACCACGGAGTTGGCGCCCACCTTGGCGGCTCGCCCGACCCTGATCGGACCCAGCAGCTTGGCCCCCGACCCGATCGTCACGTCGTCCTCCACGGTCGGGTGGCGCTTCCCGCGCGCGAACCCGGTGCCGCCGAGCGTCACGCCCTGGTACAGGGTCACGTTGTCGCCGATCTCCGCGGTCTCGCCGATCACCACGCCCGCGCCGTGGTCGATGAACAGAGCGTCGCCCACCCGCGCGGCCGGGTGGATCTCGACACCGGTCACCACGCGGCTCAGGTTGGCCAGCACGTGCGGCAGCAGCGGGATGCCGCCGTCGTGCAGTGCGTGCGCCACGCGGTGCACAAGCACGGCCTGGACGCCGCCGTACGTGAGCAGGATCTCCGCGCGGCCGATGCTGCGCGCCGCCGGGTCGCGGTCCTGGGCCGCCGTCAGGTCGTGACGCAGCTCGCGCGCGACGCGTGTGAGGTTTCCGAGGCCGAGCATGACTAGCCGATCGCCTACCCCGATTGTGCCGCAGCGGGCACCTGGGCACACGCGGAGCAGTCGCCGCGGCGCGCGGTGGCCACCAGCGTCTGCTCCATCGTGGCGGCGTCCAGGTGCAGGATGCGGTCGGTGAGCGGCCGCCCCACCCCCGCCAGCAGCTTGAGCGCCTCGAGCGCCTGGATCGAGCCGACGATGCCGGCCGTGGCTCCCAGCACCCCGGCCTCGCGGCACGACGGCACCGAGCCCGCGGGCGGCTCCGTGGCGAACGCGCAGCGGTAGCAGGCCGACTCCCCCGGACGGATCGTCATCACCTGGCCGGCGAAGCCCAGCACCGACCCGGACACGAGCGGGACGCCCTGGGCGCAGCAGGCGTCGTTCACGAGGTAGCGGGTCGCGAAGGAGTCGGAGCAGTCCACGGCCACGTCGGCGCCGGCCACGATCGCCTCGGCGTTGGCCTCCTCGAGCCGCACCGGATACGGCTCCACCTGCACCTCGGGGTTGAGCACGGCGAGCTTGACCGCGGCGTTCTGCGCCTTGGGCACGTCGAGGTCGGGCGTGAAGTGGAGCGGCTGGCGGTGCAGGTTGGACAGCTCGACGCGGTCGGAATCCACCACCCCGATCCGGCCGACTCCGGCCGCCGCCAGGTAGAGCCCGACCGGCGAGCCCAGCGCGCCGGCGCCGATCACGATCGCGCTGGCCGAGCGCAGCTTCTCCTGGGCCGCGCCGCTCCACTCGCGCAGCACCAGCTGGCGCGAGTAGCGCTCGAGCTCGAGGTCGGACAGCGTCATCGCTTGACGATCGTGACCAGGTTGCCGTCCACCTCGACCGCGTGGCCGTCCTCGCGCGCCGAGCGCGGCACGCTGTCGAGCGGCTCGCCGGGGTCGAGCAGCACCTCCAGGGACTGGCCCGCCGGCAGCTCCTCGAGCGCCAAGCGGGTGCGGACCCAGTTCATCGGACAGGGGACGCCGGTCAGGTCGAGCGCGGTCACGGCGCGAAGAACGGCGTGCTGACGTAGCGCTCGCCCGAGTCGGGAACGATCGCCACAACGCGCGCGCCCTCGAACTCGGGCCGGCTGCCCACCTCGATCGCGGCCCACAGCGCCGCTCCTCCCGAGATGCCGGCCAGGATGCCCTCGCTGCGGCACACCAGCCGCGCGGTGTCGAGCGCGTCCTCGTCGTCCACCGGGACGATCTCGTCGACCACGCCGAGATCGAGCACGGCCGGCACGAAGCCCGCGCCGATCCCCTGGATCTTGTGCGGGCCGGGCGCGCCGCCCGACAGGACGGCCGACGACTTGGGCTCGACGGCGACCGCGTGCAGGTCGGGGTTCAGCTCCTTCAGCCGCTCGCCGGCGCCGGTGATCGTTCCGCCCGTGCCGACGCCCGCGACGAGGACGTCCACCTGCCCGCCGGTGTCGCGCCAGATCTCCTCCGCCGTGGTGCGCCGGTGTATCTCCGGGTTGGCCGGATTCGAGAACTGGTCGGGGATGAACGCGTCCTCCTGCTCGGCGGCCAGGCGGCGCGCGGCCTCCACCGCCTCGTTCATCCCGCCGAGCGACTCGGTCACCTCCACCCGCGCGCCGTAGAGGCTCAGCAGGCTCTCGCGCTCGCGGCTCATGCCCTGCGGCATGGCCAGGATCAGCTCGTACCCCTTGGCCGCGCACACGAACGCCAGCGCGATGCCGGTGTTGCCCGACGTGGCCTCGACGATCGTGGTGCGCCCGGGCTGGATCCGGCCCTCCGCCTCGGCCGCCTCGATCATCGCCACGCCGATCCGGTCCTTGACGCTGCCGGCCGGGTTGTAGGCCTCGAGCTTGCCGATCAGCTCCGCGCCGCAGCCGGGCGCGACCCTCGTGAGGCGGACCAGCGGCGTGTGGCCGACGAGGTCGGCCAGGTTGGCGGGCACCTCAGCGCCTGAGCGCCCCCGCTCGGCGGTCGTCCGGGCCCGGCTCACACGAAGAGAGTACCCGGAGCCCGGACGCCCGCGAGGGGGCTGGCACCGATCCGAACCCCTCAGTAGTCAGGGCCGGTGAGGTCGGTCGGCGTACTGCGGCAATCCCTGCCTGACGACCAAGGTACGTCACATCCGGGCGGCGGGCGGGGCGCCTGGCCGGATGTTCGAGGGGGTCCGCTACTCGCCGGGCGGGAACTTGAAGTTGGACTTCTTCGGGAACGACCCCGGCTCGCCGAACCCGACGACGATCAGGTCGTGCGACTTCATCTTGTACGCGGGGCCGTTCGGCACCAGCTTGCCGTTGACGTACGTCTCCAGCACGAGGCCCTTGCCCGGCCGGTAGGCGCCCAGCTGCGTGGGCGTGAACTTGACGCCCCAGACCTCGAAGAACTGACCGAGGGTGAAGGGGTACGGCTGCACCGCCTCCTGGTGGATCACGCCCTTCGCGTCGTGCGTGTGCAGCGACGCGAGGATCTGGTGCTGCTGGTCCACGCCGACGTTGGCCGGCACGGCCTCCTTCTTGCCGTTCACGTAGACGGTGAGCTGCGAGTGCACGTGGTAGATCTCGTCGCTCGGGTCCGGCAGCGCCAGCGCCTTGAGGCGCGCCGGTAGGCCGTTGTACTCCGGCGGCCACGGGCCGGGGCTGATCTGGAGCCCGTTCTCAAGCTGCTTGCCGATCTTCGACTTCTCCGAGCCGCCGGACAGCGCCACCACCGCGACGATCGCGACGACAACGAGCACGGCGCTCGCGGTCCCGAGCGTGATCAACCGCTTGCGGCGCGCCGCCGCGGCCCTCTCGGCCGCCGCGCGCTCCTCGCGCTCCCTGCGCAGCTGCGCCTTCTGCTCCTGACGGCTGGACATCGGAGCGCAAGGGTAGCCACGCGGCGTGAGCATCAGCCGGCACACGCTCCGGTCTCTCCGGCTGGACACGATCCGTGGCGAGCAGTGAGGCCCGCTCCCAACCGCGCCGCGTCCAGGCGCTGATGGCTTCTACGACAGACGTTCAGCCAACGCCTTTTCGTGGAGGTCACGCATGGAGCCAGTCCAACTAGCCGCTGTACTCGCTGCCGCCGTCCTCGTGGCGAGCATCCTGTCCGTCGAGTTCGGTCTCGCGGTCGCCCTGTTCGAGCTGGGGCTGGGGGTCGTCGTCGGCAACGTGTTCGACCTGCACTCGCAGGAGTGGCTCGACTTCATCGCCGCGTTCGCCTCCATCGTGTTGACGTTCCTGGCGGGCGCCGAGGTCCCGCCACGAGGAACGGGCCGATGAAGGACACGATGCCGATGGTCATCGTCGCGCCGAACCGCTCCTTGAAGTCGTCGGGACGCGTACGGTGTCCTCGACTGGAGCGCCAAAGCATCGCTCATCGCCGGGACCGCCCTGTCGACCACATCGCTTGCCGTCGTCTATGCCGTCCTCGTCGAGACGGGGCTGAACACGACGCGCGTCGGCAAGCTTCTGATGGGCGCGTGCTTCGTGACAGACATGGGAACGGCCCTGGCCCTCTCCGCCATCTTCATCACGGCGAATCTTTGGTTCTCGGTTTTCATCGCCGTGTCGGTCGCCCTCATCGTGGCCCTGCCGAAGCTCGCGCCGTGGTTCTTCCGCCGCTACGGCGACCGCGTGATCGAGCCGGAGATCAAGCTCGTCTTCGTCTGCCTGTTCGTGCTGATGGTCTTGGCGGACGCCTCGAAGGGCCACGCCGTCCTCCCCACCTTCATCCTCGGCCTCGTCATGGCGCGCCACTACCAGCAGCATCGCCAGGAGCAGGAGCGGCTGCGCGTAGTCGCGTTCGCGTTCCTGACCCCCTTCTTCTTCCTGAAGGGCGGCCTCAACGTGTCCCTGGGAGCCGTGTTCGCCAACTGGGTCTGCTCGGGCTGCTGCTCGCCGCGAAGCTCGTCCCGAAGCTCGCGCTCGTCTGGCCGTTCGCACGCCGGGCGGAACCCGACCGCGGCTGGTTCATCACCCTGTTGATGAGTACGGGGCTGACCTTCGGAACGATCTCATCGCTCTACGGTCTGAACGCGGGCATCATCGACCGCACGCAGTTCTCGCTGCTCGTCACCGTCGTCGTCCTCTCGGCGATCATTCCCACCGCGATAGCCCAGGTGTGGTTCTCACCCGGCCACCTTTGAGCGACATCGAGGGACGGCGCGAGGCGACGCCCGCGGAGGAATTCGTCTAGCGGGCGGCGGCTAGATGTAGTACGTGCGCGCACGTGTCACTACCGCACCGTAGAAGCAGGCGGTGATGGCAGCCGCCGGGGTCCTGCCCGCTTTCAGGTCTCGCCGCCTGTGCCCGAGCGGTGTCCGTTCTGCTCCGTTGTGACACGACGAACCGTTGACGCCTCGTTGACGCGGCCCCGCGTCAGCTCGCCTGCCGCCGCTAGTCACGGCGCGACGCGCGACGTTCTCCGGCAGGCGTCGGCCCCAGCGTCCGCGTCCATCCACACTTCGGACACTCTTCGTCGGCCGTGACGCGGACGCCCTCCCACTCATGGTCTAAGGGCTGCCAGTCGTGGTCACACCTCGCACCGCGAAGACGATGCTCGATGCCGTCGCGCAGACGGTCGCGGTTGTCCCCAACCCAAAGCCATCGCGCGGCCCCGCCAACCACAAGCATGATCGTCCCCACCGCGACGCCTTCCAGGACCACGCGCCCAGGCTACTCGCAGACGCTCAGGCGTAGTCAGAAGTACGCGCCCTGGACCTCACGCAGCACTCGGTACGGCCTCGATGAGGGCCGCTTCAGGCGTATCCGCGCGCGCCGAGCGTGACGCCGCTTCAGGCCCTAGCTCAAACACAGCGGCGAAGTCTGCCGAGCGGTAATGGGGCTCGTTGATCGCAAAGCGCGCGACGACCGCCTGGATCTGAGCGAGTCCTGCTTCCTTCGAGGTCGCGGGTGGCATTGGCGCGAATCTACCGTTCGGTCGGGCTGCTTGGTGGTGCGCCCGCACGGCCCCCTAGACGCCGACAGCTATTCGGTGGGCTTCAGCCGGTCCAGCGGGATGCGCTCTACGCGCGGGTCCTCGCAGACCTCCCGCTTCAACGACAGCAAGTAGCCGTTGACGTGAGATGACCACCTCGCCTTCTCGGTTACGACCGGCCGTGGTATCCGCCACAGCTCCTTCAGTGTCATGTCAGCCTCGAATACGACCGCGACAACCACGTCATAGTCGTCGCTTCGTATCGCTGAGAGGTTCTTCCGTCCTGGCTGCGTACGCCTGAGTCCCTTGACCTGGACCTTCGTCCCGTCCCGCGTGACTAGATCATGCCCCGCCGTGTTCGCCGTAAGAACGGACACGCCATACAGGTCCGCGACGATCCGCTCGGCGACATCGGCGACTGGGTTGTTTCCCGAGCGCACGTATCCGCGTTCCCGCAGAGCGACCATGACTGCGCCATAGAGGCGAAGCAGATCCTCGCGCGAGTAGTCCTGTAGGCGCGGAAGCCGTCGCACGCTCGTCCTCTACGGCCCGTAGATCTGCTTCATGCCGATGCTCGGAAGCTTCGACAAGTTGATCGCGTATCCAGTCCACCCGGCCCGTCGCGCAGTCGGTTTTAGAGGCTTGCGTGGCTCGAATAGCTCCGGGGTCGCAGCCAAGACGTGGGGGGGCACAAAATCGATGCGCACTAGTCGCTTCCCGTCCTGGCGGAAGCCGACGAGGTAGAGGCCGTGGAAGATCCCGGCCATGATGCGGTCGTGCTGCGGCCCCCAAGCCGCGCTCGGGATGCGCGTCGGGAACTCATTTGCGCCGTCCAGCAGTCGCGTGGCCTTGACCTGGGAGAGGAATCCGCAGAACTTGCAGATCACGTCCGCACACTCAAAGTTCGTTGGAAGCGGCCTGAAATGGCGCTCGCGGTTGCACCGGGGACACGGGGCGTACCTACAAACAGCGGACTCGCCGCGCGAGCCGAGCTGCTGCTTAGCAGTCGCCATCTCCCATGACGCTATCGCGTCATGCGCTGGCCGCTGGTCCTTGTCGCCTGGCGGCGTCCATGCGGCGCAGGCCGTCCCAAGCAGCCGCTCGACGGAAGCGCCGCAACCGCTCAAAGGTGATACGGCGAACCGCGTCCGGTGTCTGGGGTCCCTTAGACGACGCGCAGGTTCGGGCGTTCTTGTAGTGCGGCGTGCTGGGCGTGCCCCTCACCTCGCAGAGGCGTCAGTGCAAGCCGAAAGACGATCTTGCTCAGTTCCTCGTTTGGAATGGCAAGCTCCTCAGCGATCTTCGCCGTCGATAGGCCTTCGGCACGCAAGGTCTCGAACACCTTGGCGAGGACTTGCGAGGTTTCACGCGGAATCCCGTTCGGCTCCTTCTTGCGGTAGTCCCGCTTGCCGATCTCGATGAAGACCGACCGGTACTGCCAGTCCGTGAGCAGTCCGAGCGCGTGCATCCTGTAAGCGAGGTTCGCCACTGCGACGTTCCAGCGGCGCTTGGCAGCGACTAGCTGATCAAGGCGCGCACCTCGGGGCGCTTCCGCCAGGACGCTGCCGCGTGGCATGAGGAACGCTGACCCAAACGCCTGCGCCTCTCGTTCGGCATCGCGGCCTTTCGGCCCGCCGTGCCAGTGCAGTACCAAGTGCCCAAGTTCGTGAGCGGCGTCCATCCGGCTGCGCTCGGGTGTCTTCATAGTGTTGAGGAAGACATACGGGACTAAGCCGCGCCAGAACGAGAAGGCGTCAACCTCGGCGCACTCCTCGGCCAGTGAGAAGACACGCACGCCCTGCGCTTCAAGAAGGTGGACCATATTGGGGGCGGTCCGCTCCCCAAGCCCCCAGCCCCGGCGGACAGCTTGCGCGGCGGTCTCGGCGTCCACCCCACGCAGCCGGGGCACGTTCGGCTCGGGCAGGTTGAAGCGGACATCGATCCAGTCCATGAGGGCCAGCGCGAGCGCGGCGGAACCCATCGCCTGATCCCTCTGCCTCGCCGTGAGGGTGCTGAGCGCCCGGAAGCTGGAGCCTTCAAGCGGCGGCTCATCCAGGTCGGCACCCTTGAAGAACTCGACTGGGAAGTGAAGCGCGGCGGCAAGTCGAGCGACGGTGTCCGCCGTTGGCTCCTTCTCGCCGCGCTCGTACGCCGTCAGGCTACGAGTGGAGATCCGTGCCTCCCGCGCGAGCGTGGTCTTCGTCAGCCCGCGCCGTTTCCGCGCGAGATCGACGCGACTGTGGTTGAACTCGCCCACCGCGAGCGTTAGGCCCGCCGGTCGATCCTGATGTCGATTGCGTGGTCGTCCGGCTCTGCAACCTCGACGGCGTGCGGCATGAAGGGCACTGGCGATAAGACGATGCGCTCCTGCCAGTCGGTCACTAGCCCGCCTGTCATGCCAGCCGGAAGCGAGAGTTCGACCCGAATCTCTTGCGCGTCTTCATCGGCATGGTGCAGGAGCATCCATGTCTGAAGGCCCGGCCCCTCAGGCTGGAACTTCGGGAAGGACTGATCGATGTCCGAGAAGGAGAGCTGTCGGTTGAGCTTGACGGCGTCTTGGGTCGCTGGCCCCTTGTCGGTGCGTGTTGACGGCTCGGCTCCACGTCGCCCGGTGTTGACATCGCCCCCCGCAACAGCGATGGCAAATGTTTGGACAGGGTTGACGACGGTCGCGTAGTTGCGGTCATCGCTCGACCGCCATCCAAGAGGCACAAGCCGGTCACGCAGCTCCCGGACTGTCTTCCCCCAGACGAGGATGCCCGACAGACCGCGAGGGTCGTGGGCCGTGCAGTCAGATGCATGGTGCTGGCCCACTTGTACAGCTTCACGCAGCACGTCTTCAGCGACGCCCAGCTCACTTAGTCTTCCCAGCTCTTGCAGTCGCGCCGCTTGGTGTTGAAGGTCGCCGCTCATGGTCTATGGCGCTCCTCTCGCAGGAGTCGTTCCGATTCTTCGACCTCATTTGAGGTCCCGAAATCGGAACCCTATACCTCCCGGATGACGGACTCCCCGGCGACTACGTGAGTAGAGCGGCCTAGACGGCCTGGAGAGCGGACACAGCGTGCGCACCGAGGACATCTGCATCTTCGGGGGTGTGTTCCACCACCCCGAGTTCCTCGAAAGCCGCTTGGGCCTCGCTAAAGGCGTCGGTCGAGTCCTCGGGTCGCGGGGGGACATAGACACTTGCGACTTCTAGCCCTGCCGGAGCAGGCACCTCGGCCCCGTCTGCAACGACGTAGCCTCCGTCGCCCCTCAGCTCCCCCACCACCCACGCCCAGGCCTTGACCTGTTCCGCCAGCTCCTGCTGATTCGGGAGCTGGAACGACCAGCACTGGACGAGCTGGACCGCGCTCCCGTTGTGGACCGCGAAGTCGAACTGGGCGTTGAACCGGTCCGCCACGACGCGGACACGCTCTTTTACCGCCTCGGCCGGTACCTCATGGTCCCGGTACGCCTGACGGGTCAGGCGTACGGCCCGATGCTTCTTCTCGAAGCGGAACTGCTGGCTGGCTGGATCGAAGATCATGCTGTCGAAGACGATGTCCAGCGCCCGCTCCGCGCTATCAGCCACCACCGGCGTTGGGGCACTGAGCTGTACGAGGTTGTTCATCTCGCCCGACAAGAGCTGCAAGTTCTCGATGGTCCATGCAGTGGCGTCCTCGCCATCATCGTCTAGGGGAAGCCGCTCCTGCAGTTCCCCCGCAAAGCGAAGCGCGGCTGGAAGAAGACCCTGCGCGTCGATGGCGCGTGCGCGCTTGAAGTTCGAGATGAGGCGGAAGTCCCAGTCCCCCGAGTCGGCGTCCCCGGCCAGCGCCCCCAAGTTGATGAACTCCCCACGGGCAGCGTCCGGGACAAACCGGATCATCGAGAAGAAGTAGGACATGCTCCTCCTATGTTGGCAGCCCGCGAAGTCGCCCAGCGGCGTCCTCGCGGCGGTGGGTGGCGAAGTGTACGACCGCGTCGATCATCTCGGAGCTGATCGGCCAGTCCTCTGGGAAGTTCGGGAGGGCGTCTCGGATGTCCTGCTCGCTCAGAGCCGCAAGACCGTCCGCTAGACGCGCGATCTCGGCGGCGTCGAGGCCTTGGGACGCGAGACCGAGCGGCGAGGGATCATCTTCCCTCTGGTCCAAAGTGTCCCCTGTCCAGTCCGGCCCCCAGAAGTAGTGACCGTGGTCGTGGCTGTAGTAGCTGTTCGCTTCGACGGCCGAGTAGAGCCACTGGGGATCTGCCCCGCCAAGCCAGTCGTGAAGGGCAAAGAACCCTGCGTGGCGACTCGCGTTCTCGTCCTCGTCCCGATGGTCGAGCGCGCGTGTTTCGACTGCCGCCTGGACTGCCAACCCGCCATGCGCCCAGCCCGCTTCCAAGACGTGGCCGGGGCGGAACTCCCAACCGGCGAGCGCGGCCGGGATCTCGACCAACTTCGGTTCGCAGACCGCGATGTCCAAGAGCTGTCCAAGTCGCGCAACGATCTGCTCGTTCACCGGCACCATCTGGGAGTTCTGCGTGTTGTTCAGCACCTTGCACCAGTACTGACAGCCGTCGTCCGCACGTACGAGGAAGCTGCCGGAGCCTCCCGCGCTGCTCCGCTGGAGTGGCGCTACGGCCTTCACGCTCTCGGCGGAGTCCGGTCCGCTGGCACCGTCCTCCGCTTCGCCAGCGGCGTCCCCGTTCTGCTCGGCTAGGTTCTCGGAGTCCTCGGATTCCACTGCATGTCCCCACGGTCGCTGCCGTGTCCACAGGCTATGGGGGTGTCAAGACGGAGTGGGCGCTACGCCGAGACTCCAGTTCGCCGGTAGTTGGCCGGGCCTGGTCTGGCGGCTGAGCGTTACCGGCGTAAGCCGGGGGCGACCGGGGGACGCCGCCTGGCGGAACGGGGGGGTCCTGTGCCTGCGGTTGACGCCTCGTTGACGCCGTTGGACCCGCTTCGCTCTACAGCGCCGAATCCAGCCCGGAATCTCAGATGTAGTACATCGCCGCGCCGGCCGCGCGCGCCTCGCGCTCGGCCACGGCGGCCACGGTCGTGGAGCGCAGCTTCTCGCGCAGGGCCTCGACCGCCTCGGACCACAGGGGGTCGGCGCCGATCGTCTCGGCGTCGAGCGCGCCCTCCAGGGCCTCGACGACCTCCAGCACCGTCACCTCGCCGGGCTCGCGGGCGAACGTGTAGCCGCCCTTGACCCCGCGCTGGCTGTGCAGGATCCCGGCCCGCCGCAGCGTGGCGAACATGCCCTCCAGGAACTGCACGGGGATGTCGCGCCTGCGCGCGATCTCGCCGATCGGGACCGGCGCGGCGCAGCCCATCCGCGCCAGCTCCGTGAGCGCCCGCAGCGCGTAGGGCGACTTGGATGTGATGGCGAGCACGGCGGTTCGAGTCTAGGTTATGGGCGTGACGCGGACGCCCATGCGGCTCCTCTCCAAGCTCGATCCGTGGGGTCCTCCGCTGGCGCTCATGGCGGTCATCTTCCTGCTGTCGGCGCAGCCCGACCTGTCGACCGGGCTCGGGATCTGGGATCAGATCGGGCGCAAGCTCGTGCACGCGCTGGAATACGGGGCGCTCTGCTTCCTGTGGTGGCGCGCGCTGCGAACCGTGGCGGCGTGGCCGTGGGCCCTGGTGGCGGCGTTCTGCGTCTCGCTCGGATACGCCGGAACCGACGAGTTCCACCAGACGTTCGTGGAGGGCCGCCACGGAGCGCCGATCGACGTCCTGATCGACTCGACCGGCATGGTGGCCGCGGCACTGCTGATAGCGCGGCGCCGACCGTGATCGCGCGCAGGCTCCCGCTTCAGTCCAGCGAGCCGGTCGTGTGGTTCGCGCGCGTGCGGCTCATGCTCTCCGCGAGCGCCCTGGCCGCGGTGATCCTGTTCGACGTGCCGCACCGCGTTCGCCTGGGCGTCGTGCTGGCCGCCGTGGCGCTGCCGTGGTCGGCCGCCCTGCTGGTCCTGGCCCGGCGGCAGGCGCAGCTGGCCATGAGCCCCGGCGCGGCGGCTGGAGACCTGATCCTGCTGGCGATGGTGCAGCTGGCCGAGCCGATCTCGTACGGCGGCGTGCGCTTCCTGGCCCTCTTCCTGATCGCCACCCACGCCTACTTCCTCGGCGAGCTGCGGGGTCTGGCGGCGGCGATCGTGGCCGTGGTCCTGCTGGTGCCCGCGGCGCCGCTCCTCGACGTGCCCCTGAGCGGCGGCACGCTCGCGTTCTACGAGTCCCTGTTCGCGCTGTCGGCCGTGTGCTGCGGCCTGTTCGTGGCCCGCCTGCGCACGGCCGAGTCCGCCGAGCGCCTGCGTGCGCGCGACGTGTCCCGCAGGGCCATCGAGGCCGAGGCCGGCGTGCGCCGCCGGCTGGCCGAGTCGATCCACGACGGCCCCGTCCAGGAGCTGATCGGCCTGGACCTGATCCTGGCGTCGATCGACCAGGCCGTGGCGCGCGGCGACGCGGACAGCGTCCGCGAGCGGCTGGTGGAGGCGCGCAGCCTAACCGAGCGCAACATCGGCGCGCTCCGGGACGAGATCGTCGGACTGGGGCCGTACGCCTTCGACGAGCTGACCTTCGACGCGGCGGTGGAGCAGTGCGCGCCGGTCTGGCAGCGGCGCTTCGGGCTCGACATCGAACTGGCCGTGGACCGCCTCGACCTGGGCAACGAGCTGTGCGGGGCGCTGTTCGGGATCGCGCAGGAGGCGATCGCCAACGCGGGCCGGCACGCGCAGGCCAGTCGCGTCGTGCTCACGCTGCGTGCGGTGGGAGGGGAGGCGGAGCTGCGCGTGTCCGACGACGGTCACGGCTTCGAGGGGACGAGCCCGCTCGAGAGCACCGACCCGGGTCACATCGGCCTGGCCAGCATGCGCGAGCGCGCGGAGCTGATCGGCGGGCGGCTGACGATCGAGACCGGCGAGCGCGGGACGAAGGTCCTGGTACGGGCGCCGTTGGTGTCGCCGGAGGCGGCGCCGGGCCCCGACGGGGCCCCCGGGGCGGCTACAGCCAGCCGCGCTGAGTAGCGATCAGGACCGCCTGGGCCCGGTCGACGGCGCCGAGCTTGCTGTACGTGTTGTGGAGGTGCGTGCGCACCGTGCTGGTCGAGAGGCCGAGCTCCAGCGCGATCTGCTTGTAGACCTTGCCCTCGGCCAGCTGCTTGAGCACGTCCAGCTCGCGCGTCGACAGCGGGCACGGGTCGATCTGGCGCCGCTGCTGCCCGGTCGGGTACGGAAGCTCGTACATGATCGAGCGGAGCTTCTGCGCGTCGAGGCCCAGCTCGCGGGCCACCTTGAGCATGCGAGCCGGCTCGATCGGCTGGCCGTGGCCGTAGTGGGCCAGCATGTCGGCCAGGCGGATGAGCGCGCCCTCGCCGTGGACCTCGTCGGAGTGATGGCGCTCAATGGCGGCGGCCAGGCGGGCCGGCAGGCCCCAGCGGCGGGCCAGCACGCCGCCGACCAGCGCGTGGTCCACGCCGAGCTCGCGGCGCTCGCGGTGGATGCGCTCCTCGGGCGACTGGGCGCTGCCGTGGATCTGGCCGGGGTAGCCCGGGTAGGCGTGCACGAGCACGAGCTTGCCGATGTCGTGCAGCAGCGCCGAGACGAGCAGCTCGTCGCGGTCGGGGAAGTCGGCCTCGCGCGAGAGACGGTCGGCCGCCCGCTGGGTGGCGACGGCGTGCAGCCGGAAGCGCTCGGGAGCGGCGTCCCAGCCGGGGATGCGCTCGAAGAAGTCGAAGACGGCGGTGCGCGAGGCGAGCGCCTCGACCCCGCTCGGGGTGAGCAGCTCGATGGCCTCCGGCACGCTGGCGATGCGGCCGCGCTTGGGGGCCGGCGCGCGGTTGGCGATCCGGAGCACGGCGATCACCAGCGACACGTCGGACTCGATGGCGGCCACCACGTCGCCGGCCGACGTGTGGTCGTCGCGGACCAGGCGCAGCACGCGGTTGCGCGACTCGGCCAGCGCCGGGAAGGCCTCCAGCGCCTCGAACGCGGCGGTCAGGCGGCGGCCGTGACCCTCGTTCGCGGAACGCGCGGCGGCAGGCGCGTTGGTTGTGGTCCGGTCTGGAACCGGCTTGAGTACTCTCTTCACGGGGACGACTTGCCTTCCCTGGCTTGGCGGGGATTGCGGAGGTCATCGGCACCCGGAGCCCCGGGGTTGAGTCCCCCGAACCGGTTAGGAGTGGCTCTTGGGGCCAGGACCCTAACCCGAGTGGCCGGTGCGCTCTACCCCATTCCGGGGGGCTACTCGCTCGGAACGCGCTCCAGCGCCCGGTCGATCCGCGCGAGCGTCTCCTCGCGGCCGAGGACCGACACCGACTCGAAGATCCCCGGCGACACGGTTCCGCCGCTGATCGCCACGCGAATCGGCTGGTAGACCTCGCGCGGCTTGACCCCCAGCTCGTCCACCAGACCGCGTAGCGCGGCCTCCACCGCCTCGGGCTCGAACGGCTCCACCTCCGCCAGGGCGTCGCGCACGCGGCGAAGCCGGTCCGGCGCGCCGTCACCCATCACCTTGCTCCACGCCTGCTCGTCGAAGCCCTCCGGAGGCTCCACCAGGAAGGCCGCCAGGCGCCAGAAGTCCTCCAGCGTCTGCATCTTCTCCTGGGCGATCTCGACGGCGGGCGCGATGCCGCTGCGCCCGAGCCGCTCCTCCAGCCTGCGCGTGAGCTCCTCCGGGGGGAGCTCACGCAGGTACTGCCCGTTCATCCAGCGGAGCTTCTGCTCGTCGAAGACCGCCGGCGACTTCGAGACGCGCTCGAGCGAGAAGCGCTCGACCAGCTCGGCGGTGGTCATGTACTCGGTGCTCTCGTCGTAGCCCCAGCCGAGCAGCGCGATGTAGTTGCGCACCGCCTCCGGCAGGTAGCCCGCGTCGCGCAGCTCCTGCACCGACGCCGCGCCGTGGCGCTTCGACAGCTTCTTCCCGTCCGGGCCGTGCAGGAGCGGCAGGTGCGCGTAGACCGGCGGCTCGGCGCCGAGCGCCTCGAGGATCATCTGCTGGCGCGGGGTGTTCGAGTGGTGGTCGGCGCCGCGCACCACGTGGGTGATGCCCATGTCGCGGTCGTCCACCGCGACCGCGAGGTTGTACAGCGGGCTGCCGTCGGAGCGGGCGATCACGAAGTCGTCGATGGCCGAGTGCGGAAAGGCGACCTCGCCGCGGATCACGTCGTGGACCACCGTGTCGCCCTCATCGGGGACGCGCAGGCGCACCGCGCCCTCGTCGTAGTAGGCATGGCCCTCCCCCACCAGGCGGGCGATCTCCTCCTCGTGGCGCGGCCTGCGCTCGGCCTGCGAGAGCGGCCCCTCGTCCCAGTCCAGCTCGAGCCAGCGCAGGGCGTCGAGGATCTGCTCGACGTTCTCGGGGGTGGACCGCTCGCGGTCGGTGTCCTCGATGCGCAGGACCAGCGCGCCGTCCGACTGGCGCGCGAGGAGCCAGTTGTACAGTGCCGTCCGCGCGCCGCCGATGTGAAGCGCCCCGGTCGGCGACGGAGCGAAGCGAACCCTCATGCCCTCGGCCACACCGCGATGCTAATCGGCGGCCACGTCTCCCCGGCGGGCGGCCTGGTCAAGGCCTTTCACCGCGGCGTCGAGCGCGACTGCGACGCGATCCAGATCTTCAACCAGTCGCCGCGCGCCTGGCGGCCCACGAACTACCGCGAGGAGGACATCGCGGAGTTCCGCGAGCTGCTGGCGCAGGGGCCGGTGCGGTCGATCGTCCTGCACGCGGTCTACCTGATCAACCCGGCGTCGAAGGACCCGGTGGTCCGGGAGAAGTCCCTCAACTCGCTCGCGCACGCCCTGCGGGTGGGCGACGAAATCGGCGCCGACGGCGTGGTCGTCCACCCGGGGTCGCAGGTGGGTGAGCCGCTGGAGCCCTCGCTCGAGCGGGTGGGCGAGGCGATCCGGCACGTTCTCGCGGAGTCCGAGCGCTGCAAGCTGCTGCTGGAGAACACGGCCGGCGCCGGCGGCACCCTGGGCCGCTCGTTCGAGGAGCTGGCGCGGCTGGTGGAGCTGGGCGGGGGCCACGAGCGGCTCGGGATCTGCCTGGACTCCTGTCACCTGCTGGCCTCGGGCTTCGACGTGCGAACGGCCGACGGGCTGTCCGAGGTGGTCGACCGCTGCGTCGAGGTCGTCGGGCTCGACCGCCTGGGCTGCCTGCACGTGAACGACTCGAAGACCGAGCTGGGCTCGAACCGCGACCGCCACGCGCCGCTGGGCGAGGGCCACCTGGGACGCGAGGGCTGCGCGGCCTTCTTCTCCGAGCCGCGCTTCGAGGGCCTGCCCGCGATCTTCGAGGGCCCCGGCCTGGAGGGCCGCGGCGCGGCCGCGGTGGACATCGGGATCGCGCGCGAGCTGCGGGCGGAGGGGCTCAAGGCGCGCGGGAAGGCGAAGCCGCGCTCACGCGCGAAGCGCGGCCGCTAGAGCGTGTCGCGCAGGTCGAAGTCGGCGGACGGCTCGGCCGCCGGCTCGACGAAGAACTGCGGGTTGACGCACTCGAACGCGTCGCCGCAGCCGTGGTAGGCACGCTCGACCGAGGTGCGGCAGCGAGGGGTCGGCGCGCCCGCGAGCTTGACCCCGCCGAAGCCGTGACGCGTGCGCTCGGCCTCGCGGAACAGCTCGACGTCGATCTCGACCCGGAAGACCTTGTTGAGGCAGCCCATGAAGCGCCGGCCGCTGTCCTCGTCGTCGTAGAGGTAGAGGTACGGGCACCCGGACTCGAGGCATCCGGACGGCAGCAGCACGCGGTCGCAGAACGAGCAGCACTGACGGCACTCGGCGGATTCCCTGGCGGCGGCGTGAGCCACGTGGAAATCGTAACCGTGTGGGGTCTGACGTGGGCCTGCGGTATTCGGCAGGCAGCCAAAGCGGATCGAGCTAGTCAGCCCACCAGTCGCGCTGGCCCTCGACGTCTTCGCGCGGAGCCTCGCCGAGATTGGGCGCGCCGATGACGATGATCTCGAGGCCCTCCGGCCCGGCCTCGTAGCCTCGCCACGTACCGGGCGGGACGCGCACCACGTCCCACTCCTCGAGCTCGACGATCTCGTCGTCGAGCTTCATCCGCCCGCTCCCGCGCACGACCACGTACACCTCCTCCTGCCTCTTGTGCGTGTGGCCGTACGGAAAGCGGTAGCCGGGCGGGACGCGCTGGTAGCTCAGGCCGGATTGCTCGAGCTCGAGCGCCTCGGTCGCCAAGCGGAACTCCAGGTCCGGCGCGCCGTCGAACCTGGACCCGATGTCCTCCAGGTCCTCCTTGAAGTTCCTGAGCGTGAACGGCACGGCCGCAATCCTAGGGTGCCTGCCCCGACCCGATGTGTCAGGGCCGCTGCGATGCCACGACACCACCGGCGCATCCTGCCAGGCAATCGCCTCGCGGGACCCGGCCCGCCCCCTAGACCAGCTCCACCGCCCCCGGCAACCCGTCCAGGTCCGAGCGGAAGCGCGTGGGCGACACGCGGTACTGGTCGCCCAGCACCAGAGTGCGGTCGCCCACCCGCAGCGCCAGCTCGTGATCGCCCTTGTTGTGGGCAGCCAGCTCCTTGAGGTCGTCGAGGAACGAGGCGGGGATGCTCTCCGCCAGCCGCAGCGTGACGCGCGGCGCCGGACCGGCCGGCACCGCCTCGATGCGCGCGCGCTCGACCTCGTCCGCCGTGGGCTCGAAGACCTCCACCTCCTGGGCGACGAGCTTGGTCTCGCCCTGCTCCTTGTGGTCCACCCGGCCGCGCACGATCACGACCTTGTCCACGTCCACCTTCTCCGAGTTGGCCGCGTAGGCCGAGTTGAACACCAGCATCTCGACCTGCGCCTCGAGGTCGTCGAGCGTGGCGAACAGCATCGGGTCGCCCTTCTTGGTGCGGATGCGCTTGGCCTCGGCGATCATGCCGCCGACGGTGACCCACGAGCCGTCGGGCTTTCCCTTGAGCTCGGCCAGCGAGCAGTCGACCTTTGCGCGCAGGGCGGGGCGCACCTCCTTGAGCGGGTGGCTCGAGAGGAACAGCCCCAGCGTCTCCTTCTCCATCATGTTGAGCGCGCTCCGGTCGTCGGGCAGCGGCGGTACCGGCGGGTGCTGGCGCTCCATGAGCGGCGACGGCGCCCCGCCGCCGGGTGCCGCGGTCGAGTCCTCGAGGTCGAAGATCGACGACTGCCCGAGCTGCGCGTCCTGCTGCGCCTTGCCCCCCGCCGCCTGGGCCTGCGCCAGCACGGACAGCATTCCCGTGCGCGTCGCGCCGGTGGAGTCGAGCGCGCCGCAGCGCACCAGCGACTCGATGGCCTTCTTGTTGACGCAGCGGCAGTCCACCCGCTCGCAGAAGTCCCAGATCGACGCGAACGGGCCGCCCTCCTGGCGCGCGGCGATGACCGCGTCCACCGCCGCCGCGCCGACGTTCTTGACCGCGTCGAGCCCGAAGCGGATGTTGCCGCCGGAGACCACGAAGTCGTGCCCGGACTCGTTGACGTCCGGCGGCAGCACCTCGATGCCCATCTCCTCGCAGCGCGAGACGAAGAACGGCACCTTGTCCTTGGTCGACATGACCGACGAGATGAGCGCCGCCATGTACTCGGCCGGGTAGTTGGCCTTGAGCCACGCCGTGCGGTAGGCGATGAGCGCGTAGCAGGCCGCGTGGGAGCGGTTGAACGAGTAGTCGGCCGCCGCCTCGTTGACCGCCCACAGCTCCTGCACGACGCGCTCCGACGTGCCGCTGGCCCGCGCTCCCGCGAAGAAGCCCTCCTTCATCGTCGCCATCTTGGCCCGGTCCTTCTTGCCGATGGCCTTGCGCAGGTCGTCGGCCTGCGGGCCCGAGAAGCCGGCGATCTCCTTGGCGATCTGCATCGACTGCTCCTGGTAGAGGATCACCGAGTAGGTGGCCTCGGTGATCGGGCGCAGGCGGTCGTCGATGTAGTCGACGGCCTCGGGGTTGCGCTTGTTGCGCGCGTAGGTGTCGATGTGGCGCATGGCCCCCGGCCGGTACAGGGCCACGAGCGCCACGAGGTCGTCGAACTCCGTGGGGCGGACCTTCTTCAGCGCCTCGCGCATGCCCTCGGACTCGAACTGGAACACGCCCACGGAGTCCCCGCGGGCGAGCATGCCGTAGGTCTTCTCGTCGTCCAGCGGCAGCGTGGCCATGTCGGGGCGCTCGCCCGTCGAGCGCTCGATGATGTCGAGCGCGGACTCGATCACGTCGAGGTTGCGCAGGCCCAGGAAGTCCATCTTCAGCAGGCCGATGTCCTCGACCGGCTTCATCGAGTACTGGGTGACCGTGCGGTAGGTGCGCGAGCCGTCCTCCCCCACCTCGCCGCGATCCTCCGCCAGCTGGAGCGGCACGATGTCGGTGAGCGGCCGGTCCGCGATGACCACGGCGGCGGCGTGGATGGACGAGTTGCGGACGATGCCCTCGAGCCCGCGCGCGACGTCGATGATCTGCTTGGCCTGCGGGTCGTCCCTGTACGCGCGCGCCAGCTCCTCGCCCGGCTTGAGGCAGTCGTCGAACGACGGCGGGCGGCCCATGATCGGGTCCGGGATGAGCTTGGCCAGGCGGTCGCCCGCGCCGTAGTCGAAGCCGAGCACGCGCGCCGCGTCGCGCGTGGCCGCGCGCGGGAACATGCGACCGAACGTGACGATCTGAGCCACCGACTCCTGGCCGTACTTGCCGGCCACGTAGCGGATGACGCGGTCGCGCCCCTTGACCGAGAAGTCGATGTCGATGTCCGGCATCGACACGCGCTCGGCGTTGAGGAAGCGCTCGAACAGCAGCCCGTAGCGCAGCGGGTCCACGTCGGTGATGTTGAGCGAGTAGGCGACGATCGAGCCGGCGGCCGACCCGCGCCCCGGGCCCACCGCTATGCCGTTGTCCTTGGCGTACTTGACGAAGTCCCAGACGATCAGGAAGTAGGCCGCGAAGCCCATCCGCACGATGACCTCGAGCTCCATATCGAGCCGCTGGACCGCCTCGGCCGGGGGCGGGTCGCCGTAGCGGCGGCGGAGCCCGTCCAGCGCCAGCCCGCGCAGGTACGCCTCCTGGTCCTGGCCGTCGGGCGTCGGGTAGCTCGGGATGAGCATCTTGCCCAGCTCGATGGTGGCGTCGCAGCGCTCGGCGATCTCGCGCGTGGAGGCCACCGCCTCGGGCCACTCGGCGAACGAGGCCTCCATCTCGGCCGAGTCCTTCAGGTAGAACTCGTTGGTGTCGAACGACAGCTTGGGCTGCGCCAGCGTGGACTTGGTCTGCACGCACAGGAGCGCCCGGTGGTTGTCGTAGTCGTCGCGGCGGAGGTAGTGGACGTCGGCGGTGGCCACGAGCGGTCGTCCCACCTCGCGGGCGATGCGCGCGATGCCCTGGTTGGCCTTGTCCTGCTCGGCGATCCCGTTCTTCTGGACCTCGAAGTAGACGCTGTCCGGGCCGAACACCCGCAGGAGGTCGTCGGCGTGCGCGCGGGCCTCGGCCGGGTTGTCGTCGACCAGGCGGCGGCAGAAGCGCGACTGGAGGCAGCCGGTGAGCGCGATGACGCCCTCGGAGTGGCGCTCCAGCAGCGCCATGTCCACGTTGCACTTGCCGCGCTTGTTGCCCTCGAGGAAGCCCGCCGATGTGAGCTTGACCAGGTTGCGCAGCCCCTGGTCGGAGCCGGCGAGCAGCGTGAGGTGGTTGCGCTCGTAGCGGACGGCGTCCGAGTTGAGGTCGTCGCAGAGGTAGGCCTCGAAGCCCAGGATGGGCTTGACGCCGCGGCTGGTGCAGGCCTTGTAGAACTCGACCGCGCCGTTCATGACGCCGTGGTCGGTGAGCCCGAGCGCGGGCTGGTCGAAGGCCGCGGCGCGCTCCGCCAGGGCGTCGATCTTGCATGCGCCGTCGAGCAGCGAGTACTCGGAATGCACGTGTAGATGGACCGCGGGCGGCATCGAGGCCATAGTAAGCGCGGCCCCCGACGGCTCGGCCGGCCTTCCCGCTAGCTGCGGGAGTTGCCTGCCGGCCCCGCGCGGGCGCTGTTCCCGGTGCGCCTGCTAGTCGCCGGAGCCGGCGCGCGCGGCGGCCAGGCCCGCCACCAGCACGAGCGCCACCGCGGCCGCCGCGCCCACCTTCACGCGGTTCTCCGCGAGCTTGCGCTTGGCCACGCGCGACCCGATCTGCCAGACGATCCAGCCCAGCACGGTGTAGCCGCGCGTGCCGATCATGAGTTCCCCTCCTTGTTGCGGTTCCTGATCCCGTAGGCCATCCGCGACTGCAGGCTCCACAGCTCGATGACCCCCGGCGAGGCCTGTTGCGAGAACAGGCCCCCCGATTCGCCGAAGCCAGCCAGCTCCGGGTCGTACAGCGCGTTCGGCGAGCGCCGCGCCACGGCGGTCGCGGAGCCCTTGTAGAGCTTGATCGTGATCGCCCCGGTGACCTGCTCGTTGACCTCGTCCATGAACGCATTCAGGTCGCCGAGCAGCGGCTCGTGCCAGAGCCCGGCGTATACGAGGAACGCCCACTGGTTGTCGAGCTGCGGCTTGAACTGGTTCTG
>DASVQK010000144.1:0-7703 GCA_036389105.1 Thermoleophilaceae bacterium
TGGCCACCCGCCCCTCGACCGTCTGGAAGGTCTGCCGCGCAAGGCGCTCGTTGGCCGCGCGGATCCGGTCCGCCAGCCCGTCGAGCATCGCCACCGCCATCTCGGGGTTGGCCAGCATCGTCCGGCGCAGGTCGCCGGCCAGGATCGCCACGGCCTCGGTCTCCTCCGTCGCCTCCACCGTGGCGGAGCGCTCCTCGCCGCCGAACATCGCCAGCTCCCCGAAGATCGCCCCCTCGCGCAGCTCGGCGAGCGCTATCTGGCGCCCGTCGGAGTGGCGCCTGGTCACGCGGACGGAGCCCGCGCGGATCACGTAGCAGGTGTCACCCGGGTCGCCCTCCCGGAACACGGCCTCGCCGGCCATCCACCGGCGCGGCACGGCCACGCGTGCGAGCTCCGCCAGATCGGGCTCGGAGAGCGCCTGGAACAGGGACACGCGACCCAGCAGCCGTGCCGTGTCCTCCCCGCTGGACATGACGGCATCATCGCACCCCTTGCCCCTTTCGGGCGCGCGCTGTACCTTGTGATGCAAGGAAGCACGGCCCAGAGCAAGGAGGCTCGATGGCACGCAGGATCGGCTTGCGCACCATGGCGCTCAGCGCGCTGCTCGGCAGCGCCGCGGCGGTGGCGGAGATCGTCCGCACCACGATGAACCTGAGCTGGTAGGCGTCAGGAGAGGACGGCTTCGCGGCGGCGACGCCTGACGCCGCCCGCCGCGACCCAACCCATCGCGCCGAGCACGGCGAAGGGCAGCACAGCCGCGGTCACGCGCAGGACGATCGCGGTGGCGCCCACCAGCGCGCGCAGCGATCCGCGCAGCGCGCGGTCCACGCCGCCCAGCGGGCCGGCCGCCCCGTGAGCCGCCGTCTTGGCCACCAGCGACACCGAGACCCTGGTGAAGTCCGTGCGCTGCCTGAGGTCGCGCACCTGCTCGCGCAGGCGGTGGATCTCGACCGAGAGCCGGTCGAGCCGCGAGCGGAGCCTGTCCGCCTCCTGGGCGGACGCGGCGTGCCCCAGGCGGCGCAGCAGGCCGCGGCGCTCGACCACGTCGGCGGTCAGCCGGTCGCTGACCGACGTGAACTCGCCGGTCACGTCGTGGCCGGTGTCGGTGCGCGCGCGCACGTCGGCCAGCCTCGACAGGTCCGCGATGGCGGCCTGGAGCCGGTCGGTGGGCACGCGCAGCTCGAACAGGCCCGAGTGCGTGCTGCCCTGCCCGCTCGACACCGACGAGTTGAGCACGTAGCCGCGGTGGCGGTCCACCACCCGCAGGATCTGCCCGCCCACCTTCTCGAGGCGGTCGTCGGGCGCGGCCAGGGTCAGCTCGGAGGAGCGCTCGACGCGGCGCGCGGCCGCGGGTGCGCCGCGGAGCGCCGTCCCCTCGGCGGACTGGGCGTCGAGGCTCTTCGCAGTCGGGGCGGGAGCCGTCTCGGCGAGCGGCGTGGGGCCCGAGTCTCGGTCGCCCAGCACCCCGGACAGCGCACCCGCCACGCCGACCGCCAGCAGCAGCGACGCCGCCGCGCCCACCAGCCCCAGACGCGGCCGCGGGATGCGCCCGCGGCGGGGCTTCCGCCGGCCGAAGCGATCCGCCACCCGCGCGTCCAGGCGACACTCGAAGTCCGGGTCGGGCGCCGGCGAGTCGGCCTCCAGCGCCAGCGCCAGCTCCTGAAGCTCGCGCTCGGCCGGGTCGGCGGCGGTCGCGCGGCCGGAGGCCAGCGCCTCGTCCACGCCGCGCAGGGCGGCGATCGGGTCAACGGTGCTCATGGCATGCCTCTCTCAGCTTCTCCAGCACGCGGTGCAGCCGCGTGCCGGCGTTCGACTCGGATACGCCCAGGACGCGGGCGATCTCGGCGTTGCTCAGACCTCCCGCGAACTTGAGCGCCACCAGCTCGCGCTCGCGCGAGTCGAGCGTCCGCACGGCGGCCCGGACGGTCTCCCGCGCCACGGCGCGGTCCGCCTGCTCCTCGGGGGCGGGCAGGTCGGCGGGCGCGTGTTCGACCTCGAACCCCGCCCGGCGGCCGCGCCGCCTGAGCTCGTCCAGCGCGGCGTTGCGCGCGATGCCGAACAGCCAGCCGTCGGCGCTTCCCCGGCGCGGGCGGTAGCTGCGTCGCTTGCGGTAGGCGCGCTCGAAGACCTGCGCGGTGACCTCCTCCGCCGCCGACCGGTCGCGCAGCAGCGAGGCCACGTACGCGTACACGCGCGCGAACGAGCGCCGATACAGCGCGTCGAAGTCGTCGACGGAGTCGACGCGTCCGCCCGGTGTCACGCGCGGGGTGATGGGCTCTGCCACGGCGTCCTGCACATCATGAATACGAGCGAGCTGCGCTTTCATCACAGCGGGCCGGGCCGCTTTCGGCGCAACCTCGGGCGCCGCGGGGCGTTCCATCCGACATGAGCCCCGTCGAGGATCGGCCCGTGCCGGCTCGCTGCGCGCGGATCGCGGCCTGCCTTGTCCTGTCGCTGGCCGTGCTCGCGGCAGGCGGGTCGTCGGCCCAGGCCAAGAAGAGGAAGCACCTCTGGGCCACCGTCAACGTATGCGACACCCAGGCCCATCCCAACGAGTTGGGCATCCGCGCCCGCATGCCGGGCAACGGGCTCAAGCAGCGCATGTACATGCGCTTCGTGGCCCAGTACCAGGACGGGGGCGGCGTCTGGCACCGGGTCACGGACGGCGGCACGTCGCCCTGGGAGTACGCCGGCTCGGCGGTCTTCCGCTACGAGGAGCTGGGCTACACGTTCACGTTCGACGGGCTGGCTCCCGGGGAGGGCTACAACATGCGCGGCCTGGTGAAGTTCCAGTGGCGCGAGAAGGGCAAGGTCGTGCGGCGCAGCCACCGGCTGACCAGCGACGGCCACGCGACCAGCCGCGGGGACCCGAAGGGCTACTCGGCGGCCACCTGCTTCGTGTCGGGCTGAGCGCCCGACGGGGCGAACAGCCGCGGGTCGTTGGTGATCACGCCGTCCACGCCGAGCGCGGCCAGGCGCTCGATCCGGCGACCGTCGTCCACCGTCCACACGTAGGTCTGCCCGCCCGCCGCCCGCACCCGCTCCACCAGGCGCGGGCTGACCAAGAGCCAGTGGGCCATCACGGCCTCGAAGCGGCCCGCCCGGATCATCGCCGCGGCGCGCCACGGCAGCCACACGCGGACCGCGCGCAGCAGCGCATAGGCGAACGGCGCCAGCAGCGAGCGCGTGTAGTCGCGCTTGGCGCGCGGCACCGACCAGCCGCGGCGCAGGCCGGGCGCGACCCGGCCGAGGGCGTCCATGCTCTCCAGGTACGTGGACGACACGAGCGCGCGCTCCGTCAGCCCGCGCGCGGCCAGCGCCTCCACCACCTCGTGCTCGTAGCCGGGCAGCTTCAGGTCCACGTCCAGCTCCACGCCCGCGTAGGCCTCGCCGGCGAAGTGGTCCAGTCCCTCCTCGAGCGCGATCGGCTCGCGCTTCGTGGCATCGCCCATGTCGTGCGCCAGCACCAGCCTCCCGTCGTGCAGGCGCAGCACGTCGAACTCGATCATGTCCACGCCCGCGTCGAGCGCCGCCCGGAAGCTGTCCAGCGTGTTGCCGGGCGCCACCAGGTCGGCCCCCTTGTGGCCCACGCGCTTGAGTGGCGCCAGGTCCCGCGAGCGCGCGCTCATGACTGGCACCCCGGGCACCAGTAGGCGGTCCGGTTGTCGTCGCCCTGGCCGCGGGCGCGGATCGGCGTGCCGCAGCGCCGGCATGGCATGCCCGCGCGCTCGTACACCTGCATGCGCTGCTTCGGCATCCACCCGCCGCCGTCGACGGACTCGCGCATCAGCTCGCGCGCCCTCCGCACGACCGCGGCCAGCTCCTCGTCGGCGGTGTCGCGCAGGCGGCGCCACGGACTGACGCTCGCCGCGAAGCACGCCTCCGCCTTCCACACGTTCCCGATGCCGGCCAGGTTGCGCTGGTCGAGCAGGGCGTCCCCGATGCGGCGGCTCTGATCGTCGTCGCGCAGGCGCTCGAGCGCGGCGGGCTCGTCGAACCGGTCGGCCAGGATGTCGGGGCCGAGGCCGGCTATCCGCCGGTCGAAGCGCGCTCGCCCGTCGCTCATCAGCTCCAGCACCGGCCCGTCGAACTGCACCACCTCGTGCTCGGGTGTCCTGATCACGAGCCATGCCCGCCGCGGCGAGCGGCGCCAGCGCTCCCCGCGCCGGAAGACGCCCCACCAGCCGCCCATGCGCAGGTGGGAGTGCAGCGTCAGGTCCCCGTCGAAGCGAACGAACAGGTGCTTGCCGCGCGCGTCCACGGACCGCACGCCGCGGCCGCGCAGGCGCTCGGGCCAGCGGTCCATGGCGTGGCGCGGCTGAGGCGTCTCGATCGACTCGATCGGACGGCCTACCAGCGCGGCGCCCACGCGCCGTGCGGCGGAATGGATCGTGTCGCCCTCGGGCATCTCCGCTCGGCCTCGACTACGCGGTCAGGGTCAGCTTGCGAGGGCTCTGACGGAACCCAAGCTCGATGAGCAGCGCCCCGTAGGGCGACCCGATCACCGGCTCGCCGTCGAAGCGCTCCAGCGCCAGCCGCTTCAGCCGGCCGCGGTGCACGTGCTCGGCCAGCGCCTCGAGCGCATCGCGCAGCCAGTCGGCCGGCTCGCCCTCGGTGTCCAGCGGGTCGTCGCGCAGCGTCAGCACGCCCTTGCCGCCGCGCTCCAGGTAGAGCACGGGCTCAGCGTCCAGCGTCACCACGTAGGCGCCCGCCACGCGCGCCGGGCGGCGGCCGCCCTCGTCCGCGCGCTGCGGCCACGGCAGCGACGCGCCGTACGGGTTGGCGGGATCGGTGGCGGCCAGCACCAGCGGGCCGGCGGGCTCGTCCGAGCGCAGGCCGCGCAGGCGCTCGATGGCCGCGGCCAGCGCGAACTGCGCGCCGCCCAGGCCCTCCACGAAGTAGCCTCGCCGGGCCGTCCCCAGCGTCTCGAGCTTGGACAGCTCGTCGTACAGCCCCGCGAACCCGCCCGGGATGCCCTCGGCCAGCACGGTCTCCCGCGTGACGATGCCGTAGCGCTCGAGCAGCAGCTCGGCGATCGCGCGCACCCGCGGGCCGTGCGCCGGCGCGTCCGCGAACAGCGGAGCGGTGAGCGACCAGCGGCCCTGGATCTGCGGCGCGGCGGGGCGGCGGCGTCGCCCGAAGCGCCGCCCGCGCTCGGCGTCGGCGCGCTGACGCGCCAGCGACAGCTTGGGCGCGCGCAGCGGGGCGAACGCGTCGTTGGTCACCTCGCCCGCCCAGACCAGGTCCCAGAGCGCCTCCTGAAGCTCCACCGGCTCGACGGGGTGGCCGTCCACCTCCGTCAGGTCGGCGATCAGGTCGGTCCAGAAGGAGGCGCCGCGCTCCAGCCGCCCGCGGATGGCGTCGTGCAGCGGCTCGCCCGGCCTGTCCGCGCGGTTGGGCGGCGGCCCGAGCCAGCGGGCGTCCTCGCGGAAGTACAGGGCCAGCTTGCCCGAGTGCCGGCCCAGCGACCCGGCGCCGACCCACACCAGCTCGCCGCCCGAGCAGAGCGCGTCGATCCAGGTCGGCGAGTAGGCGCCCACGCGGCGCGGCAGCACGTCCCGCTCCCACACCTCCGGCGCGAGCGCCACTCCCTGGAGCGGCACCAGCGCCTCGCGCAGCCGGTCGACTCCGGCGCCGCCCGGCGGCGCCACGTCCACGCCCTGCCAGGCGGGCAGCAGCCGGGCCAGGGCCCGCTGCTCGGCCGGCTCCACCTCCTTGCGGTAGGACGCCAGCGACGCGCGCCGCAGGCGGCGCAGCACGTCGGGGTCGCACCACTCGCGCTCGGAGCCGCCCGGGCGAAGCTCGCCGCGCATCAGGTCGCCGGCGCGCTCCAGCTCGCGCAGCACCGGCGCGGGATCCACGGCGTAGCGGGCGGCCAGCTCGCCGGTGGTGAACGGCCCGTGCGTCCGCGCGTAGCGCCGCACCAGCCGCCGCAGCGGCTCCACGACCGGCTCCAGGAAGGTCTCGGGCAGGCCGCCCGGGGGCATCGCGCCCAGCGCGTCGCGGTACAGGCCGGCGTCCTCGGCCGCGATCCAGCGCGGCTGGCCGGCGATGCGCATCTCCACCGCGCGGCGCTCGCCGCGGAGCTGCTCCAGCATCCGCTTGGCCGACACGGCCTCGAGCGCGCGCTCCTGGGCCTCGGCCGTGGTCAGGTCGCCCACCGCGCGCAGCACGTCGTGCAGCCCGTCGGCGTTCGCGGCGCGCGTCCGCTCGCTCAGGCGCTGGAGCTCGGCCTCCACCTCGGCCAGCGCGTCGGGGTCGATCAGCTCGCGCAGCTCCTCCTGGCCCAGCAGCTCGCGCAGCAGGTCGCGATCGAGCGAGAGGGCGGCCGCGCGCCGCTCGGCGTTGGGCGTGTCGCCCTCGTACATGTACGTGGCCACGTAGTCGAACAGGAGCGACGAGGCGAACGGCGACGCGTGCTGCGTCTCGGCCTCCACCAGGGAGATCTCGCGGCGGTGGAGCTTGCGCAGCAGGTCGTCCAGCGCCGGCAGGTCCAGCACGTCGCGCAGGCACTCGCGGTAGGTCTCGAGCACGATCGGGAACTGGCCGTAGGACTTGGCCACCTCCAGCAGCGACTGCGCCTTCAGCCGCTGCTGCCACAGCGGCGTGCGCTTGCCCGGGTAGGCGCGCGGCAGCAGCATCGCGCGCGCGGCGTTCTCGCGGAAGCGCGCGCCGAACAGCGCGGACGAGCCCAGCTCGCGAACCACCAGCTCCTCGAGCTCCTCGGGGTCGATCAGGATGAGGTCCGGCGACGGCGGCTCGTCGGCGTCGGGCAGGTGCACCACGATGCCGTCGTCGGACCAGATCGCGTCGGCCTCCAGCCCGGCGTCGTCGCGGATGCGGGCGCTCAGCGCCAGGCCCCAGGCGGCGTGCACGCGGCCACCGAACGGCGACAGCACGCACAGGCGCCAGTCGCCGATCTCGTCGCGGAAGCGCTCCACCACGATCGTGCGGTCCGACGGGATCACCCGCGTGGCCTCACGCTGCTCGCGCAGGAACTGCACCAGGTTCTTGGCGGCGCGCTCGTCCAGGTCGTGCGTCTTGGCCAGCTCGGCGGGCTCCTGGTCCACCGCCCAGCGGCTGAACTCGCCGATCGCCCGGCCCAGGTCCACCGGGCGGCCCACGCCGTCGCCGCGCCAGAACGGCACGGCACCGGGCGCGCCGGGCGCGGGCGTCACGATCACGCGGTCGCGGGTGATCTCCTCGATCCGCCAGGTGGACGCGCCCAGCAGGAACGTCTGGCCCGGCCGGGCCTCGTAGACCATCTCCTCGTCGAGCTCGCCCACGCGGCGGCCGTCGGGCAGGTGAACGCCGAACATGCCGCGGTCGGGGATCGTGCCCGCGTTGGTCACGGCCAGCTGCCGCGAGCCCCTGCGCGGGCGGATGGTGTCGGCCACACGGTCCCAGACGATCCGCGGGCGCAGCTCGGCGAACTGCTCCGACGGGTAGCGGCCGTCGAGCATGTCCAGCACGTTGTCCAGCAGCTCGCGCGTCAGCTCGGCGTACGGATACGTGCGGCGCACCATGTCGTACAGCTCGGGCACGTGCAGGTCCTGGCCCTCGGGCTCGGAGACGGCCATCGCCACGATCTGCTGGGCCAGCACGTCGAGCGGGTTGCGCGGCACCACGGTGCTCTCGATGTCGCCGTCGCGCATGCGCCGCGTGACCACCGCGCACTCGAGCAGGTCGGCGCGGAACTTGGG
>DASVQK010000145.1:0-22908 GCA_036389105.1 Thermoleophilaceae bacterium
AGACCTCGCCCGTGTAGGCGCCCTCGTTCTCCTGGTGCATGTTCTGGGCGACGACCCTGACGGCCGAGCCGTCCGACGCCGCGATGGCCGCCGCGAGCGCGGTGAACGGCACGCACAGCCCGACCTCGATCGAGTTGCCGAGCGGGAGGCGCCCGAGCAGGCGCCCGACGTACTCCTCGGTCTCGGCGACCGACTTGTACATCTTCCAGTTGCCGGCCACGTACGGGGTGCGCGCCTCACGCATCGTCGAGCGCCTCCACGCCGGGCAGCGGCTTGCCCTCGAGCAGCTCGAGCGAGGCCCCTCCGCCGGTCGACAGGTGCGTGACCCTGTCCTCGAGCCCGAAGCTCACGAGCGCCGCGGCCGAGTCGCCCCCGCCGACCACCGTCTTGCCGGGCGCCTCGGCCACGGCCTCGGCCACGCGGCGGGTGCCCCCGGCGAACGGCTCCATCTCGAACGCGCCCATCGGGCCGTTCCAGAAGACCGTGCCGGCGGCGGCGACCTCGAGCGCGTAGGCCTCGCGCGTGCGCGGGCCCACGTCCAGGCCCATCCAGCCCGGCGGCACGGCCACGTCGTCGATCTCGCGCCGGTCCGCGCCGACCTCGAAGGCGTCCGCGATCGTCAGGTCGCTCGGCAGGAGGAGCCGGCAGCGGGAGTCCTCGGCCTTGAGCAGCGCCCGCCGCGCCAGGTCCACGCCCGCCTCCTCGACGAGCGAGTCGCCGGTCGACCTGCCCTGCGCGCGGAAGAAGCTGAAGCACATCGCGCCGCCGATCAGGAGCGCGTCGGCGATGTCGAGGAAGCGGTCGATCAGGCCGATCTTGTCGCTGACCTTGGCGCCCCCGAGGACCACGACCAGCGGCCGCTCCGGATTCTCGACGACGTCGGTGAGCGTCCTCACCTCGCGCTCCAGCAGCGGGCCGGCCGCCGACGGCAGGTGCTGCGTCACGCCCACGGTGGAGGCATGAGCGCGGTGCGCCGCCCCGAAGGCGTCGTTCACGTATGCGTCGCCCAGCTCGGCCAGCTCGGCCGCCAGCGACGGGTCGTTCCTGGTCTCGCCGGGGGCCCAGCGGGTGTTCTCCAGCACCAGCACCTCGCCCTGCTCGAGCCGCGACGCGCCGCGCCTGACCTCCGGGCCGACCACCTCGGGCGCCTGGTAGACGGAGCCGCCGAGCAGCTCGCGCAGCCGGTCGGACGCCGGGACCAGCGACGTGGCGGGGTCGGCCCCCTTCGGCCGGCCGAGGTGCGAGCACAGCACCAGGCGGGCGCTCCGCTCGCGGAGCAGCTCGATGGCCGGCAGCGCCGCGCGAATGCGGGTGTCGTCGGCGACCCTGCCGCCGTCGAGCGGCACGTTGAAGTCCACGCGCACCAGCACCGTCTGGCCCGGCTCGACCCTCAAGTCGCGCAGGGCCTTCTTCGGGAACGCCGCCACGCCGTCGACCCCTCCGCTTGCCCTACAGGACCCGCTGCGCGAGGTCCACGACCCGGTTCGAGTAGCCCCACTCGTTGTCGTACCACGCGATCACCTTGACCAGGTTGCCGTCGACGACCATGGTCAGCAGCGAGTCGAAGATCGACGAGTACGGCGACTCGACGATGTCGGTCGACACGATCGGGTCCTCGGTGTACTGGAGGATCCCCTCCAGCGCACCCTTGTCGGCCCGCTCGGCCACCGCCGCGTTGACCTCCTCCTTGCTGGTTTCACGAGCGGCCGTGAACACGAGGTCGACCACAGAGCCGGTGGGGACGGGGGCGCGCACCGCGGTCCCGTTGAGCTTCCCGTCCAGCTCGGGGATGACCAAGCCGATGGCCTTGGCCGCCCCCGTGGAGGTCGGGATCAGGTTGATGGCCGCCGCCCGCGCCCGGCGCAGGTCCTTGTGCGGCAGGTCCTGGAGGTTCTGGTCGGCCGTGTAGGCGTGGATGGTGGTCATCACGCCATGCACGATGCCGATCGAGTCGTGCAGCACCTTGGCGACCGGCGCCAGGCAGTTGGTGGTGCACGAGGCGTTGGAGATGATGTGGTGGCTGTCCTTGTCGTAGACCTCGTCGTTCACGCCCAGCGCGAGCGTGACGTCGGGGTCGGTGGCCGGAGCGGAGATGATCACCTTCCTCGCGCCGGCCGACAGGTGCTTCGAAGCGCTGTCGCGATCGGTGAACAGGCCGGTGGACTCGATCACCACGTCGGCGCCCGAGTCGCCCCACGGCAGGTCGGCCGGATCGCGCTCGGAGAACACGCGCAGCTCCTTGCCGTCGATGCGGATGCCCGTGTCCGTGGCCTCCACCTCGGCGTCGAGCGGCCCCAGGATCGAGTCGTACTTGAGCAGGTGGGCGAGGGTCTTCGTGTCGGTGATGTCGTTGACCCCGACCCAGTCGATGTCGGCGCCGCGCGCGTGCGCGGCCCTGAAGACGTTCCTGCCTATGCGCCCAAAGCCGTTGATGCCGGCCTTCAACGCCATCTACTTCCTTTCTCTCGGGGTACGGGGCCGCGGCGGGCCCCGGCGAGGCCTTGAAAAACCTATCAGCGGGGCCCCCGAGCCCCCTTACACTGCGGCCCGTGACCGCCACGTGGGACGAATTCGAGCGCCTGGAGCTGGCCGTGGGCCGGATCGCGGCCGTGGACGACTTCCCCGAGGCCAGGCAGCCCGCCTACAAGCTGGCGGTGGACTTCGGTGAGCGTGGGGAGCGAGTGTCGAGCGCTCAGCTGACCCACTACCCGCGCGAGGAGCTGCTCGGGCGCCAGGTGGTGTGCGTGCTGGGCTTCGAGCCGAAGCGCATAGCCGGCTTCAAGAGCGAGGTGCTGGTGCTGGGCGCGCTGTCGGACGAGCACGGGGTCGTGCTCCTGCGGCCCGACCGCGACGTGGAGGACGGCTCGGCGGTCGGCTAGCTGGCCCGGAGGGACGCCCGGCAGGCCTGGCCCGCTGCGACGAACTCGGGCGGCGCCGCCGCCGCCGGGTTGGGAGCGCGCATGGCGGCCTGGAGCTTGGTGCTGAGCGCCCTGAACTTGGTCTGCGTGTCGATCCCCTGCTTGGTCGACAGCTCGTGGTAGAGGCACTCGCAGCCGACATCGGGCTGGCCGGAGTCGACGCAGCCCGCGACGAAGTTCGTGCGGAACTGCCGGGACAGATCGTCCCCGCCGGAGGCGCCGGAGCCGCCGCAGCCGGCGATGGCGAGCGCGAGAAGGAGTGCGGCGGCGAGCCTAGCCACGGTTGCGCAGCCCCCGCACGGCGTAGACCGTCCCGACCACGGCCATGAGCGCGCCGAACCAGGCCGCGCCGGTCTGGCCCGCGTGGTAGGCGCCGTTGATGTCCGACGGCGTGCTGGCGGTGAGGTGATGGATCACGACCGACAGGCCCCACAGGGCCATGACGGCGGGAAAGATCACGCGTCGCGCCATGAAGCCGTGATCGGCCGCGCGCGACGTGGGCTTTAGGGCCTGGGCGCCAGGCGTCAGGGGCGGCGCGGCGGCTTGTCCATGTCGCGGTGGATGACCTCCACCATGTACTCGCCGCGCTCCCGGTACTCGCGCGCCAGGCGCTCGCCGATCACCACCGAGCGGTGGCGCCCGCCGGTGCAGCCGATGCCCACCGTCAGGTGGGCCTTGCCCTCGCGCACGTACGACGGCAGCAGGTAGTCCAGCAGCGGGATGAGCCGGGCGTAGAACTCGCCGATCCCGTCCGAGCGCTCGACGTACTCCACCACGGGCGGGTCGCAGCCGGTCAGCTCGCGCAGCTCCGCCTCGTAGTGCGGGTTGGGCAGGAAGCGGACGTCGAACAGCAGGTCGGCGTCGCGCGGGGCGCCGTGCTTGAAGCCGTAGGTCAGGAAGGTGACGGCGAGCTTGCCGCGCACCCCGTGCGGCAGCATCTTGTCGGCCACCACCTTCCGCATCCGCGCGGCCGAGAGGTCGCTGGTCTCGATCACCACGTCGGCCTGCTGCCGCACCGGGGCGAGCAGGCTGCGCTCCTGCTGGATGGCCGTGGTCACCTGGCCGCCGTCGGCCAGCGGATGGCGGCGGCGGGTCTCCTTGAAGCGCTGGACCAGCACCTCCTCGGAGGCGTCGAGGAACAGCACGCGATGGCGCACGCCGCGCTCGTCGAGCTCGTGGAGCACGCGCAGCATGCCCTCGAAGTACGCGCCGCCGCGCACGTCGCACACGACCGCCGCGCGCTCCACCTTGCTGCCCTCGTGGGTGAACAGCTCGGACAGCGAGCTGATCATCTCGGGCGGCAGGTTGTCCACGCAGAAGTAGCCGGCGTCCTCGAAGCAGGCCATGGCCTGCGACTTGCCGGCGCCGGAGAACCCGGTGATCACCACGAAGTCCTCGATGCCGCCCGGCTCGACCGGCGGCGACTCGCGCTCGCGGGCGCGGCGCTCCGCGCGCACGCGACCGAGCAGGCCGGACCTCTCGCGCGTCGGCTTCACGCCACCTGTCTACCTGATCTTGTGGACGTACTCGTATACATCGCGCGCAACCTTCCCCGGAACACCGGGGACGGCCTCGAGTTCCTCTCGCGTGGCCTGGAGGAACCGCTCGGGCGTGCCGAAGTGCTGGATCAACTTGCGCTTTCGCGCCGGGCCGACCCCCGGCAGCTCGTCCAGCACCGAGCGCGTCATGGCGCGGTCGCGCCGGCCGCGGTGGAACTCGATCGCGAAGCGGTGCGCCTCGTCGCGAACGCGCTGGAGCAGCTGGAGCGCGGGCGAGTTGCCCGGCATGACCAGCGGCGCGCCGCGCCCCGGCAGGAACACCTCCTCGATGCGCTTGGCCAGGCTGACCACGGTCACGCCCATGTCGCGGAACGGCTGGAGCGCCTTGAGGCCCGCGGACAGCTGGCCCTTGCCGCCGTCGATCACGATCAGGCCCGGCACGGCCGCGAAGCTCGCGTCGTACGCCTTCTCGTGCGGCGAGCGCTCGCGCTGCGCCACGAACTGCGCCATGCGCCGCGACAGCACCTCGTTCATCGCCGCGAAGTCGTCCTGGGACACGTCGCGCACGCCGAAGCGCCGGTAGTCGGACTTCTTCGGCGCCGCGCCCTCGAACACGACCATCGACGCCACCGTGTGCGTCTCGCCCAGGTTGGAGATGTCGAAGCACTCGATGCGCATCGGGATCTGCTTCATGCCGAGCGACGCCTGAAGCAGCTCCAGCGCCTCGATCCGCTGCACGCGCCGGTGCTCGGAGCGCAGCCGGTCCTGGTCGAGCGCCAGGCGCGCGTTGCGCTGGGCCAGCTCGTAGATGCGGCGCTTGTCGCCGCGCTCGGCGTGGCGCACCTCGACCGGGGCGCCGCGGCGGTCCTCCAGCGCCTCGGCGATCGCGCCGCCGGTGGTGGTGGCCACGTCGCGGCCGACGATCACCTGCGGCGGTATGGCCGGCGAGGTGGCGTAGTACTGGAGCACGAACTCCTCGGCGACCTCGGACTCCTCGCGCGCGGCCTGGTTGTCCAGGTAGAAGCTCTGGCGGTCGGCCAGCACCCCGTCGCGCACCTGGAAGACCTGCGCGTTCGCGTCGGTGCCCTCGGCGGCCACCGCGATCGCGTCGAGCGTGCCCACGGCCGAGTTGGAGATGCGCTGGCGCTCGAGCAGCGAGCGGACCGCCTTGAGCCGGTTGCGGTACATCGCCGCCTGTTCGAACTCCTGCTCGTCGGAGGCCTGCCGCATCTGCTCCTCCAGGTCGCGCTCGATCTGGCGGTAGCGGCCCGAGAGGAACGCGACCACCGAGTCGATGCCCGCGCGGTAGTCCTCCCTGCTCACGTAGCCCACGCAGGGCGCCTGGCAGCGCTTGATGAAGTAGTCGAGGCACGGGCTGCCGGACGCGCGTCCGGGCTCGACGCCGTCGCAGGTTCGGTACTGGAACACCTTGCCCAGGAGGTCGAGCGTCTCGCGCACGCGCTTGGCGTTGGAGAACGGGCCGAAGTACGCCCGCCCGCGGCGATGCTTCTCGCGCGTGAAGTAGACGCGCGGGAAGTCCTCGTCGAGGGAGATCGCGATGTACGGGTACGACTTGTCGTCGCGGAGCCGGACGTTGTAGCGCGGCCGGTACTGGCGGATGAAGTTCTGCTCGGCCAGGAGCGCCTCGGCCTCGGTCTCGGTGGCGATGAACTCGATGTGCTCGATCTCGTCCACCATCCCCTGCGCGCCCTTCGTGGACGGGTTGGAGAAGTGGGACGCCACGCGCTTCTTCAGCGAGCTGGCCTTGCCGACGTACAGCACACGGCGCTTCGGGTCGCGGAACAGGTAGACGCCCGGCGCGTCGGGCAGGGCCCGGCGCTGGGTGGACACGCGAGATTCGCGGTCGCTCCCGTTCTGAGTGGTGCTGGCGGCGATGATTTCGAGGATAGGCTCAAGCCATGACCGAGCGGACGGCGTTCGTCACGGGCGGGTCGGGCTTCGTCGGCGGACGGCTGCTGCGCCGTCTGGCCGCCGACGGCTGGTCCGCTCGCGCCCTGGCGCGGTCCGACCGCTCCGCCGCGGCGGTGGCCGAGGCCGGCGCCGAGCCGGTCCGCGGCGACCTGAGCGAGGTCGAGGCGATGCGCGCCGGCGCCCAGGGCTGCGACGTGGCCTTCCACGCCGCCGCCCACGTGGGCGAGTGGGGAACGCGGTCGGACTTCGAGCAGGGCAACGTGGTGGGCACTCGGAACGCGCTCGAGGCGTGCCGGGCGGCGGGCGTCCGGCGCTTCGTGCACGTGGGCACCGAGGCGGCGCTCTTGGCCGGGCAGCCGCTGGTGGACGCCGACGAGACCGCTCCGCTGCGACCCGACTCGCCCGCGCTGTACGCGTCGACGAAGGCGCGCGCCGAGCAGGCCGTGCGGGCCGCGAACGGCGAGGGCTTCGAGACCGTGGTCGTCCGCCCGCGCTTCGTCTGGGGCGTGGGCGACACGACGATCCTGCCGGGCCTGACGCAGGCCGTGGAGAAGGGCCGCCTCTCCTGGGTCGGCGGCGGGCGGCACCGGACGTCCACCACGCACGTGGACAAC
Organism: Thermoleophilaceae bacterium; assembly: GCA_036389105.1. Lineage (GTDB taxonomy): Bacteria > Actinomycetota > Thermoleophilia > Solirubrobacterales > Thermoleophilaceae > AC-37. The sequence goes on from DASVQK010000145.1 coordinate 6,964, forward strand.
GCCGTGGAGGGGCTGGTGCTGGGCGCCGAGCGCGGCCGCGGCGGCGAGGCCTACTTCGTGACCGACGGCGAGCCGGTGGTGTTCCGCGAGTTCGTCACCGACCTGCTGGCGACGCAGGGCGTCCAAGCGCCCGACAAGGACGTGCCAGCCGGGGCGGTCCGCGCCCTGGCGGTGGTGCTCGAGGCGGCGTGGCGCGTGCTGCCGCTGCCGGGAGCGCCGCCCGTCACCAGGTTCACGTCGTGGGTGGCGTCGCTCGACTGCACGATCGACATCTCGAAGGCGCGGCGGGAGCTGGGCTACCAGCCGGTGCGCTCGATCCCCGACGGGCTCGAGGAGCTGCGCGCCGCCGCGGCGGGGGGCGCGCCGAGCTAGGCCCGAGTCGTCAGTCCGAGCCCTTGGCCGCCGACCTGGCGGCGGGACGCTTCCGTGCGGCCTTGGCCTTCGGGCGCTTCGGCGCGGACTTGGCCGCGGCACGCTCCGGCGCGGGCGACGCGCCGTTCAGCACGCGGCGCATCCGGACCGTCGTGCCGCCGGGATCCGGCTCGATCTCGACCGTGTCCATCAACGCCCGCGCGAGCGCGAGCCCGCGTCCGCGGTCGGATTCCTTCGGCTCGCGCCAGTGGCCGGCATCCGTGACCGTCACCACCACGTCGGCGCCATCCACCTCGGCGGCGACCTGGACCCCCACCTCGCCGAACCGGTGGCCGTGCTCGATCGCGTTCGACGTCACCTCGTGACACGCGACCTGGCAGGCATGATTGGCCTCGGCGGTCGCCCCCGCCACGTCGAGCCAGCGCTCCAGCGTCCTGCGCAGCGAGCCCAGGGCCTGCGAGTCGCCCGTCACCTCGAGCTCGATCCGCCTGTTGCCCATCGGCGCCGTCTGGAGAACCAGCACAGCCACGTCGTCGGACGCCGTCCGGTCGGCGAGGAGCGTGCCCAGGATGTGGTCGCATAGGGCCTCGGGCTCGCTGGGCCCCGAGGTCACGGCGCGCTTGAGGTCGTCGAGTCCTGCCTCGATCGCCGCCCCTCGCTCCTCCACGAGACCGTCCGTGTAGAGGATCAGGGTCGCGCCTGCCGGCACCTCTGCTCTGGTCTCCTCGTGGTTGGCATGCGGCATCACGCCGAGCGGTGGCATGCGCACGCCCTCGAGGTACCTGGCCGAGCGGTCGGCCTCGAGCAGGAGCGGCGGCAGGTGGCCGGCGGTCGAGAACGTGACGGAGCCCAGATCCGCGTCCAGCACCATGTACAGGAGCGTGGCCATCCGTCCCTGCTCCAGTCCCTGCACGAGCCGGTCGAGGCGGGAGACCACGTCGGCGGGCCCATGCCCCTCGACGGCGTACGCCCGCAGCGCGTTGCGGAGCTGCCCCATCAGGGACGCCGCGCCGATGCCATGGCCCACCACGTCGCCGAGCGCGAGGCCGATCCGCCCGCCCTCGAGCGGAATCGCGTCGTACCAGTCGCCCCCCACCTCGGCGCCCCCGCCGCCGGGCAGGTAGCGGGCCGCCACCTGGATACCGGGCAGGCGGGGCAGACGCTCCGGAAGGAGGCTGCGCTGGAGCATCTCCACGATGCCGAGCTCGCGCTGGTACACGCGGGCGTGCTCGAGCGCGAGCGCCGCCCGCTCAGCCACCAGCTGGAGCAGGCTCCGGTCCTCGGCGGTGAACCGCCGCTCCGCCGTCGTGGCGACGCAGATCACGCCGGTGACGCGCCCCTCGACGAGCATCGGGACCCCGAGCGCCGACACGGCGCCGGCCTTCCGCAGGGCGCTCTCGAGCCCGCCCTCGCCCAGCTCCTCGACGGCGGCGGCCGTCGCGTCGGCCGCGATCGTGCCGGTGAACCCCTCGCCGACGGGCTGGAGCAGGTCGCGAACGTCCAGGCTCAGGCCGGCCGTCGCACCGACGCGCAGGCACTCGTCGCCGGGCTCCATGAGGAGGATGGTCGCGCAGTCCGCGGACATGATCTCGCGGAAGCGGGAGACCAGCTCGCGCATCACGTCCTCGAGCTCCAGGTGGGCCAGCGCGGCGTCGCTCACGCGCTGGATCTTCTGGATCGTCTCCGCCACGGCCTCGGCCTCGGCGAGCGCCGCCTGGTGGCGGATCCGTTCGGCGTGCTCGAGCTCCGCCCGCCGGCGCTCGGTCACGTCCACCAGCTGGACGATGTAGTTCATGGGGCTGCCATGCGCGTCGCGAGCCAGGGACACGCTGACCAGGACGTTGACCGTCCTGCCGTCCCGATGCACCAGGCGCTTCTCGGCGTGGAAGGCGCCGACCTGGCCGGCCACCAGGCTCCTGAGCTGGGCGCGATCCGCCTCCTGGTCCTCAGGATGGCTGAGCTCCCACAGCTCGCGATCCACCAGCTCGTGCTGGGAGTACCCGACCAGCTCGCACAGCGCGCGATTGGCCTGCATCCACGAGCCGTCCGTCTCGATCAGCGCGATCCCGATCGGCGCGTTGGCGAAGGCCGTCCGGAAGCGTTCCTCGCTCGTGCGCAGGGCGCTGCTCTTCTGGTAGAGGTCGACGAAGGTCGCGACCTTCGACCGCAGGAGCTCGGGGTCGTAGGGCTTGAAGATGTAGTCGACCGCGCCGACCGAGTAGCCGCGGAACACCTGCCGCTGCTCCTTGTCGATCGCGGTCAGGAAGATGATCGGGATGTGGGCGGTCTTCTCGCGGCCCTTGATGTACTCGGCCGTCTCGAACCCGTCCATGTCCGGCATCTGGACGTCGAGCAGGATGGCCGCGTAGTCCTGGTCGAGCAGCCGGCGGAGCGCCTCCTCTCCCGACCCGGCCGAGACGACGTTGAGCTCGAGCGGCCGGAGCACCGCCTCGAGCGCCACGAGGTTGCTGGGCTTGTCGTCCACGATCAGGACGCTGGTCGGCGGCCGCGGGCTCATGCCGTCCTTCCGGCGGCCTGCCGTCCGCACGACTCCACGAGCAGCGGCGCGATCCCGGCCAGCGGCACGACGTGCTGGGCCGCCCCCGCGGCGATCGCGGCCTCCGGCATCTCGGTGCGCTCGGCGGTCCCCGGATCCTGGACGATCGTCATCCCGCCCCTGTCGCGCACGAGGGCGAGGCCGGCCGCGCCGTCCGCGCTCGCGCCCGTGAGTATGAGTCCGATCATTCGTGCACCGTACGCGTCCGCGGCCGATTCGAGCAGCACATCGATCGACGGGCGGCTGAAACGCACGGGCTCGTCGACCGACAGGGCGAACCCGTCGCCCTCCACGAGCAGGTGGTAGTCGGGCGGCGACACGTGCACGCGCCCGCCGCGAATCGGGTCCTTGTCACCGGCCTCGCACACGGGCAGCGGCGACCGCGAGCCGAGCGCCGAGACCAGGGCGCCGCGCTGGGCGTCGGCCGAGCGATGCTGCGCGACCACGATCGCCGGGGGGAAGTCGGCGGGGAGCCCGGCGAGGATCTCCTGAAGGGCGCGCAGCCCTCCCCACGACGCGCCGACGGCTATCAGCTCGAACGCCCTCACCTCTTGACCGGGACCTTGCGGTAGAGCTTCTCGCCGGCGTCGAGCTCCTCGTAGCAGTCCTCGTGCTCGGTGAAGCGGATCGACTCCTTGTGCCCGAGCGCGAGCACGCCGAAGGGCTCCAGGCTCTCGTAGAAGACATCGTGCACGCGGTTCTGGAGCGACTTGCCGAAATAGATCATCACGTTGCGGCACACGATCACGTTGAAGTGGTTGAACGCCCCGTCGGAGACGAGGTTGTGCTGGGCGAACACCACCTGGTCGAGCAGGGCGGGGTCGAACCTCGCGCGGTCCCCGTCGGCCTCGTAGTAGAGCGAGAACGACTCCCTGCCGCCCGCGCGGATGTAGTTCTCGGTGTAGCCGCGCATCCGGTCCAGCGGAAAGCGGCCCGTGCGCGCCATGTCGAGCACCGTGTCGTTCAGGTCGGTGGCGTAGATGCGCACGCGGTCGTACAGGCCCTCCTCGCGCAGTAGGATCGCGAGCGAGTACGTCTCCTCGCCGGTCGAGCAGCCGGCGTTCCAGATTCGCAGGAAGGGATAGGTGTGCAGTAGCGGCACCACCCGCTCGCGGAACGCGAGGTAGAACGAGGGGTCGCGGAACATCGAGGTGACGTTGATCGACAGGTCCGCCAGCAGACGCTCCATCGCCGCCGGCTCGTGCAGCACCCGCTCCTGGAGCGCCGAGATGCTCGCCAGCCGCTCCGCGTGCGCGCGGCGCCACAGCCTGCGCTTGAGAGACGCCCACGCGTAGCCGCGGAAGTCGAACCCGTAGTGCTGGTAGATGCCCTCCAGCAGGAGTCCCAGCTCGATGCGCTCGAGGTCGGGGCTCGGGTGCGCCAGCTCGCTCTCGGCCAACCCGGGACCGCCCCCTACTCGTACAGCCAAACCCGCATGAGTGACAGAAGCTGGTCGATGTCGACCGGCTTGGTGATGTAGTCGGACGCCCCCGCCGCGATGCTCTTCTCGCGGTCGCCCTTCATCGCCTTCGCGGTGAGCGCGAGGATCGGAAGGTCCTTGAACTCGGGACGGGAGCGCACGGCCCGCGTGGTCTCGTAGCCGTCCATCTCGGGCATCATGATGTCCATCAGGACCAGGTCCACGTCCGAGTCCTGATCGAGCGCCGCCAGGCCCTCGCGCCCGTTCTCGGCGAAGGCCACCTCCATGCCGCGCGCCTCCAGCACGCTCGTGAGGGCGAAGACGTTGCGCACGTCGTCGTCCACGATCAGGACCTTCTTGCCCTGGAACACGGAGTCCGCCTGGTGGAGCTGCTCGAGCATCTTGCGCTTGTCCGCCGGCAGCCGGGCCTCGACCCGGTGGAGGAAGAGCGCGGTCTCGTCGAGCAGGCGCTCCGGCGAGCGCGCGTCCTTCACCACGATCGTCTCGGCGTACTTCTTCAGGCGGGTCTCCTCGCGTCGCGTGAGGTCCTTCGCCGTGTGCACGATCACCGGCATGGTCGACCAGCGCTTGTCCTTCTTGATCTTCTCCAGCAGCTGGAACCCGGTCGAGCCCGGCAGCTTCAGGTCGAGCACCATGCAGTCGTAGGCCTGCCGCTCGAGCTCGGCCAGCGCCTCCTCGCTCGAGCCGACCCCCGTGATGTCCACGTCGTCGCCGCCGTGGATCAGCCGCACGATCGCCTCGCGCTCGTGCTCGTCGTCCTCGACGACCAGCAGGTTCCTGGCCGGCCGCTCGATGAAGCTCGTGAGCTGGTCGAGCGCCTGCTCGAGCGCGTCGTCGGTGACCGGCTTCATCAGGAACCCGACTGCGCCGGCCGACAGCGTCTCCTGCTGGCGGTCCGAGTCCGACATCGCGTAGACCGGGATGTGGCGCGTGTCGGAGTGCTGCTTCAGGTGGTCGAGCACGGCGCGCCCGTCGCCGCCCGAGAGCTGGAACCCGAGGAGGATCGCGTCGGGCTTGTGGTCGCGCGCCAGGGCGAGCCCCGCCTGGCCGCTCAGGGCGACCAGCACCTTGAAGCCGCGCCCGTGGGCGGCCGCGAGGGCGCGCGTGGCGAGGTCGAGGTCGCCGTCCACCGCGAGCAGTACGCGGTCGCCCGGGGCCACCGACTCGCGGTCGTCGACCAGCCCCTCGGGCAGCGCGAGCTCCGCGGGCGACAGGGAGTCCGCGTCCGCGCGGGCCGCGCCGGTCGCGCCGCCGCCGTTCGCCCCGGCGCCGAGGGCCGGGATCACGGGCGCCGAGTCCACCTCGGGCTCGTCGGCCGGCGGGGTCTCGACCACCAGCCAGCTCTCCGGCAGGTAGAGCGTGAACGTGCTGCCCTTCCCGGGCTCGCTCTCGGCGCGTATCTCGCCGCCCAGGAGGCGCGCGATCTCGCGGCTGATCGACAGCCCGAGGCCCGTGCCGCCGTAGCGGCGGCTGGTGGTGCCGTCGGCCTGCTGGAACGCCTCGAAGATCAGCCGCAGCTTGTCCTCCGAGATGCCGATGCCGGTGTCGGTGACCGAGAAGGCGACCACCCCGTCGGCCCGGTTCAGGATCTCGCCCGCGAACGCGATGTCCTCGGGCGGGCGGCTCATGCGCAGGGTCACGGAGCCGCTCTCGGTGAACTTCACGGCGTTCGAGACCAGGTTCTTCAGCACCTGCTGGAGGCGCTGCTCGTCGGTCTCGACCGTGGTGGGTGCGTCGTCGGCCACCTCGACCGTGAACTCCAGGCCCTTCTGGTCCGCCAGCGCGCGGAACGAGCGGTCCACGTACTCGGCCATGTCCACGAGCGGCACGTTGGCCGGGTGCACGTCCATCTTGCCCGCCTCGACCTTGGACAGGTCCAGGATGTCGTTGATCAGCGAGAGCAGGTCGCTGCCCGCGGTGTGGATGGTGGTGGCGAACTCCACCTGCTTGTCGGTCAGGTTCCCCTGCTCGTTCTTGGCCAGCAGGTCCGAGAGGACCAGCAGGCTGTTGAGCGGCGTGCGCAGCTCGTGCGACATGTTGGCCAGGAACTCCGACTTGTAGCGCGAGCTGACCGAGAGCTGCTCGGCCTTCTCCTCCAGGCTGCGCCGCGCCAGCTCGATCTCGTGGTTCTTGACCTCGATGTCGCGGTTCTGCTGCTGTAGCAGCGCGGCCTTCTCCTGGAGCTCCTCGTTGGTCTGCTGGAGCTCCTCCTGCTGGGTCTGGAGCAGCTCCTCGGACGCCTTGAGCGACTTCGCCTGCTCCTCGAGCTCGGCGTTCGACCGCTTCAGCTCGTCCTGCTGCGACTGGAGCTCCTCGGACTGGCTCTGGAGCTCCTGGGTGAGCGACTGGGACTGCTGGAGGAGCTCCTCGGTCCGCATGTTGGCGATGATCGTCGAGAGCACGACGCCGATCGTCTCGATCAGCTGGTCCAGGAACTGCTGGTGCGAGACGCTGAACGGCTCGAAGGAGCCCAGCTCGATCGCGCCCAGCACCTGGTCCTCGAACAGGATCGGCACGACCACGATGTTGCGCGGCCGCGCCTCGCCCAGGCCCGAGGTGATGTGGACGTAGTCCTCCGGCGGGTCGGTGATCAGGATGCTCTTCTTCTCGAGCACCGTCTGGCCGACCAGCCCCTCGCCCGGCTTGAACACGTTGGACACCTTGCGGCGCTTCTTGTAGCCGTAGCTGGCCAGGAGCCGCAGCTCGGTCGGCTCGCCTCCCGGGCCGTCGGTGTCCGCCAGGAAGAACGCGCCGAACTGCGCCGACACGGTCGGCGTGAGCTCGGACATGATCAGCCGCGAGACCGTCTGGAGGTCGCGCTGCCCCTGCATGAGGCCCGAGATGCGCGCGAGGTTGGTCTTGAGCCAGTCCTGCTCCTCGTTGCGCTGGGTGGTCTCGCGCAGGTTGGCGATCATCTGGTTGATGTTGTCCTTGAGGTCCGCGACCTCGCCGCTCGCGTCGACCGTGATCGAGCGGGTGAGGTTTCCCTGCGTGACCGCCGTGGACACCTCCGCGATCGCGCGCACCTGAGTGGTCAGGTTCGACGCGAGCTGGTTGACGTTCTCGGTCAGCCCCCGCCAGGTGCCCGACACGTCCTCGACCTGGGCCTGGCCGCCGAGCTTGCCCTCGGTGCCGACCTCGCGAGCGACGCGCGTGACCTCGTCGGCGAACGACGACAGCTGATCCACCATCGTGTTCAGGGTGTTCTTCAGCTGGAGGATCTCGCCGCGCGCGTCGACCGTGATCTTCTTCGACAGGTCGCCGTTGGCCACCGCCGTGGCCACCTCGGCGATGTTGCGCACCTGGTCGGTCAGGTTTGACGCCATGTAGTTGACGTTCTCGGTCAGCCCGCGCCAGGTGCCCGAGACGCCCTCGACCTCGGCCTGGCCGCCGAGCTTGCCCTCGGTGCCGACCTCCTTGGCCACTCGGGTGACCTCCGCCGCGAACGCGTTCAGCTGGTCGACCATCGTGTTGATGGTGTTCTTGAGCTGGAGGATCTCTCCGCGCGCGTCGACCGTGATCTTCTTCGACAGGTCGCCGTTGGCCACCGCCGTGGTGACGAGGGCGATGTTGCGAACCTGGTCGGTGAGGTTCGAGGCCATCATGTTCACGTTCTCCGTCAGGCCGCGCCACGTGCCGGAGACGTCCTCGACCTGCGCCTGGCCGCCGAGCTTGCCCTCGGTGCCGACCTCCTTGGCCACGCGCGTGACCTCCGCCGCGAACGAGCGGAGCTGGTCGACCATCGTGTTGATCGTCTCCTTCAGCTCCAGGATCTCGCCGCGGGCGTCGACGGTGATCTTCTTCGACAGGTCGCCGTTCGCCACCGCCGTGGTGACGAGGGCGATGTTCCGCACCTGGTCGGTGAGGTTCGAGGCCATCATGTTCACGTTCTCCGTCAGCCCCCGCCAGGTGCCGGAGACGTCCTCGACCTCGGCCTGGCCGCCGAGCTTGCCCTCGGTGCCGACCTCCTTGGCCACGCGCGTGACCTCCGCGGCGAACGAGCGCAGGCGGTCGACCATCGTGTTGATCGTCTCGGCCAGGACGGCGACCTCGCCCTTCGCCTCGACCGCGATCTTCTGCGACAGGTCGCCCTCGGCGACCGCGGTGGCCACCTGGGAGATGCTGCGCACCTGGTCGGTCAGGTTGCCGGCCATCAGGTTCACGTTCTCCGTCAGCCCGCGCCAGGTGCCGGACACGCCCTTCACCTCGGCCTGGCCGCCGAGCTTGCCCTCGGTGCCGACCTCGCGCGCGACGCGCGTGACCTCGTCGGCGAACGACGACAGCTGGTCGACCATGGTGTTGATCGTGTTCTTGAGCTGAAGGATCTCGCCCTTCACGTCCACGGTGATCTTCTGCGACAGGTCGCCGCCCGCCACGGCGGTGGTCACCTGGGCGATGTTGCGCACCTGGCTGGTGAGGTTCCCGGCCATGAAGTTGACGCTGTCGGTCAGGTCCTTCCACGTACCGGCCACGTTCGGCACGTCGGCCTGGCCGCCGAGCTTGCCCTCGGTGCCGACCTCGCGGGCGACGCCGGTCACCTGCTCGGCGAACACCGCCAGCGTGTCGGTCATCTCGTTGATCGTGTCGGCCAGCGTGGCCACCTCGCCCTTGGCCTCGACGGTGATCTTCTGCGTAAGGTCGCCGCGCGCCACGGCCGTCGCCACCTGGGCGATGTTGCGCACCTGGCTCGTGAGGTTGGAGGCCATGAAGTTCACGTTCTCGGTCAGGTCGCGCCAGGTGCCGGACACGCCCTTCACCTCGGCCTGCCCGCCGAGCTTGCCTTCGGTGCCGACCTCGCGCGCGACGCGCGTGACCTCGTCGGCGAACGACGACAGCTGCCCGACCATCGTGTTGATCGTGTCGGCCAGCGCCGCGACCTCGCCCTTGGCCTCGACGGTGATCTTGCGCGACAGGTCGCCGTTGGCGACGGCGGTCGTTACGTGCGCGATGTTGCGCACCTGGTCGGTCAGGTTGCCGGCCATGAAGTTCACGCTGTCGGTCAGGTCCTTCCAGGTGCCCGCCACGTTCGGCACGTCGGCCTGGCCGCCGAGCTTGCCCTCGGTGCCCACCTCGCGGGCCACGCCCGTCACCTGGTCGGCGAACACGGCCAGCGTGTCGGTCATCTCGTTGATCGTGTCGGCCAGCGTGGCCTCCTCGCCCTTGGCCTCGACGGTGATCTTCTGTGTCAGGTCGCCGCGCGCCACGGCAGTGGCCACCTGCGCGATGTTCCGCACCTGGTCGGTCAGGTTGCCGGCCATCACGTTCACGTTGTCGGTCAGGTCCTTCCACGTGCCCGCCACGTTCGGCACGTCCGCCTGGCCGCCCAGCTTGCCCTCGGTGCCGACCTCCCGCGCGACGCCGGTGACCTGGTCGGCGAACACGGCCAGCGTGTCGGTCATCTCGTTGATCGTGTCGGCCAGCGTGGCCACCTCGCCCTTGGCCTCGACGGTGATCTTCTGCGTCAGGTCGCCGCGCGCCACCGCCGTCGCCACCTGGGCGATGTTGCGCACCTGGCTCGTGAGGTTGGAGGCCATGAAGTTGACGTTCTCCGTCAGGTCGCGCCACGTGCCCGAGACTCCCCCGACCTGCGCCTGGCCGCCGAGCTTGCCCTCGGTGCCGACCTCCTTGGCCACGCGCGTGACCTCGTCCGCGAACGACGACAGCTGGTCCACCATCGTGTTGATCGTGTCGGCCAGCGCCGCCACCTCGCCCTTGGCCTCGACGGTGATCTTGCGCGACAGGTCGCCGTTGGCCACGGCGGTCGTGACGTGCGCGATGTTGCGCACCTGGTCGGTCAGGTTGGAGGCCATCGAGTTGACGTTCTCGGTGAGGTCGCGCCACGTGCCGGAGACGCCCTTCACCTCGGCCTGGCCGCCGAGCTTGCCCTCGGTGCCCACCTCGCGCGCGACGCGCGTGACCTCGTCGGCGAACGACGACAGCTGGTCGACCATGGTGTTGACGGTGGTGCCGATCCGGAGGAACTCGCCTCTGACGGGCTGGCCCTCGATCTTGAGCGCCATCTTCTGGCTCAGGTCGCCGTTGGCTACGGCGTCGATCACGCGGGCGACCTCGGTCGTCGGGCGCACGAGGTCGTCGATCAGGTCGTTGATCGAGTCGATGCTCGTCTCCCAGTCGCCGCCCGCCCCCGGGAGCGTCGCGCGCTCGGCCATGCGACCCTCGCGCCCGATGACCCGGCCGATCCGGCCGAGCTCCTTGGTCATGCGGCCGTTCTGCTCGGCCAGCTCGTTGAAGATCCGCGACAGGTCGCCGACGACGTCGCGCCGTCGAGTGGACAGCCGGCGCGAGAAGTCGCCGTTGCGGACGGCGTGCAGGGCCTCCAGGAGATCCTCGAGGGCGGCCGCGTCGACCATCCCGTTGCCGTCCTCGACCCGGCGCTTGGGTGCGCCGCCGTCAGCCGGCCGACTCGCCGCCTTCGACGCGCGTGCCTGCTTGCCGCCACGGCCCTTGTTGGATGCCTTCTGCGCGACCGCCACACGCTCTCCTTCGCCTCGTCGGGGTACGACCTCGTCCAGCGAGAGTAGACGGGAACCGGGCGCGCGCGAGTCACGCGCGCCGAGTCCGCGCCGCACTCGGCGGGCGCGAGCGCTAGCTTGCGACAGGTCGTGGAGGAGGGCCTGGGGCAAACGGTCGGGCGGGCGGTCGCCTCGAAGTCCGCGCGGACGCTGCGGCTCGCGCTCGCGAGCGCGCTGCTCGTCCTGCTCGCGTCGGCGGTCGCCGCGCAGGCCGCCGGCCGCTGCGGCAGCCACCCGTGGTGCGACACGTCGCTCGGCCCGGACAAGCGCGCGGAGCTGCTCCTGAAGGCACTTACGCCCGAGGAGCGGATCGGCCTGCTGGCGGGCGACGAGTTCACCGGGGTGGCCGGGCAGGACCCGCACGGTCACACCGGGACGAGCGACGGCGTGCCGCGCGTGGGCCTGCCCACCACGTACTACACGGACGGGCCGGTCGGGCCGCGGCAGGGCAACGCGACCGCCATGCCCGTGCCGCTGGCGCTCGGGGCCACGTTCTCGCCGGAGCTGGCCCGCCGCTACGGCGACGTGGTGGCCAACGAGGCCAAGAGCAAGGGCAACGACGTGATGTACGCGCCCACGGTGAACATCATGCGCACGCCGCTGAACGGGCGGACATTCGAGAGCTACGGTGAGGACCCGTTCCTGATGACGCGGCTGGGCGTGGAGTACGTGAGGGCCACGCAGGCGCAGGGCGTGATCGCCGACATCAAGCACTACGCGGCCAACAACCAGGAGGGGGCCGACCCCTCGGGCCGGACGGGCATGCCCGGGTCGCCGCTGGGCGCCGGGGCCGAGGGCGACCGCTACGTGGTGAACGAGCACATCGACGAGCGCACGCTGCGCGAGATCTACCTGCCCCACTTCGAGGCCGCGGTGAAGGAGGCGAATGTCGCGTCGGTGATGTGCGCGTACCAGCGGGTGAACGGCCGCTACGCGTGCGAGAGCCCGCACCTGCTCCAGGAGATCCTCGAGGGCGAGTGGGGCTTCAAGGGCTTCGTGCTGGCCGACTACGGCGCCGCCCACAACGCCGGGGTGTCCCTCAACAGCGGGCTGGACTTCGAGCCGTGGCCGGCTGCCGCGTACGGCCCGGCGCAAGTGCACGCCGCCCTGGCGAGCGGGCAGGCCACGCAGGCGCAGGTGGACAAGGCGATACGCCGGGTGCTGCGCACCGAGTTCGCCTACGGGTTCTTCGACCGGCCCGCCTACCGCGACGACGACGCCCAGATCGACAAGGCGGCGCACGCGCGCACGGCCCGGGAGGTCGAGGAGTCGGCGATCGTCCTGCTCAAGAACAGCGGCGGTGCGCTGCCGCTTGACGCCGGCCGCCTGAAGTCGATCGCGCTGATCGGCGCCGGCGCGGACGGATTCACAACCGGCGGCGGCTCGGGCAACGTCAAGCCGTTCTCGTTCACCAGCCCGCTTCAGGCGATCCAGAAACGGGTCGGCGCGGGCGTGCAGGTGCGGCACGAGGACGGCAGCGACCCCGACGCCGCAGCCGATGCGGCGAAGGCCTCCGACGTGGCGATCGTGATCCCGGCCGACTACCTGACCGAGGGCGCCGACCGGCCGTGCCTGACGCTCGAGTGCCCCGACGCGCACGGCGACCAGGACGGGCTGATCGAGCGGGTGGCGGCCGCGAACCCGAACACGATCGTGGTGCTGGAGACGGGCGGCCCGGTGCTCACGCCGTGGCGCGACAGGGTCCGGGCGCTGCTCGAGGCCTGGTATCCCGGGCAGGAGGGCGGCACGGCCATCGCGCGCGTGCTGTTCGGCGACGTGGATCCCGGCGGCCGGCTGCCGGGCACCTTCCCGCGGTCCGAGGACGACCTGCCCACGGCCGGCGACCCGGAGAAGTACCCCGGCGTGAACAACGAGGTCTTCTACAAGGAGGGCGTGCTGGTGGGCTACCGCTGGTACGACAGCCGCGGCATCGCGCCGGCGTTCACGTTCGGGTTCGGGCTGTCGTACACGAGCTTCGCGTACCGCAACCTGCGGGTGGAGCCGGCCGGCGGCGCGCGGCTCGGAGCGAAGGTCAGCCTCGATGTCGCGAACACGGGCGAGCGGACCGGCAGCGACGTGCCGCAGGTGTACCTGGGGCTGCCCCAGCCCGCGGCCGGCGTGGTGCAGCCGCCGCGGCAGCTCAAGGGGTTCAGGAAGCTGGAGCTGGCGCCCGGCAAGTCGAAGCGGGTGTCGTTCGCGCTCGACACGCGCGCGCTGTCGTACTGGCACGTCGGGTCGAACGGCTGGCGCGTGGCGCCGGGCTGCTACTCGCTGGCGGTCGGGCGCTCGTCCCGCGACATCGCGCTGCGCCGGACCCTGGCGGTGAGCGGCGCCTCCTGCGGCGCCGGCGCGGTGAAGGTGCCGGGCAAGTGCAGGAAGCGCCCGCGCGCGTCGATCCGGATCAAGGGCGTGCGCCCCTCGCGCGTCCGGCGTGTGACGGTCTACGTGAACGGCCGCCGCCGGAAGGTGCTGATCGGCCCGCGCGCCCGCGTGCGGGTGAAGGTGGCGAAGAAGGGCACCACGCGCGTTCGGCTGACGATCAGGACGCGGCGCCACCGCACGCTGCACATGAAGCGCAAGCTGCGCTACTGCGCGGGCTGAGGGCCAGGGCAAGACGGGGCGCACCGTCACTCCACGAGCCTGACCTCGAGCCCGCCCGCGGTCACGTCGCCGGCCCCGCCCAGCAGGCCGAGGATGCGCGTGACGTACGCCTGCGTCTCGGCGATCGGCGGGACGCAGCCGCAACGGGCGACCGGCGCCGGGCCCGCGTTGTAGGCCGCCAGCGCGAGCGGGACCGACGCGAAGCGTGCGAGCAGGTCATGCATCAGATGCGCCTGGGCGTCGATCGAGGCGTCGGCGTCGAACGGGTCGCGCAGGCCGTAGGCGGCGGCGGTGCCGGGAATGAACTGCGCGATGCCGCGCGCCCCGGCGCCCGACACCGCGAACGGGTTGAAGTTCGACTCCGCGTAGAGCTGCGCCGCGAGCAGCGTGGCGGACACGCCCCAGCGCCGCGCGGCGTGCGTGATGGCGCCGGCGAACCGCTCCGGGACGAACGCCTGGAGCGCGGCGGTGGCCCGCCCGTCGCCGCCGCGCGTGCCGAACCCGACCGACGCCGTGCCCGGGCTGCGGGTGTAGCCGAAGTGCCACGGCTCCCACGCGTAGCGCTTGAGGAACCCGAACCTGCCGCAGTTGGCCGCCAGCCAGCCGTAGGCCGACGCGGGGCCGAGGTCGAGCTCGGTGCCCAGGCGGTGCAGCGAGCGGCCCGGCGGCGCCACCCACCTGGGGTCCGGGTGCCTGGCGAACAGCGCCGCCTGCTCGGCGTTCCCCCGGAAGCCGCTGACGACGATCAGCGAGATGCCGTCGGCGGCCGCAGCGCGCGCCATCCGGTCGAACGCGAGGGCCGTGTCCGGGCGCATCGGCTTGCCCTGGCGGTACGCGAGCGGCCCGGTGTACTCGCCGTCCCCTCCCCTGACGGCGAACGCCGCGCCGCCGGCGACCGACAGCTCGGCCTCGGCGTGTGCGTGGACCGGCACTCGCCGGCCGCCGGTGCGCCGGTCGCCGGAGATCCGGACGTCGGCCAGCGAGCGGACGTCGACGGCGATGCGCGTGGGCGCGAAGCTGGCCGCGCCGGGAAAGCGGACGTCGCCCGGAGCGACGGCGAGGCCGTTGCGGCGCGCTCCGTCGAGCGCCGCGGCGCGCGCCAGCGCCAGGTAGGCCGGGCGGCCGAGGTGGCGGGCGTTCGGCACGCCAGGCCGCAGGTACGGCGGCTCGAACAGCCGCGGGTAGGCCGCGCTCATGGCGCGCGCGCCCGACACCGCGGCCAGGTCGGCGACCCGCTGCGCCCGCCCGCGCGCGCCCAGCGCCTGGCCGAACGAGGCCATGACTAGCGCGAGCGCGATCAGCGCTCCGATTGCGCCGAGGAGGAGGATCGCCGCCTGACCGCGCTGGCAGGCGAGGCGCGTGCTCATCGCGGCGCCCTCGCCCGGCAGCGGTCCGCGAGCTCGGCGACCGGGACCGCGAACGGTCCGCGCGGGTCGCGGCAGGCCAGCGCGAGCTGGGCGGCCAGCCGCGACTCTCCGATCGCGACCCAGCCCCGGCCCTCGGCGGCGGCCGCGGCCTCCACGTCCTCGACCCGGTTCACGACGACGTCCACGCTGTGGCCCCCGCGCGCCAGGGAGGTCTCGACCGCCGCGGCGAGCGAGCGGTCCACCAGCGGGGAGCCGACGAGCAGCACGTGGTCCGCGATCCCCAACGCCTCCGCCGGTGGCGCGTGTGAGGGGACGTCGATGACGATCGGACTCGGTCGCTCGCCCGCGATCGCGCTCGGGAGCGGGTCCGCGGGCAGAAGGCAGACGCGGCCGGTGGGTCGCACCTCCGCGCAGCCCAGCTCCGCGAGCACGCGAGCGAGCCGCGCGGCCGCGGGGCTCGCCATTCGCGGTCCCGCGAGCGGGTCCGCGCCCAGCACCGCCGCGGACCGGCACGGGTCCTCGCGCGCCAGCGCCGCGGCGAGCGCCCGCGCGACCGTGGACGCCCCGCAGCGGGGGGCGAGCCCGCGCACCGCCACCACCGGCCGCGGCGGCGGAGCGGGCGCCGCTCCGCCCGTGACCGGCGGCACCGGTGGCTCGAGCAGCCAGGCCTCGGCGCGCGCGAGCGCCGTGGCCACGATGCCTCCGCCGTGCCGCGACTCGGGCCAGGCGCTCACGGGCGCGCGACCTCGGCGGACGCGTCGACCTCCAGCCTTCGGGCGACGACGCGCAGCGGCGACGGCGGGCGCAGGACGACCCTGACCGAGCCGCCGCGGACGGCGACACGCAGATGGGCGCGCGACCAGCCCGGCACGGCGGCGCGCGCCGCTCGGGCCGCGTCCGCCCCGCCCGCCAGCGCGAGCGCGCCCGCCTCGGCCGCGTTCCCGGCGAGGACCTTGGAGTACCCGAGCGCCAGGAGCTGCATGACGACCAACCCGACGACCAGCAGGGCCGGCAGAGCGCCCAGCAGCTCGACGCCGGCCTGTCCGCGCTGCCGCCGCCGGCACGCGGCGGCGG
>DASVQK010000146.1:0-8980 GCA_036389105.1 Thermoleophilaceae bacterium
CGCGGAAGACCGAGGTGGAGGACCGCGCCGACGGCTGCCGCTTCGTGCTGCCGGGCCCCGGGGTCACCGTGCGGGGCGAGGCGACCGTCGCGCCCGGCCAGACCGTCGGCTGGGTGTACTCCGACCCCGACGGCGGCGAGCACAACACGCTCAACTGCTCGATCTCCCGTATGACGCTGTCGGTCGAGCGCTCAGACGGCGCGGCGCGCGAGCTGGTCACCGCGCACGGCGCCGCCTACGAGATCGGCATGCGCGAGACCGACCACGGCGTGCCCATCCAGCCGTACCCGGACCCGTGACGACCACCGGGGGCGGACGGCCGTGTGAGGACCATGCGCCCAACGGCAGCAAGGCCGTCGAGGACGAGCTCTAGCCGCCGAGCCAGTCGAGGGCCGCTTGCGCGCTCCCGTCCGGCGGGAAGACGGGGTACTGCACGTGCTCCACGGCGCCGTCCCGCACGAAGAGGGTCAGCCGCTTGAGGAACGTATGGCCGGCGGCCTCGAAGGTCGGGAGCTCCAGCGCACGCGTCAAGAGGAGCTCCGAATCCGAGAGGAGGGGATAGGGGAGCTGCAGGCGCTCGACGGCCTCCGCCTGCCGCGCCGGCGTCTGTGACGAGAGCCCGACCACGCGCGCGCCGAGCGCCGCGAAGCGGCCATGCCGGTCGCGGATGGCGCACGCCTGCGGCGTGCAGCCGCGCGCGCCGGGGATCGCGTCCCAGGCCGCGTCCCCGCCGGGCGACTGCTCGCCGGGACGCCCCATCGCGGGATACGCGAAGACCACGGTTCGACCCTCGAGCGCCGCGAGGTCCACGACGGAGCCATCGGTGGCGGGGAGGGCGAGCGAGGGGAGCGACCGCCCCGGCAGGTGGCGAGCCGCGCCGTCGTCCTCCGGCACTGGCAGGTCGGCCGGGAGCGAGCTCAGGTCCTTGGGCACGACGTGTGATGACTTATGCACGCTATAGCGAGCTTAAGTCACCGCAGAGCGACTCAGCGCGGCATCCGCTTCAGCAGCCGCCGCGCCCGCTCGAACGACGCCTTGCGCTTGACCACCGCCAGGAAGGCGACGCGCCTGTCGGCCACGCCGATCAGGAAGACCTGGTGGTGCTCGCGCTTGGCCAGCGCGCGCGTCCCCCGCCCGAGCCGGAGCGTGCGGTGGTGGCCCAGCCGCCTGGCCGCCTTTCGCGCCGGTCCGCCGGTGCGGATGCCGCGCGTGTCGAACGGCTCGGCGTCGGTGTAGACGAACACGGCGCGGCCCTTCGGCCCCTTCCGGTCGAACCCGGCCACCACCCGCCCGCCGCCGGTCATGCAGTAGGTCACGTAGCGCAGGCTCTCGGCGCTGGCCGGCCCGAGCTGGCTGCGCACCCTGGAGCGGCGCGCGCCCAGCCTGATCCCGGCGATGCCGCGCCTCACGTGCCCGCCCGGAACGCGGCAGTGGCTGAGCCCCGACGTGCCCGCCCCGCCCGGCCCGCCGCCCGCGCGCGGGTCGTGCTCCTTGGCCTTGGCCACGCAGCTCGGGTCCGCCGGCACGTTGTTGTCCGACTGGATGCCCCCGCGGCCGTTCCCGAAGAACGGCCTGTACTGCGACGGGAAGCCAGGCAGGGCCGTCGGGTCGCCGCTCTGCCCGTTGAACGAGAAGTTCTCCACGTACACGCCGCCGATGCCCCGCGCCTTGTCGAAGAAGTAGCTGCCGTCCCAGGCGTAGGTCTGGGTCCGCTGGTTGTCCTGGATCACCGACCCGACCCAGTGGTCGCGCTGGAAGTAGAAGCACTTGGGGCTCGCGGCGGCAACCCGCGCCGGCTCCTGGGAGAGGAAGTCCACGACCCCCAGCTCGGTCGCGTTCTGGTGGCGCTTGTCGTACTCGACGCAGAACGGGTCGGCCTCCGGCTGAGGGAAGTCGGTGCCGGTCCCGAGCTGCTGGAGCGTGCAGGCGAACGGGTTCTTGCCGTCGTAGCCGATCACGCCGCTCGCGGCTCCGGCGGAGTGGGGGGCCAACGTGGCGAGCAGGGCCGTCGCGAACCCCGTCGCGATCGCGCGGCGCATGCGCCCAGGATACCCCCGCGGCCCCGCCCGCCGCGCCTGCAAGGCGGCCCGGCGTGCCCCCGGCTCAGGTAGTTTCAGCACGTGCGCCCGCTGTACGACGAGCTGTCGCGTAGGGACTTCATCCAGCGCGTGGGAGTGCTCGGCGCCGGGGCGTTCGTGGCGTCGGCGCTGCCGCTGGCCGAGCGGATGATCGCGGCCGATCCGGCGCTGGCGGCGGTGTCGCTCGACGACGCCACGCTCCAGGCGTTCGCCGACACCCTCATCCCGGGCCGCAAGGCCGCGAAGACCGACCTGGGCGACGAGATCCATCCGCTGGCCATCGCCGGCGTGGACGGCGCTCCGGGCGCGGTCGAGGCCGACGCGCTGCGCGTGTTCCACGACCCGCTGATCGGCTTCCAGGCGCTGGCGGGCCCGTTCCTGACCGATCTCTCGCTGCGCTCGCTCCAGCAGGGCAACCCGTCGTTCCTGGCGCTCAGCTTCGAGCAGCGCACCCGGGTGTGCCTCACGGCCCTCGACTTCGCCAACGGCGACCGCGTGCTGTACGAGGCCGCCGCGGCCGTGCCGTTCGCGGCGTTCTGCGCCGCGGTGGAGCACCCGATCGGCACCAGCCAGAACGCCTCCGGCTACCGCGTGATGGGCTACCCAGGCGCGGCGCCCAACGGCTACTACGGCTTCAGCTACCGGCGCAAGCTGTCGCGGGAGCGCACCAGGAAGGGCTACCTGTCGTGAGCGGGGCGACCGATGGCTGAGCGCGTCGACGTCTGCATCGTCGGATCCGGCTTCGGCGGCGCGATCTCCGCCTGGCGGCTGTCGGAGCTCTACCGCGCGGCCGGCGTGGACCCCAAGAACATCCTCGTGCTGGAGCGCGGCCGCCGCTACAAGCACACCCAGTTCAAGCAGTCGATGGGCATCGGCCACCTGTCCGACGTCTACAACCTGACGCAGTCGAGCGGCGGCCCGGGCACGCTCCTGGCGTCCGGGCCCCAGGGAACCCAGGTGGTGACCGCCAACGCCGTGGGAGGCGGCTCCAACCTCTACCTGGCGGCCTCGATCCGCTCGCCCAGCGAGGTGTTCGAGCGCCGCGACCACCGCCTGGACGACGGCGTCGACCGCCGGATGTGGCCCGCTCAGATCTCGCGCAGGACGCTCAACCCGTTCTACGCGCGCGTGGAGCGCGGCCTGCGGGTGAACCGCCCGAGCTGGGACCGGGTGTCGAAGTCGGGCGGCCTGTGGGCCGCCACGCTGCACGCGGCCGGACACACGTGCGACCGCGTGCCACTGGCCATCGACCCGGGGCGCTGCGTGGAGGCCAAGTGGTGCCACACCGGCTGCGTGTTCGGCGCGAAGAACACCCTGAACACCAACTACCTGGCCTCGGCCGAGCGGGCGGGCGTGCGCGTGCGGCCCAACCGCCAGGTGGAGTCGGTCCGGCGCTCGACCGCCGACGGCTACCGCTACGTGGTCACCGCCTCGTTCATGGACAACGAGGGCGACAACCCCAGCCGCGCGCCGAACGGGCAGAGCGAGGAGATCGAGTGCAAGGTGCTGATCATGGCCGCGGGCGCGATGGGCACCACGCCGATCCTGATGCGCTCGCGGTCCAACCTGCCGTCGCTGTCGGACCAGCTCGGCCGTCACCTGGGCACCAACGGCGACCACGTGGCCGCCATCGAGTACGACCCGGCCAAGGTGCGCAGCCTGCTCAAGCTGCCCGGCTACGGGCAGTTCCACAAGGGCAAGCCGATCACCACGATGACCTACGACTTCTGGGTCGGCCGGAAGGGCCACCGGTTCGACGGCACGCGCTTCACGCTCCAGGAGATCTTCCTGTCGAGCCTGACCAACTTCCTCTACGACGACGGCCGCGACCCCGCCGGCGAGCCGTCCTGGTGGGGCCTCCAGAAAAAGCAGGCAATCGCCCACTGGAACGACAGGATCGAGCTCCTGGCCATGGTCGAGGACACCCACGACGGCACGTTCATCTCACCGCCGCCGTCCGGCGACGCCGCGGCGCCCAACGCGGGCCCGGTCAAGGTCGGCATCTTCTCCTACGAGCTGTCCGAGCAGTCCGTGCGCGTGCGCGAGCTGGCCGACAAGGCCATGAAGCAGGTGGCCGAGCGAAACGGCCTCGGCCGCTTCATGAAGCTGACCGAGACGCGCGGCGTGTACTGCGCGCACCCGCTGGGCGGCTGCCGGATGGCGGACTCGAAGGACCTGGGCGTGGTGGATCACCGCGGCGAGGCCTTCGACAACGAGGGCCTGTTCTGCATCGACTCCTCCGCCATCCCCACCTCGCTCGGGGTCAACCCGTCGCTCACGATCTCGGCCGTGTCCGAGCGCTCGGTGGACGCGCTCACGGCGCGCGGCCAGGAGCTGGGCCTGCCCGCCCGCCCGGCGGGCTTCAGGCACCACGCGCCCGGCGTGCACGTGGGCGAGCGCGTCGTGCCGAAGCGGCGCCCGGCGCGCCGTCGCAAGAAATCTGGCCGAGGGGGTTAAGTAGGGCCCACCAGCCGCCGATACCGGGATGCAATGACCCGGCGTCTCCTGCTCCTCGTCTCGCTCTGCGCTTGCCTCGTCCTCGGTCTCACGGCCGACGCCGGCGCGCGCCTGCGCCTGCTGCACCCGGAGGTCGACCTCGCCCATCCGAAGGCCCTCTTCAAGGCCGGCAAGGCCAAGAAGAAGAAGAAGGCCGGCCCGTCGATCACCTCGATCGCGCCGATGCAGGCCAAGGTCGGCGAGAAGCTGACGATCGTCGGCAAGGGCTTCCTGCCCGGCAAGACCAGCGTCTACTTCCTGCGCTCGGGCGGCGGCGTCGTCATCGCCAAGCCCGACACCACCGGCAAGACCCGTCTGGTGGTCACGATCCCCGACACGGTGATCCCGCTGCTGCGCGCCGCCGGCGCGGACGCCGCGCCCACCCGCTTCCAGGTCCGCATCCTCGCCAAGCGCTTCGGCAAGGCCACCAAGAAGGACCGCTCGCCGGTGATCTACCCGTCCAGCTCCACCGCCACCACGACGGGCGGGGACAGCGGCGGCGGCCAGACCGCGCCGGTCGACGGCGACTGCGACAACGACGGCGTCAAGAACGGCGTCGAGACTGACGACGACAACGACCTGATCGCGGACACCGAGGAGGTCGGCAAGACCCACACCGACCCCTGCTCGGCCGACACCGACGCCGACGGCGTCAGCGACGGCTACGAGTACCAGTCGGCCGTGGACATGAACAACACCTCTCCCTTCGGAGTGCCGGATGCCGCGCTGCCCTACCCGGGCAAGAAGCCGTGGCCGAACCCGCTCGACCCCAAGGACACGGACGTCGACCACGACGGCGACGGCCTGACCATGGCCGACGAGTACCAGCTCTGGACGTACTACGGCGCGCACTCGCTGCCGCTGAACTACAGCGACGGCAAGCAGCGCAGCGTCAGCGTCGTCGCCCCGAGCGACCCGGTGCTCGACTACATGGACGGCGACAAGTTCCCTGCCTTCAACCTCGGCGTGCTCTCGGATGACGAGCGCGACGCGGA
Source organism: Thermoleophilaceae bacterium (assembly GCA_036389105.1). Lineage (GTDB taxonomy): Bacteria > Actinomycetota > Thermoleophilia > Solirubrobacterales > Thermoleophilaceae > AC-37. Next base: position 5,570 of record DASVQK010000146.1, read on the forward strand.
CGGCGACAAGCTGGGCAACTGGGACGAGCGCTACGGCCGCATGGTGCAGAAGTGGTGGGACGCGCGGTTCGACGGCTCCAACGGCAGGCCGGTCGAGACGGCCTACGTCGAGACCTTCCCCGGCGTCAGCATGGTCGACCCCGACTCCGACGGCGACGGCGTGCTCGACGGCGCCGACGACCAGGACCACGACGGCCTGAGCAACGGCTTCGAGGTCTCGCGCCCCTGGTCCTGGATCTACACCTACGTGTCCTCCGGCCACAGCGGCCCGGCCCCCGAGGATTACCAGAACTACGTGGACGGCGAGCCGGGCCCGCTCCCGGTCGGCGTCGGCCCCAACCCCTGGGCCCGCACCCAGCCGTACAACCCCTGCAAGCCGCTCTTCTCGAAGACCTGCCACCTGCACCCGCCCTTCGGCTACTACGGCCAGGACGAGGACTGGGTCGGCCCGGATCCCGCCTGGGCGGGCCCGCAGCCGGCGGCTCCGTGGCTGTTCGACGCGAACGACTACCACTACTCCGGCGGCGAGTAAGCCGTCACACAACGGGCGCGGTTAACGTGCCAACCTCCGAGGGCGAGAGTCGACTTGGAGGGACGAAGTGGAGTCCAGTGTTCGTCGTGACGTAATCGGTCCGCTGCTGCTGGTGCTCGCGGCCGCCCAGATCGGGGTGGGAGCCTGGCTGTTGATCGACCCGGAGGGGTTCTTCGACAGCGCCGGTCCGTTCGGAGTCTCGAACCCGCACTACACGCGCGACGCGGGCACGTTCACCCTGGCGCTCGGCGTGGCGCTCGTCATCGCGTACGCGCGTCCCTCATGGCGCCTGGGAGTGGTCGGCTACGCCTTCTTCCAGTCACTGCTCCACTCGATCAACCATCTGGTTGACATCGACGAGGCGGACCCCGAGAAGTACGGGCCGATCGACTTCGCCGCGCTGGCCGTGGGCACGGTGGTCTTCGGCTGGATGCTGGTGCGGCTCCTGCGCGACCGCAGGGCCGCCGTACCGTGAGGGTCTTCGTCGCCGGGGCCACCGGGGCGATCGGGCAGCCGCTGGTGCGGCAGCTGCTCGAGGCGGGCCACGAGGTGACGGGCATGACGCGATCGGCCGCGAAGGGGGAGGAGCTGCGAGCGGCCGGCGCCACGCCGGTCGTGGCCGACGCGCTCGACGCCGATGCGGTGCGGCGTGCGATGGTCGAGGCCGCCCCCGAGGCCGTCGTGCACCAGCTCACCGACCTGCCGCGGGACTTCAGCATGCGCTACGGCTACGGCGCCACCTCGGAGCTCCGCACGCGCGGCACCGACAACCTGCTGGCCGGCGCTCGCGAGGCGCGGGCCAGGCGCTTCGTGGCTCAGAGCATCGCGTTCATCTACGCCACCGAGGGCGGGCCCGTGAAGGACGAGGACGCGCCCACCCTGAGCGTCGGGGACGGCGCGTTCGGAGAGGCCGTGAGGGCCACGCTTGAGTGCGAGCGCAAGACTGTGGAGGCGGAGGGCATGGACGGCCTGGCACTGCGCTACGGCTTCTTCTACGGGCCCGGCACCTGGTACGCCCGGGGCACGAAGATGGCGGACGCGGTGCGCAAGCGCCGCTTTCCGATCGTGGGGGAGGGCACCGGCGTGTTCCCGTTCATCCACGTGGACGACGCCGCCTCGGCCACCGTGGCGGCCCTGGAGCGCGGTGCGCCGGGCGTCTACAACGTCGTGGACGACGAACCCGCGCCGATGAGCGAGTGGCTCCCGGGCTTCGCGGAGGCGCTGGGGGCCAAGCCGCCGCGGCGCGTGCCGCTGTGGCTGGCGCGGATCTTGGCCAAGCACAACGCCGAGATGTCCGTATCCATGCGCGGGGCCTCCAATGCCAAGGCCAAGCGCGAGCTCGGCTGGCAGCCCAGGTATGCGAGCTGGCGCGAGGGCTTCCGCGAGGGGCTCGGGTAGGTAGCTTCCCGGGCGTGCCCGCGCCCCTGATGGTCGTAGACGCGCCCTCGCTGCTGTTCCGGGCGTTCTACGCCCTGCCCAAGTCGATCGTCGACGGGCAGGGGCAGCCCGTCAACGCGCTCCTCGGCACCACCAACATGATCCTGCGGGAGCTGGAGCGCCACGAGCCGCGAGCCGTGGTCCTGTGCTTCGGGCCCGACGCTGCGGAGTACCGGCTCGAGCTCTACCCGCCCTACCACGCCGACCGTCCCGAGGTGCCCGACGAGCTGGCGCCGCAGTTCGCCGACTCGGGCGCGTTCTTCGACGCGCTCGGGTGGACCGTGGTGGCGCACGAAACGCTGGAGGCCGACGATCTGCTCGGCTCCTTCGCGCACGTCGAGGAGCAGGCTGGCGGAGACGCGCTGGTCCTGACGGGCGACCGCGACATGTACCAGTGCGTGACCGACCGCGTGGGGGTGCTGTACGTCCGCACCGGCGCGCAGGGCGCGGAGGAGGTGGACCGCCGCGAGGTGGTGCGCCGCTACGGCGTGTCGCCGGAGCTCGTGCCGGACTTCATCGCTCTGCGCGGCGACCCGTCCGACGGGATCCCGGGCGCCAAGGGGATCGGGGAGAAGACCGCCGCCGACCTGCTGCGCCGTCACGGCTCGCTCGAGGCGTGCCTGGCCGCCGCGGCGCGCGAGCGCCCGGCGCGAGTGTCCGGCGCGCTGATGGACGGGCGCGAGCAGCTGCCGGTCTTCAAGGAGCTGGCCACCCTGCGGCAGCTGGATCTCGAGCGCCCGCCGGACAGGCCGACCGACTACGAGGGCGGCGCCGCGGCAGCGCGCGAGCGCGGGATGGAGCGGCTGGCGAAACGGCTGGAGCGGCTCGGGCGGGCCTGAGCGGCGCTCGGCTACTCGTGCCCGGGCGACAGCTTGACGAGCGGGGCCGGCGAGGCCGACCAGCGAACGGTGCCGCTGCGACAGGCCGCGTTCGCGAACCGGCCGGAGACGGAGATCTTGCCCTGGACGAGCGGTCCGCCGCGGTTGACCAGGCGGCCCTTCACGCGGGCGGTCAGCCCGTCCTTGGTCCAGCTGCTCTTGAAGCGGTTGCCGTGCCGCCGCAGTCCGTGCGGTCCCCGGTCGGCGAAGAGCAGGCGGGACGTGGCCGAGATGCCGCGCGCGCAGCGCAGGTGCACGTCGAGGTTGAGGCTGTGGATGCGGCCGTTCGCCACCTCCGCCCAGGCCTTGCCGCGCTGCGCGGTCATCCCGTAGAAGCGCTTGTAGGGGCTCCTGTCGCCCTGCGCGCCGGCGCGGCTGGTGCCGTCGCGGGCGCCGCCGAAGTGCATCGCGGCCACGACCACGACGACCAGGTACACCACGAACCGCAGCTTGGAGAACACCCTCCACATGGGGAATTCATCGGTGCCCGGGGCCTCGAGCTTGACTGGTCTGGCGGCCGGTGACGGAGCTGACAGCGACGGCTGAGCGGCGAATCTGCGCTCG
>DASVQK010000147.1:0-1746 GCA_036389105.1 Thermoleophilaceae bacterium
AGGAGGGAGGGAGTTCCCGTCGAGCCATCATCTTGCGACGAGCAGTTAAGGCAGCCGTAAAAAGTCCGCCGGCGGGGTGGGCTACCAGCCCACGCGCTGGCGCATGCGGGCGGCCTGACGCGCTTCCCGGCGCTTCTCGAGCCGGCTCTGGAGGACCGTGCCGAGCGTCGCGATCAGGGGGAAGAGCAGCACTATGCCGAGGCAGAAGAAGGTCACGACCTTGTCGTTGGTCTCGCCCGCCAGGCCCTCGCCGTTGTCGGCCAGGGCGGGCGCGGCCAGGAGCAGCTGGGCGGCCAGGAGGGCGATCGGGATGAGCAAGGTGCGGACCCGCATGCCCGCCGGATGCTACCGGAGCGGGGCGGCCGTATAAGCTCGAAACCGTCGTGGCCGACGTACCGCTCACGTGCATCGTCGAGATCCCGAAGGGGAGCCGCAACAAGTACGAGTACGACCACGAGCACGGGGGGATCAAGCTCGATCGCTTCCTGTTCTCGTCGATGGTCTATCCCACCGACTACGGGTTCATCCCCGAGACCCTGGGGCTCGACGAGGACCCGCTCGACGCGATGGTCTGCGTCTCCGAGCCCACGTTCCCGGGCTGCTTGATCGAGGTCAAGCCGATCGCGCTCTTCCGAATGGAGGACGACAAGGGGATCGACGACAAGGTGCTCTGCGTCCCGCTCCAGGACCCGTCCTGGAACACGCTCGAGGAGCTGGACGACATCTCCAAGCAGCTCCGCGACGAGATCACGCACTTCTTCTCGGTCTACAAGGACCTCGAGCAGAAGAAGGTCAAGGTGGACGGCTGGTACTCCCGCCAGGACGCGCTGAAGGAGATCGAGGCCTCGCGCAAGCGTTTCCAGGAGGAGGGCGGCGAGGGCGGCCCGAAGCCGGGGGAGGCGAGCTAGGGGCCGTGGACTCGAGCGGGTGGCGGGTGGCGCGCAACTTCGGGATCCTGGCGCTGATCGCGCTGGCGATCGTGATCGTGCCCGGCGGGGGCACCGGGCTGAGCGTGGTGCTGTGGCTGTTGACGATCGCCTTCTTCGTGGCGATCGCGCTGCTCGGCTTCCGGCTCTACCGCGAGCACCGGTTCACGATCGAGTCGCTGTCGGTCACCGAGCGCGGGGTGGCGTACGGCTCGATCGGGCTCGCGTTCCTCGATTTCGTGGGGACGCAGCGCCTGTTCGACCTGGGCGGCGGCGGGGTGCTGATCTGGCTCGCCTTGCTCGGTGCCTGCTCGTACGGCATCTACTGGGCCTGGACGCACTCGCAGCAGTACGGGTAGGCGTGGCCGGCGCCAGCGCCGGCGCACCGACTTTTCGCTCTCCCGTGGCCGAGTTGTAACGCTCGCGTCTTGAGCCGTTACGCGCCGCGGCGCATCGTTGGCCGATGCCTTCAGAGCGCGCGCTCCGATCCGAGCTCGGCCAGGCGTCGGTCGAGCTCGTCGCCGTGGTTCCGCTGGTGCTGCTCTGCGCCGCGTTCGCCTGTCAGCTGGCCGCGGTCGGGCAGACCGCGTGGCTGTGCGCCAACGCCGCCCGCGCGGCCGCCCGGGCGGAGGCGGTGGGACGCGACGGCGCCGCGGCGGCCCGCAGCGCTCTGCCGGGCACGCTCGAGCGCGGGCTGAGGATCTCGCATCCCGAGGGCGGCGGCGTGAGGGTGCGCGTCCGGATCCCGATCCTGGTCCGGCGCTGGGCGTCGCCCGTCGCCATAGGGGCGACCGCCGGGCTGCCCGGGGGCGGTCAGTGA
>DASVQK010000148.1:0-16313 GCA_036389105.1 Thermoleophilaceae bacterium
CGCGGAACTCGTCGAAGAAGCGGCGGAAGCGGTCGAGCGGCGGGTAGTCGTGCGAGTGCACGACGCCCGCCGACGGGATGAACGCCTTGGCCAGCCCCGCGGCCAGCATGTCCGCGGCCAGGAGCTGGTCCTCGGCGTAGCTCACGTCGCGGAACGGCATGCGCTCCCACGCCCAGCGCGCCACGCAGCCGTTGGCGTCGGTGAAGAACGTGACCGGGCCGGGCCGCAGGTCGGCCGGATCCAGGCCGCGGTCCACGCGCGGGCGCCCGCCCGGCGCCATCCCCGCGAACAGCTCGCTCAGCTCGCGGGCGACCATCGGGCTCGCGTCCGGACGCGGCAGGTACGGGCCGTACACGAGCGCCACCTCGGGGGCCAGCTCGAAGCCCTCGAGCAGGGAGCGCAGCCAGTCGTCGCGGGCCGGCACGGCGTCCTGGGTCAGGAACGCGACGTGCGCGCCGGCGGCGTGCTCCATCAGCAGGTTGCGCGTGCCGCCGTGCGAGAACTCGCCGGGCGGCACGTCGATCAGCCGCGCCCCGTGCAGCTCCGCCAGCTCGCGCGAGCCGTCGGTCGAGCCGCTGTCGGCCACCACCAGCTCCACCGGGCGGTCGAAGACCTCCTGGCGAGCCACGGCGTCCAGCACCTCCCCGAGCAGCGGTCCGCCGTCGAGGATGGGGATCGCGACTGTCACGGGTTCCGACGGATTCATCGCCTCTTGAACCGCATCATCGCGTGAAGGTGCGGTCGGCGGCGGCCCCGCGCCGGCGTGGGCGCTCGCGGAGCACTAGATTCGCGGCGGTGCTACGCCGCCTGGACCCGGTCGCGGCCAGGGACGCCGTGCGCGCGTTCCTGTGGTCGCGCCTGCTGGTGATGGCGGCGGCCGCGCTCGGGGCGATCGCCTTCGCTCCCGCGGCGACGTCCCTGCACGCCAAGCGCTCGCTGGTGCACCCGTTCGGCGACTGGCCGGCGGGCGGCGTCGTGGACTTCGTGCTCTCGCCGCTCGTCCGCTTCGACGCGCACTGGTACCTCGAGATCTCGCAGACCGGCTACGACCCCGCCGGCGCCGAGGGCATCGCGCGGGCGGGACGGCCCGCGTTCTTCCCGCTCTACCCGCTGCTGATCCGGGCGTTCGGCGGCTTCGCGGGCACCGGCGCCGCGGTGGTGGCCGCCTACCTGATCTCCGCCGCCGCGCTGCTGTGCGCCCTCTATGTCCTGCACCGGCTGGTGACGCTCGACCTCGGGGTCGAGACGGCCCGCGCCACCGTGCTCCTGGTGGCGTTCTGCCCGGTGGCGTACTTCTTCAGCGCGCCGTACACCGAGAGCCTCTTCCTGCTCGAGTCGGCGGCCGCGCTCTACGCGGCGCGCACCGGCCGCTGGGCCGCCGCCGGGGCGATCGGCGCGCTGGCGTCCGGCACGCGGAACGTGGGGGTGGTGCTGCTCGTGCCGCTGGCGATCCTGTACCTCTACCGCGACCGCCCCACCGCCACGGTGGGGGAGCTGCTCCGGCGACCGCGGCCCGCGCCCCCCGGCCGGAGCATCCTCTGGCTGGGCCTGGCCCCGGCCGGGCTGGCGGCCTTCAGCCTCTACCTGCGCGGCACGGTGGGCGACGCGCAGGCGTGGCGGCGCGCGCAGGTCTTCTTCGGCCACGACGCCACCGTCTTCCCGCTCGAGGGCATCCGGCGCGGCGCGGTGTCGGCGTTCCACGCCGTCGAGGGGACGGTGCCCACCGACCTGCGCTTCCCCACGATGCTCGAGTTCGCGTTCCTGGTCGTGGCGGTCTTCGCGCTCGTCGGCGCCCTCCGGACGCTGCCGGCCGCGTACTCGCTCTACTCGCTGGCCGCGCTCGTGCCGGCGCTGTCCAGTCCGGTCGTGGACGAGCCGCTGCGGTCGTTCCCCCGCTACACCCTGGTCGTGTTCCCGCTGTTCGTGTGGCTGGCGCGTGCCTGCGAGCGGCGCGGCCTCACCGCCGGAGCGCTGACGGCCTCGGCGGCGGGGCTGGCGTTCGTCACCGCCGGGTTCGCCAGCTGGCAGACGCTGGCCTGAGACCGCGCGCTCAGATCCGCGCGGGCGGCAGCTCCAGCCAGTCGAGGCGCTGGCCGCAGAGCGTGCCCAGGCGCGCGGGCGGCACGTCCACGAGCCGCGTGTGCGCGTCCTCGCGGGTGAAGATCACCGGCCCCACCACGTTGTAGTGCTGGCTGCCGGACTTGTAGAACGGCCGGCCCACCGCGGCCACGAGCGCGAGAACGTCGCGGTGCGCCACCAGCGTGCCGATCGGATGCCAGGCGTCGGGCACGCCGTTGTCGTTGTCGGCGTAGCCCACGCGGTCGAACCCGAAGCGGCCCACCGGCCGCACGTACAGCACGACGCCCGGCCCCAGGCTGCCCTGAATCCACGCCCGGTAGCGACCGGGCTGGATGTGCTCGATGGCGCCGGACGCCTCGCCGCCGATCGCGGCCCTATCCTCGGGCGGCTTGAACAGCTGGCCGTACTTGAAGTTGACCCAGCTCTCAGGCGAGATCGCCACGATCGGCTCGTCGGGCCCGACGGCCGCTCGCACGGCCACCCCATCCCCGCGCGCGCGGGCGAACAGGGCGCGCGCGGCCGTGGAGCGAGGCTCGCCGCGCCTGCACTCGAGCGGGGCGGGGCCCTGGAACCCGTCGTACCCGAGCGGCACGTGCTCGCGCGGCGCCGGGCCGTCGCGCCGCCAGACGCGGTACCTGGCGGTCTCGTAGACGAGCGCGTAGTTGGAAGGCGGGTGGCTGTCGTAGGGCCGCTTGCGCTCCAGGAGCAGCGGGAAGCTCTCGATGTGCGCGAACCGGTAGTCGTCGAAGTCGAGCGGCCGCTCGCGCGGGAGGTTGCCCGGGAAGCGGAACTGGCGGTCGGGCCAGCGGAACGCGCGCTCCACCCAGGGCCTCGAGTCGCGCAGGATGTAGGCCGCCCACTCCTCGAAGTCGTTGACGAGGATCGGCCCCTGGCCGCGGGTGCGGTCCGCCACCTGGTCGAGCTCTATGAAGCGGAAGCGCGGCGTGACCCAGACCCCCGAGTAGACGTACGCGTCCGAGGCCAGCACCCCAAGCGCGAGCAGGGCCGCCGCGGCGAACGACAGCGCGCGCAGCAGCGCGCCGCGCCGGGCGAGCGCCAGGAGGCCCGCGACGGTGGCCACCCCCAGAGCGGGGGCGACGGCCACGTACGTCTTGGCGTCGTAGTAGATCGAGGCGCGCGGGGTCACGAGCAGCACCGCCGCGACACCGGCCAGGAGCGTGAGCAGGATGGCGACGTTGCGCCGGACGAGCGCGTACACGACGCCGACCACGCCGAGGATCGTCGCCAGCCACACCCCGATGTCGGTGAGGAACGGGGCGTCCGGGTCCAGCAGCCGGTAGTCGTGCGCTATCCACACGTTCCACGCCTCGCGGAACGGAACGGGGCCGAGCAGGTTGGCGAACTCGCCGCTCTTCGGGCCGATGCTGCCGGACGCGGCGTCGAAGAAGCTCAGCGTGCGGACGACCACGGGCAACCCGATCGCCACCAGCAGCGCCGCGGGCCACAGAAGCGGCCGCAGCCCGGCCCACGACCCGGCTCGCCGAGCCCTCCAGACCAGCACCGCCAGCACCGCCAGCGCGGGCGGACCGACCCAAGCCAGCCCCCCGGCGCCGAGGTTGGACACGGCCGCCGCCGCGGCGATCACCGCGGGGATCAGCGAGCGAGCGGTGAGCGGCCGCTCGAGCGCCTGCGCGGCGAGGGCGGTGGTGCCGTAGACCGCGAGCGGCATCAGCACCTCCTTGGTGCCGCCCTGGGCGTGGTAGGCGTAGACGAGGTAGCCGGTGCCCACCAGCACACCGGCCGCCGCCGCCAGGGCGCGCGGCAAGAGGAGCGTGCGCAGCAGCGCGTACGCCACCAGGGCGATCAGCGCCAGCACCAGCGCGCTGAGCGGCGCCCATAGGTGGAACGGCCCGACCCCGGTCAGGACGCGCCCGAACAGGGGCCACGCGTAGCTGCCCAGCGGGTAGCCCAGGTCCAGGTCGCGGGTGGCCGCGTGGAACGAGTCCCGCTCCGGGTGGTCCAGGCTCGCGTCGTGCTGCGCGATCTGCTCCACCAGGGTGATGTGCACGGCCGAGTCGCCGAGCATCCCGTAGCCGAGCATCGCCGAGCGGCCGGTGCCGACCACCGGCGCCAGGGCCAGCCCGTACGCGACGGCCACCGCCAGCGCCGGCCACACCACCGCGCCGTCGATCCGCGGGCGGACCCGCGCACGGCGCGCGTCGCGCGCGGTCATGCCCAGGCCGGCGAGCGCCGCCAGCACCATCAGCGCCACCGCGAGCTTGCCCGGCAGGCCGAGGCTGAGCAGGACGGTGCAGGCCGTGACCCCGGTCAGGAACCCGGCGGGCACCGTGAGCGCGCCCATAGCCTCGCCCGTGAGGCGCGCCAGCAGCCAGCCGAGCCCGGCGGAGGCCGCGACCACCAGGGCCGGGACCAGGACCCAGGCAGCGAAGAGGGTTAGCGGGTCCCGCAGGTCCACGGCGGCGACACGTTAGTGGCCGTGGCCGCGGCGACCAACTTCGTAAGGTCCCGTCCAATGGGAGTCGGCGCGGCCACTGCGGAGTTCCTGGCCGAGGCCCGCGCCGACGGGGTGGACTTCTCCCGCACGCTGACGATCGGGCGCCAGGCCTCCTTCGTCGGCCCCGTCCGCCTGGGTCGGCTCCTGCGCAGGCACGGCGTGTGGCCGGCAGGCGTCGGCGGCCGGAGCTTCTACCGGACCTTCCGCGACGGGCCGCCGTGGCTGGCCGAGCCGTATCTCGCCGCGCTGGGCGCGCGCGAGGTGGCCGCGATGGACGTGTCCGACTACGAGGGCGCGGAGGTCATCCACGACCTGAACGAGCCGCTGCCGGAGGACATGCACGAGCGCTTCGACGTCGTGCTCGACGCCGGCTCGCTCGAGCACGTCTTCGACGTGCCCACCGCACTCCGGAGCTACATGCAGATGGTCCGCGTCGGCGGCCGCCTGATCGTGCAGACGATGGCCAACAACCACTGCGGCCACGGCTTCTACCAGTTCAGCCCGGAGCTCTTCTTCCGCGTGCTCTCGGAGGAGAACGGCTACGAGCTGGAGCGTCTGCACCTGGCCGCGGAGGACATCGAGTTCTCGCGGCCGGTCGCGGGCGTCAGCGCCCCGTTCGACCCGAGGGAAGGACGCTTCTCGGTGGCCGACCCGGAGAGCGTGGGCGGCCGCGTGCTGCTGCGGACCGGGTACGGCGTGACGCTGCTCGTGCAGGCACGGCGCGTGCGCGCCGTGCCGGTGCTCACACGGCCGCCGCTCCAGAGCGACTACAAGCCGATGTGGGCGGGGGGCGGCGGCCAGACGCCGGCCCCGGTGGACGGCATCCCGGCCGGCCCGCTGCGGTCCGCCTTCCGGCGAGCCTTTCCCCCCGAGGCGCGGATGGTCATCGCGCTCGACCTGATGCCCCGGCTCCTGCCCCTGCTCGATCCCCTGCGCCGGGCGCGGGTGGCCCGCCAGCGGTCGTTTCGGAACCGCCGTCACTTCCGCCGCGTGCGATGAGCTCCGCGAAGACCTCCTCGAGCTCCGCGATCTGGGCTTCGAGCGGGTTCACGAACTCGTCCCGCCTCTCGACGATCTGCTCGTGCAGGCTGACGACCTCTTCGGGACGGGCGACGATCCCGGCCATGATCTGAGCCAGCTCGGCCCCGCCGCACGAGCGGTTGAGCCAGCCGGACGTGCCGGGCAGGGTGTACTCGGGCATCCCGCCCACCGCGTTCACGATCACCGGGACGCCCTTCGCCAGGAACTCGAACCCCGTGTGGGCGAGGGTCTCCTCCCAGATCGACGGCACGATGCCGACGTCCACGCCGTCCAGGATCGAGTCGAGCGACCCGAGGTCGTACCTCCCGCGGATGGTCACAGACGGGAGGCGCGCCAGCTCGGGACGAATCTCCTCGTCCACCAGGCCGTGCACGTCCAGGCGGTAGCCGCCCCGGGCCGGCGAGTCCTCCAGCAGGCGTGCCGCCTCGAGCAGCACGCGGGAGCCCTTCTCGAGGTTCGCGGCCCCGGCCAGCGTCGCGAACCGCACCGGGCGCGGCGGTGCGGTCATCCTGCGCGGCTCGAGCCGGTGGATGTGTCCCGCCGTGCACCGGATGGTTCGCAGCCGATCGCGCGGCACGCCCAGCTGCGCGTAGATCTCCGTGAGCCGCCGCGAGGCGCCCACGAGGACGTCCAGGCGCGCGAGCCGCTCGACGTTCTCGGCCCGCCGCCGCCGGTAGTCCTCCACCGGAGCGGGCGGTTGCCCTCCGGTGTGTGGCCGGTCGTCCACCGGAAGCCCGCTGGGCAGCCTCACGATCGATGCCAAGGCCCGCCTGCCGCGATCGCGCGCCCGCGGGAACCTGCTCCCCAGGCGCTGGAGCTCGAACGCCGTCGTCATCTGGCGCATGTGCCGCGTGCCGATCGGCGCGTCGCGGCAGCAGCGCACGCACTGGGGCGCGGGGTCGTGGCGAAGGCAGATGCTGTGGTCGGCGTCGAACAACTTGAGCGTGGGGCAGAGGGGGAAGTAGTCCTGCGCGATCAGGGCGACGGGGACCCCGTGCTCGTGCGCGACGTCGATGACCGAGCTGGGCAGGCCGAGCAGCTCGTGGAGGACCACGAGCTGCGGCTCGACGTCGATCAGCGCGCGCCGGAACAGCCCCTCCATCCGCGGCTCATCCAGGTCGAGCAGCGGGAAGCGGGTGCCGCGATCGAGCCCGGCCGGGATGGTGGATCCGAGGACCTCCAGCATCTGGACCCCCCGCCGGCGCCAGCGGTGCAATCGCGGAGCGCGAAGCAGCGGGTAGTGGCGGCCGCCGAAGAAGTAGGTCACGCCATGCCCGCGCGCGGCCTGCGATTCCATCATGTCCTCGGCGAAGTCGATCAGGCCGCCGCCCCGCCACGGGCGAAAGCCCCAGCCCGCATGGAGGATCCGCATGGGGGCTGAGACTAGCCGCGGCGGCGCGGCTGCCAGACTCGGCGGCCATGGAGGGGACGACAGCCGCCGCAGGGCGCAAGCCTCCAGTCTCCCTGATCATGGCCAACCGCAACAACGCGCGGTCGCTCGATCTCTTCTTCGAGCGGCTGGAGCGCAACACCGGCGGCTATCCGAGCTTCGAGATCGTGATCGTGGACGACGAGTCCACCGATGCGAGCCTGAAGATCCTGCGTCGCTGGCGGGACTCCGGGCGGTTCCGCGACTTCGTCCTGATCGAGCGCCGGCACTCGGGCGTGATGCGCTCGCTGAACGCCGCGCTCGACGCAGCGGGCGGGGAGCTGATCGCGGCCGTGGACGGCGACGCGACGATGGAGACGCCCGGCTGGTTGGACCGGATGGTGGCGTTCCACCAGTCCGACCCGCGCATCGGCACCGTGACCGGCGCGGTCGAGCTCGACAGCGGCGAGCTCCAGGGCTACGGGATGATGCTGGTCTGCCCGGAGGGGCCGCACGGGCGTGGCGGACGTCCAACGGAGCCGACCGGGCGGCGCACCGCTCACGAGCTCGTGGCGAACCCGCGCGCCGACCAGGCGCGCCACCTGCTCGTGCCCGCGGAGGTGGATTCCGCCCTGGGCCCGTGCATGCTGTACTCGCGACGGCTGGCGATGGAGATCGGCGGCTACGACCCCGGCTTCTCGCCCGTGTGGTTCGACGATCTGGACTTCAGCATCGCGGCCCGCAGATTGGGCCTGAAGAACTTCTTCGTGCCCGTCCGGGTGATCCACTGGATCGGCCTGCGCCACTCGCGCGACGGCGCGGGGCGACTGGAGCCCGTGCGCGCCAGCGTCAGGGCGGCCGGGGCGAAGGCGCTGCCGGCCGGCGCCAAGCGCTGGATCTGGCGCGCCATGAGGAAGGACCGCATCCCTCCGGAGCGATGGGCCCGCTACCGCCACCATTACGCCTACTGGCGCGAGAAGTGGGGCTGGGACTTCGTGAACCCGGACATGGACGAGGTGCTGCGGCGCTGGGGCGACACCGAGATCTGCTGGGCCTACGACGCCGGCATGACCGCGGCGGGCCAGGACATCCTGCGACGCTGGAACGCGGCGCCGGAGGGCCGGTCCGGCTCAGCGCGCGGCCGCCCCGAGACGCGCGAAGCGACGTCCTAGCGGAGCCAGCAGCCGCTCCGCCACGTGCCAGTGGCCGGGCAGCGACGCGCGCGCGAGTAGGCAGAAAACGCCCAGCGCAACAACGGCGGCCAGCAGCTCGGCGGGGGCGCCCCCCAGCGCGCCGACGAATCCGGCCGGCACGAACACGATCGCCGCCACCGCCGCGACCGGCGCCAGCTCCCTGACGAGCAACCAGGCGGCGGCGGGCCAGCGGCGTCCGAACACGAGCGCGAAGAGCGCCCACGCGGTGATGCTCCCGGTGACGGTGGCGGCCACGCCGAGCGCGGGAAGCCAGTCGAACGTGACCGCGACCGCGCAGAACCCGAACTGGAGCGCCACGCCCAGGACCGCGAGCACCGCGACGGCGCCGTAGCGGCCTCGCGTGTACATCGCAAGCTGCGGCACCGGAACCGCCGTGGTCAGGAGCAGGCCACCTGAGAGAGCGAGGAACACCGCCACCACCTCACGCGCGTCGTGCGGCGCGAACACGATTCCCGCCAGCGGCTCTCCGGCGATGGCCATCACCCCCACCACCGGCAGCACCACGAGCGAGCCCGCCCGGAAGACGTCCACCATCGGGCCGTGCAGCGATTCCGGCCGCAGGTCCCACGTCTCGGCCAGCCGCGGGGCGAGCGCGATCGTCATCGCGCCCCCCAGGATCCCGACGAACAGGACCATCAGGAAGTACCCGTACGTGTAGAGCGACGCCTCGCCCTCGCCCAGCCGGGCCGCGAACCCGATCGTCGCAACGTAGGTGATCTGGCCGGCGACGGCCCCGACCGCGGCCCACAGCAGCAGGCCGGCGCGGGCCAGGGCGCCCCGGTCGGGCACGAGCCGCGCGAGCCGCGGGCGATAGCCGAGGCGCACCAGGCGCATCAGCATCATCGCGGCGGTGACCACGCCCCCGATCGCGATCGCCAGCGGCACGGCCTGGATCCCCAGCGCGGGGGCCAGGGCGAGCAGCCCCACCACCGCCAGTACCCCGCCGGTCACGTAGGCGGCCCCGGGAAGGAGGAACTGGTCGCGCACGCCGAGTGCGGCCGCGAACAGCGCGTTGGCAAGCTGTGTGCCCGCCGCGAGCCAGAACACGAGCAGCGCGGTGCGTGCGGTGTCGGTCGCGGTCTGGCCCACGTCACCGATCAGCGCACTGGCGATCGGGGCGCCGAGCGCGACCAGCGGGATCGCCGCGCCGAGGAAGATCGCGGTGGCGGCGCCGAGGTAGCGGTCGAGCGCCTCGAACAGCGACGGTCCCTCGACCAGCCGCGCGACGATCGTGGCGCGGAACGAGACGGCCACGACCACCAGAATCCCGTAGACGCCGTAGGCGGCGAAAAGGCCGTCGGTCTCGGCATCCTTGCCGAACCTGAGCTGGATGATCAGGGCCACGACCCCGCCCAGCAGCATGCTGGCGCCCTGCGCCACGGCGGTCACGACGGCGTTCGACGCCAGCCGGCCGGGCGGCGGCACCGGTGTGGCGGTCACGTCGAGGCCGCGGCGTAGCGCTCGACGATCTCCTCCCCGGCCGACCTCATCTCGGGGTCGAAGGCCCAGCACACCTCGGTGCCGCGGTAGCGCTCGAGGATCGCGTCCACGTCGGGATTGATCGGGTCGAAGCCCCACTTGGCCCGCCAGTGCGCATGGTGACTCTCGAGCAGGGCATGCTTCGCGGGGTCCCGGTCGCCCAGTCCGGCACGCTCCGCCACGGCGGCCCGCAGGCGCGCGGGGGCCAGCTGCCCGAAGCGCCGGTTGGCGCGGATCAGCGCGAGCTTGGCGCGCGACTGCCGGATGCGCGGGTCGCGCATGCCAATCCGGTGGATGACCCGCACGGACGGCAGGAAGAACACCTTCGCCCCGTGCACGCGGGCGGCGAAGCTGAAGTCGATGTCCTCGAACCAGACCGGCGCGTAGCCGGGGTCCCAGCCGCCCAGCTCGCGCGCCAGGTCGGTGGAGAACATCGTCCAGCAGCCCAGGGCGGCGTCCACCTCGGCCGCCCGGTCGCCGCCCTCGGACTCCTCCTCGGTGGGCCGCTCGAGCTCGGCGCCGACGGTGCGTCGCCCAGCGGGCTCGACGACGCGCGTGCCGCGGTCGTGGATCCCCTCCGGGCCCACCACGTTGATGCCGTAGGTGTGCACCCGACCGGAGTCGAAGATCACCTTGGCCACGCTCACGCCGATCCGGTCGCTCAACCGGTGGAAGGAGAGCATTCGCTCGAGCCAACCCGGCGTCTCCACCGTGGCGTCCCCGTCGACGCGCACGATCACGTCACCGCTCACAGCCTCGAGCCCAAGGTTCAGCGTCTCGACGATGCCGGCGTTCTCGCGCTCGATCAGGGTGAAGTCGCGGAACCGGCCGGAGTCGCGCCAGCGGCGCATGATCGCAACGCTGTCGTCCGTCGAGCCGTCGTCGATCGCCACGACCTCCACGTTCGGGTAGGTGGTGTTCTCGGCCAGGCGCTGAAAGAAGAGGTCCAGCACCGGCCCGTTGTCCTTGTTCGGCAGAAGGAGCGAGACCCGCGGGCCTTCGCCGTCGCCGAATCGTGCGCTCACTGGTCCGTGGACACCGCCGCCACGCGGCCCACCCCGCGCTCCAGCATCCGCTCGAACGTGGACAGCGCCTGGCCCACCACCTGGTCCATGTTCAGGTACTGGTAGCGGGCCAGCCGGCCCACGAAGGTCACGCCTGGGAGCTGGTCGGCCAGGGTCTCGTACCTCTTGTAGAGCTCGCGCGTGTCGTCGCGGGGTATCGGGTAGTACGGATCGCCCTCGGTGCGCGGGTACTCGTAGGCGATGGTCGACGAGCCGTGAGGCGACTGCCCGGTCATGTGGCGGAACTCGGTGGTGCGAGTGTGCGGCACCTCCTCGGTGGGGAAGTTGATCGAGGCGACCGGTTGCACGAGGCCACCGTGCGGGGTCGGCTCGTTGCGGAGGTCGAACTCGAGGCTCCGGTACGGCAGCGCCCCGAAGCGGAAGTCGAAGAACCTGTCGATCGGGCCCGTGTAGACCAGGTGGTCGTGCTCGATCTCGTCGCGCACGTCCCAGTAGTCCGTCTCCAGCCGGACGTCGATCAGCGGGTGGTCGAGGATCCGCTGGAACATGGCGGTGTAGCCCTCGGTGGGCATCGCCTGATGCCAGTCGGTGAAGTAGCGGTCGTCGGTGTTGGTGCGGATCGGTATGCGCGCGCAGACGGACGCGTGCAGCTCCGAGGGATCGCGCTCCCACTGCTTGCGCGTGTAGCCGCGGAAGAACTTCTCGTACAGGTCGCGGCCGACTTTGGCCACCACGGCGTCCTCGCTCGTGCGCACGTACTCGATCGGCTCGCGTCGCTCCGCGTAGAAGGCCTCGACGTCCTCGTCCGTGCGCAGGTCCAGCCCGTACAGGCGGTTGACGGTGTCGCGGTTGATGGGCATCGGCAGGAGCTGCTCGTCGACCTCGGCCACGACCCGGTGCTCGTAGGGGCGCCACTCGGTGAAGGCCGACAGGTAGTCGACGATGTGGCGCGCGTTGGTGTGGAAGATGTGCGGCCCGTAGCGGTGGACCAGCACGCCGTGGTCGTCCACGAAGTCGTAGGCGTTGCCCGCGATGTGGTCGCGCCTGTCGATCACCAGGATGCGCGCGTCGCACTGGCTGGCGTACCGCTCGGCGATGACCGAGCCCGCATAGCCGGCGCCGACGACCAGGAGGTCGTAGCTGTCGCCCTTCGAGCCCATTGCGATCCCGAGGGTAGCCGTCCCCGCGCCCGCTCAGGAGGCGGGAGCGCGCCCGCGGGCGAGATAGCCGGCCACGATCCGGCGCCCCGTCTCGCGGCGCTCGTCGTCGTAGGCCCAGCAGACCTCGGTCCCGCCGTAGCGGGCCAGCACGGAGTCCATGTCGGGGTTGATCGGGTCGAATCCCCACTTGCGCCGCCAGCTCTCGTAGTGGCGCTCCAGCAGCGCGATGCGCGCCGGATCGTGGTCGCCCAGCTTCGCCGCCGCGGCGATTCGCTTGCGCAGCCACAGCGGGAACGCGTCGCCGAAGCGGCGCCGAGCCCGCCACAGCCACAGTTCGCGGCGCGAGTTGTCCGTGCGCGGATTCCGCATCGACACCCGGTGGATGACCCGCACCTCGGGGAAGAAGAAGACCTTGCGCCCGAGCCGGCGTGCGCCCAGCGCGAAGTCGAAGTCCTCGAAGCCGACCGGGTCGTAGATCGTGTCGAAGCCGCCGATCTCCTCGGCCAGGGAGCGCCTGAACATCGTGCAGCAGCCGATGGCGCCGTCGACCTCGGCGATCTCGTCGCCGCCCTCCGCCTCCCACTCGTTCGGGCGCTCGACGTTGATGTCGAGGGTTCGCCGGCCCACGGGCTCCGTGATCCGTGTGCCGCGGTCGTGCACTCCCTGCGGCCCGACGATGTTCATCCCGAACGAGTGGATCTGCCCCGAGTCGAACACGATCTTCGCCACGACCACCCCCACCCGCTCGTCGCAGCCGAGGAACTCGACCATGCGTCCGAGCCAGCCCGGCGTCTCGATCGTCGCGTCGCCGTCGAGCCGCGCGACGATCTCGCCCTCCGCCTCCGCCAGGCCCGCGTTCAGCGTGCGGATGATCCCGCTGGCCTCGCGCTCGATCAGCTTGAAGCGCGGGAAGCGCCCGGAGTCGCGCCAGCGGCGGAGGATCGCGCGGCTGCGGTCGGTGGATCCGTCGTCCACCGCGATCACCTCGAAGTTGGGGTGGTCCGTGTGGGCCTCGAGCTTCTCGAAGAACAGGTCCAGCACCGGATCGTTGTTCTTGTTCGGCAGGACCAGCGAGACCAGCGGCTCCATCACGCGCCTCCTGCCAGCGGCCTAACCGGCGTGTCCACGTCGGCGTCGTACGAGAGCGCGGCCTCGCGCAGGAAGACGAGCGGCCGCCGGACGTCGGCCAGCTCGGCCCAGCGATCGGGCGGGACGTTGAGGAAGCGCCCGCGCCAGCCATCCAGCGCGTAGGTGGCGGTCAGGCGCAGCGAGCGCATGCGGTGCGACTCGAACAGGAGCGTGCGCACGGCCGCCACGACCAGGTAGCTCAGCACGCGGCCGCGCGTCACGTAGCCGTCGCGCCTGCCGCACCACACGATGTTGCGCAGACCGTAGTTGCGCTTCCACGACTGCCCGAACTCGTGGCCGCGGCGGAAGTCGCGCCAGAGCGCCCGCAGCCCGAGGCTGGACATGGGGCGCGGATCCTTGTGCGAGATCCGGGCGCCGGGCACGAGCCACAGGCGGCCGTGCCGCCGGAGCCGGGACACCCACTCCAGGTCGTCGAACCAGATGAAGAAGTCGCGCCGCGGCGGCGCCTCGCGCGCCGCCAGCTCGGTCCGCACCAGGGGGCCCACCAGGGACACGTGGTCGACCTCCACCTCGTCGCGAGCGTAGTGCTCCGGCGACAGCCCCACGAGAGGGGCTCGGAACCAGCGCGGCCGCAGCCAGCCTCGATTGAGCGGCAGGACGTCACCCTCGGGCGCCTGCACGAGCGGGGCGAGCAGGGCGGTGCCGGGGTCGCCCGCGCGCGGGCTCCCGAGGAGGTCGGCCAGGCATGTGGCCGTGGGCTCGCAGTCGTCGTCCATCAGCCAGACCCACGCCGCGCCCGAGCGCAGCGCCTCGCGCACGCCGTAGTGGAAGCCCTCGGCGCCGCCGCCGTTGCGCCGCAGGCGCAGGTAGTCCACCGGCAGGCGCGCGGCGATGCCGCTGGCCGCCAGCTCCTCGTGGGTGCCGTCGGTGGACGCGTTGTCCACCACCAGCACGCGCCGCACCGGATGGGTCTGGCGCGCGATGGCGTCGAGGCACTCGATGAGCAGCGCCTTGCGGTTGTAGGTGACCACGACCGCGTGCACCGAGTCAGATCTCGTCACGCCTCACCATCTCGGCCCAGCGCTCCGGGGGGATGTTCTCGAAGCGGCCGCGGCGGCCGTCGCGCGCGAAGCGGAGGATCCACTTGAGCCGGCGCAGCGGCTGCTCGTCGTACAGGAGGTGCTTGGCCATGAACTGCGCGGTCGTGCCCGCCGCCGAGAGCGCCGACTGCCCCTCGTACTCGCGCTTCATCCAGATGTAGTTGCGCAGGCCGCAGAGGTTCTGCCAGAAGCGCTCGAGCGGCGTGGGGAAGAGCGAGACGGGCAGCACCCGGTTCCAGAAGCGGGCCCGCCCGTTCATGTGGCTCTGCGACACGCGCTTGTGAACCATCACGGCGTCCGGCACCAGCAGGATCCGGCCCTGCCGGCGCAGGCGAAAGCTGTACTCCACGTCGTCGCCCCAGACGAAGAACTCGGCCTTGGGCGGGTCCTCGGCGCGAGCCGCGCGGGTGCGCACCAGGGCGCCGACGAACGACAGGAAGTCCAGCTCGGGTGTCGTGCCCGGCACGTACGCGGCCTCGGGCAGGGGGATCAACCGGCGTCTGAAGCGCCCGCGCTGGTTGCGGTCGAGCTCGCCGTTCGCGTACACGACCTTGGGGCACAGCGCCACGGTGTTCGCGTCGGCCGCGGGGGCGCTCCGGAGCAGAGTGGCCAGCGCCTCGGGGGTGGCCGAGGAGTCGTCGTCCATCAGCCACAGCCAGTCGCAGTCGGCGTCGCGCGCCACGCGTACTGCCTCGGCGAACCCGCCCGAGCTGCCGAGGTTCTCCGGCAGGCGAACGTAGTCGAGCTCCTCGCGGTCCATGAATCCGCGTTCGCGAAGCAGCTCGGGCGTGCCGTCGGAGGAGGCGTTGTCCACCAGCAGGACACGCTCCACGGCGTGCGTCTGGGCGAACACGCCGTCCAGGCACTCCATCAAGAGCTCCTTGCGGTTGAACGTGACCAGCACCGCGTGCACCACCGCGCTCACGGCACCGCCCTCAGCGCCAGCCGCACGACGAGCCAGTACGCGCGCAGCAGCCGGCGCAGCCAGACGAGCTCGGACGCCCGGCCCAGGTACGGCGTGGACAGGTCCGCGGTCATGTGGCCCGCGAACTCCTCGACCGTGATCCGCCGGCGCGACTGGATCTCGCGTCGCTCGCGCAGCAGCCGGGGAAGGGCGCGCAGCGTCTCCCACCACGCCTGGAGCTTCTCGCGCGCCCATCCGCCCCGCCAGGAGATCGCCAGCAGGGCCAGCTCGGTGGCCAGCAGCGCCGGCGCCACGAGCGCCAGCAGCTCGACCGGGTAGGTGCGGACGATCGTGAACCACCGGTTGCGCTCCAGCAGGCGCCACTTGCGGCTGCCCTTGGCGAAGTCGTAGAGGTGGTTCACGCGGGCGGCGGGCTCGATGCCCAGCCGGCCGCCGCCGAGCCGCACGCGCAGCGAGTAGTCCACGTCGTCGAAGTAGAGGAAGTACTCGGGCGGGAACCCGGGGTGCTCCTCCCACGCCGCCCTGGTGATCGTCAGGCAGACGCCGGTCACGAAGCCCACCTCGTGCGGCTCGGTGGCGGCCGCCGCCACGGGCTCCCCGGCCTGGCCCGCCCACGACACGCCGCTGAAGTGGACGAAGCCGCCGCTCGTGTTGATCAGCCGCCCCTCGTCCATGGTCACGAGGCCCATCCAGGCCGCCCAGCCGCGCCCGTCCAGCGCCGGCCGGCGGATGGCCTCGCAGAAGCCGGGCTGGACGATCGCGTCCGCGTCGAGCGTCAGCAGCAGGTCGCCGCCGGCGCGGGCGGCCGCCGCGTTCGCGGCCGGCATGTAGCCGTCGTTCGAGGGCATCTCGATCACGGTCGCCGCGGGCGCCAGCCGGCGGACGGCGTCGAGGGTCCCGTCCGAGGACCGGTTGTCCGCCACTATCAGCTCGTCGCCCTCGGTGAGTTGCTCGATCAGCGGCGGAAGCGACAGCTCCACCAGCTCGCGCTCGTTGTAGGTGACGACGATGACCGACAGCGTCGGTCGTCGCTGAGCGCTCACGGCCGAGGACTATAGGCTGGCCGCGGTGATCGGATGAAGGCGGTGATTCTGGCCGGGGGGCTCGGCACGCGCATCACGGAGGAGACCGCCGTGCGACCCAAGCCGATGGTCGAGATCGGCGGCCGGCCGATCCTCTGGCACATCATGAAGCTGTTCTCGGCGCACGGCGTGGACGAGTTCGTGATCTGCCTCGGGTACCGCGGCTACGTGATCAAGGAGTACTTCGCGAACTACTACCTGCACTCGAGCGACGTGACGTTCGACGTCGGCTCCGGGCAGATGGAGGTGCACCAGGAGACCGCCGAGCCGTGGC
>DASVQK010000149.1:0-3062 GCA_036389105.1 Thermoleophilaceae bacterium
GGTGGGCTCCGGCGCGGGCGGCGCCGTGATCGCGGGCCGGCTGGCGGAGCGCGGGCAGAAGGTGATCGTGGTCGAGGCCTCGGGCTACTACAACGAGTCCGACTTCGCCCAGCTCGAGCTGAAGGCCTACCAGGAGATGTACTGGCGCGGCGGCCCCACGCCCACCGCGGACGGGAACATCACGCTCCAGGCCGGGGCTGCGCTCGGCGGCGGTACCGTGATCAACTGGACCAACTGCCTGCGCACCACGCCGTGGGTGCGCGAGCAGTGGGCGCGCGAGCACGGGCTCGAGGGCGTGGACGAAGCCGGCTACGACCGCCACCTGGACGCCGTGCTGGAGCGCATCGGCGCCACCGACCAGGCGAGCGACTGGAACGGGCCGCACCAGCGCCTGAAGGAGGGCTGCGAGGCGCTCGGCTGGGAGTTCAAGACGATCGTCCGCAACGCGGACCCCTCGAAGTACGCCCCCGAGACGGCCGGCTACCTGGGCTTCGGCGACCAGTCGGGCTCCAAGCTGAGCTCGGACAAGACGTTCCTCCGCGACGCCGTCGACAACGACGCGGACGTGCTGGTTCACACGCGCGCGCAGCGCGTGCTCACCGAGCACGGCCGCGCCGCGGGCGTCGAGGCCGTCTACACGGACCCCGCGTCCGGCGAGCAGCGGTCCGTGACGGTCAGGGCGCCCAGCGTGGTGGTGGCCTGCGGGGCGCTCGAGTCGCCCGCGCTACTGCTGCGCTCCGGCATCGGCGGCCCGGCCGCTGGCCGCTATCTGCGGCTGCACCCCGCCAACGCCACGATCGGCATCTACGCCGAGGACCAGCGCTCGTGGTGGGGCGCTCCGCAGACCGGGCTCTGCCACCAGTTCGACGACCGCGACGGCGAGGGCTACGGGTTCCTGATCGAGGGCGCCCAGTACGCGCCCGCCATCGGAGCGTCGGCCATCCCCTGGACGGGGGGCGCGGCCCACAAGGAGCGGATGGCCGACTTCAAGTACGGCGCCACGCTGATCTCGCTGATCCGCGACCGCGGCCACGGGCAGGTGACGGTGGACGCGAACGGCGAGTCCGTGCCCTGGTACTCGGTCGAGGACGAGCGCGACGTGGCGAACCTGCGCAAGGGCGTGGAGGCGCAGGCGCGGCTGCACCACGCGGCGGGCGCCAAGGCGATCTACTCGCTGGCCGGCGGGCTGCCCAGCTGGCGCTACGGCGACGACTTCGACGCGTTCGTCGAGCGCTGCTGGCGCGTGCCGCAGCGCGCCGGAGGGCAGAGGCTGTTCAGCGCGCACCAGATGGGCAGCTGCCGGATGGGTGCCGACCCGCAGACGTCGGTGGCCAACCCGTGGGGTGAGCTGCACGACACGCGCGGGGTGTGGATCGGGGACGGCAGCGCGTTCCCCACGCCGTGCGGCACCAACCCGATGGTCTCGATCATGGCGCTGGCGCACCGCACGGCGGAGGCGATGGCAGCGGCGATAGGAGCTTCGACCCAGGCGCGCGAGCCCGCGCCGGCAAAGTAGAGAGGAGCAGGGGATGGCGACCGAGACACAGGCGGCGGTACAGCCGACACACGAGCAGGACCCGATCGTCCGCGACCGGCTGTACATCGGCGGGGAATGGGTGGAGCCGCACGGCCAGGGCACCTTCGAGGTGCTGGACGCCACCACCGAGCAGCCGGTGGGCACCGTTCCCGCGGGGGACGAGGAGGACCTGAACCGCGCCGTGGCTGCCGCGCGGCCGGCGTTCGAGCAGTGGTCGCAGGTGTCGCCCTACGAGCGCGCCGAGGCGTGCCAGGCGATCGCGGCCAAGCTGGCGGAGCGGGGGGAGGAGATCGCCGCCCTGATCTCGCGCGAGGTCGGCATGCCGCTCAACCTGTCGACGATGATCCAGGCCGGCCTGCCCGCGATGGACTTCGCGTCGATGCCCGACGTGGTGAACGCGACCGAGTGGGAGGAGCAGGTCGGCAACTCGCTGATCGTGCGCGAGGCGGTCGGCGTGGTGGGCTGCATCACCCCGTGGAACTACCCGCTGCACCAGATCTGCGCGAAGGTGGCGCCGGCGCTGGCCGCGGGCTGCGCGGTGATCGTCAAGCCGAGCGAGGTGACGCCGCTCAACTCGTTCATCCTGGCCGAGATCGTCGACGAGCTGGGCCTGCCGGCCGGCGTGTTCAACCTGGTGACGGGCGACGGCCCGACCGTCGGGGAGGCCATCGCGGCCCACCCGGACATCGACATGGTCTCGTTCACCGGCTCCACGCGCGCGGGCAAGCGCGTGGGCGAGGTCGCCTCGGGCACCGTCAAGCGCGTGGCCCTGGAGCTGGGCGGCAAGTCGCCCAACGTGATCCTCGACGACGCCGACCTCAAGGCCGCCGTGATCGACGGGATCGGCAAGTGCTACCTGAACTCCGGTCAGACCTGCAGCGCCCTGACGCGCATGCTGGTGCCTCGCGAGAAGCTGGAGGCCGCCGAGCAGATCGCCGCCGGGGTGGTGGCGGAGATCAAGGTGGGCGACCCGTTCGAGCCGGACACGCGCCTCGGGCCGCTGGTCTCGGACGCCCAGCGCGAGCGCGTGCGCGGCTACATCCGCAAGGGCCAGGAGGAGGGCGCGAAGCTGGTGGCCGGGGGTGAGGATCCGCCCGAGGGGCTCGACAAGGGCTACTTCGTGAAGCCCACCGTCTTCTCGGACGTCAAGCCGGACATGACGATCGCCCAGGAGGAGATCTTCGGGCCCGTGCTGTCGATCATCCCGTACGACGACGAAGACGACGCCGTTCGGATCGCCAACGACACGATCTACGGCCTGGCCGGCGGCGTGTGGTCGGGCGACCCCGAGCACGCCAAGGCCGTCGCGCGTCGGATCCGGACGGGCCAGATCGAGATCAACGGGGCGGCGTTCAACCCGCTGGCGCCGTTCGGGGGCTACAAGCAGTCGGGGCACGGGCGCGAGCTCGGGAAGTACGGGCTCGAGGAGTTTCTCGAGACGAAGTCGATCCAGTTGTGAGGATGGGGGCGGGCGCGCCGGGCGGCGGGGGCCGGCCGGCGCCTGCGGCGAGCCGCCTGCTGGGCA
>DASVQK010000150.1:0-12045 GCA_036389105.1 Thermoleophilaceae bacterium
CCGCCGCGATCGCCTCCGGCCAGACCCAGCCGGCCCCCGCGGGCGCGGAGCGGGTGCTCGTCGAGGGGCGAGGCTCGCGTTCGTAGGGATTACCCCGAGGTAATCGACTGGCCTACCCGTGAGGACTAGAGTCGCCGCGCATGGCCAGGGCGGGCAGTCACGGAAGTGTCGGGCCGCTTCTGCGCGAGTGGCGCGGACGCCGTCGACTGACGCAGCTTCAGCTCGCACTTGACGCGGGGGTCTCGGCCCGCCACCTGAGCTTCGTCGAGACCGGTCGCTCGAAGCCCGGCCGGGAGATGCTCCTGGCGGTCGCCGAGCAGCTTCGCATCCCGCTCCGGGAGCGAAACCAGCTCCTGCTCGCCGCCGGGCACGCTCCGGAGTTTCCCGAGCGCTCCCTCGCCGATCCCGAGCTCGCGCCAGTACGTGAGGCGCTCGATCGAATCCTCGCGGCGCACGAGCCCTACCCGGCGGTCGTATTCGATCGGACCTGGAACGTCGTGGCGACCAACGGTCCGATGGCCGAGTGGGCCGCGGCGGCCGACGTCGACCCCGCGCTGCTCGAGCCGCCGATCAACCTCCTGCGAGCCGGCCTGCATCCACGCGGGCTGGCGCCGCTGATCGTCAACTTCGCTCAGTGGCGCGCGCACTTCCTGGAGCGCCTGGCGCGACAGATCGCGATCGACGGCGACGAAGACCTGAGGTCGCTGATGGACGAGGTCGCCGCCTATCCGGTGCCCGAGGGCGAGGACGAGGTCGCCACCGACGCCGCGAGCGGCGAGATCCTCGGACCCGTGAGGCTGCGCGCCCCCGCCGGCGGCGAGTGGTCGTTCTTCGGCATGTTCGCGGGCTTCGACACCCCGTTCGAGGTGACCACGTCGGAGCTCGCGATCGAGCTGCTTTTTCCAGCGGACCGAGCGACCGCGGAGGCGCTCGGGAAAGGAGCACCATGAGCACGATCAACCCCGGAATCGGACGCCTGCTCGCCGGCCTCGGCGGAGTACTGCTGATCGGCGCGCTGTTCATGGCGTGGAGCGAGAGCTCCGCCGGCGCCAGCCAGAGCGGTTGGGAGTCGTTGAGCGCCCTCTCCGACGGCCTCCTCCTGATCGCCGGGCTCCTCGGTCTGGCCGCCGCGATCACGGGCGGGCGCTTCGGCTTCTTCCGGCCGGATCTGTCGCTGGGCGCCACGGCGGACATCGTCAACGTGATAGCCGCGATCCTGCTCGCGTGGCTGATCGCGTTCGACTGGCCGTCGGGGGCGAGCCGGGAGGCCGGGGTCTGGCTGGCCTTGATCGCCACGGCGGCGATCGCCACCGGGGCGGGCGACTTCAAGGTGAGGTCGGTGTTTCCCGCGATCCCCGAAGGCGACCGCTGAGAGAAGTGATCGCGATACCCGGAGTAGTACCGCCTATGGCAATGCGAAGCGCAGCGAGTGCCTTTGCGCGATCTCGGTAAACGTGGTCTGATGTGCCTGGCAGCTGGGGCGCGTCGGACTGGCAACCGCGCCGTGGGCACCTGAGTTATCTAGCCGAAGGACAGTCGATGCGCGTCAAGTTCGTGAACAAGTTCAGTGGTCTCTGCAGATTTTCGGTTCAGTGGAACGGCGGACAGACGGACAAGACCAGGCTCCTGCGTGCGTTCAACGCCGGCCAGCAACACGAAGTCGGAATTCCGCCTGACACCGAGGAGATCGACCTGTCGTCCTACGGCATTCCCACCGGCCAATCCTGCTGGGCACGCGCATACGCCGTGACGGTTCACGACTCCGGCAGCAACTTCAACTATGACCCGCGGTCCACACAGACGCCGTGCTACACGCTGTCCGACTCATATGTCCCCGAGCAGCCACAGTTCGAGCTGACGAATTGGAACCCCGCTGAGGCGCTCGCCGCCATCGTGCTCGACGTCGTGTCGCGTCCCCACGGCTCGAACTACCAGCAGTTCCTGCTCCAGACCGGCACGCCGATCTCCGAGCAGGACGCGGCCGCCAACTTCGACTTCGCCTGCGGCGACTTCAACGGCGACGGAAGGCCCGACCTGCTCTGCCTGAAGAAGACGAGCACCGGGACCGGGGCGCTCGAGGTGCACGTCCTCTCGGGAGCCTCGAACTACCAGCAGTTCCTGCTCCAGACCGGCACGCCGATCTCCGAGCAGGACGCCGCCGCCAACTTCGACTTCGCCTGCGGCGACTTCAACGGCGACGGAAGGCCCGACCTGCTCTGCCTGAAGAAGACGAGCACCGGGACCGGGACGCTCGAGGTGCACGTCCTCGCGTAGAACACCGGGAGGACCCTGCGACTCGCAGGGCTTGGGCAAGGACTCGACCCGTTAGCCGATCCGCTCCACTGGCTCGATGATGAGCGACCTTCGACGAACCCTATGCTCCGGGGACATGACGATTCAGCGGATGGACAACGTTCTCATCGTCGTCGACGACCTCGAGGCTGCCAAAGCGTTCTTCGCCGAACTCGGTATGGAGCTGGAACGCGAGACGCAAGTCGAGGGGCCGTGGGTGGGCCAGGTCGTCGGGCTCGACGACGTCCGTGCCGACATCGCCATGATGCGGACCCCGGACGGCAACGGCCGGGTTGAGCTGTCGAAGTTCCACACGCCGCCGGCGGTCAGAGCCGAGCCGGAAAGCGCGCCGGCGAACGCGCTGGGCATACGCCGGATCATGTTCACTGTCGACGACATCGACGACGTCGTTGCCCGCCTGCGCAGCCACGGTGCCGAGCTCGTCGGCGAGATCGCGCAGTACGAGGACATCTACCGGCTCTGCTTCCTGCGTGGCCCCGAGGGCATCATCATCGGACTGGCCGAGCAGCTCAGCTGAAACCTCCCTGGGTGCGTGCGGCCGGGGCGGCCCGGACGTACTGGCCATCGTCCGCTCGGTGGAGGACTCGCCGCGCGGCTCCGCAGCAAGCACGAAGCCCGCTGCTGGAGCGGGCTTCACGTAGTACCGCCACGGGGATTCGAAGGGTCGGCCGCGAGGCTCCAGCGAGCGCCGCGGCGGGCAGTAGCTGGGACCGCTGACCGCTACGAGCCGCTAGCGACCGCTGGCGTGCACCCCGCGTTGTCCCGCCATTGTCCCGCCGAACCCAGGGCCGTCGTCGATCGGCCACTCGACCCGCGCGGCCGCCAGAAGTACCGCTGGGGGTTCGAGGGCCCGTCGCGCTGGCGGCGTGCAGGCGCTACGCAGCGCTCGCGGCCGCGAGCTCGCGGCTGCGCACGAGCGTCGGTACGGACGACCAAGACATCTCCGCGGAGGCGCGCGCGGACACGGATCTGACCGTGCCGAGCAGCATCACGTGGGTCCCGAGGGGGATGCTGCCGGCGACCTCGCACTCGAAGTTGATCGGCAGCCACGGCACCTGCGGCGGCGACTCGCCGCCGCGCCCGGCCAGCGTGGCCCGCTCGGACCACGCGGCCTTCGAGGGGTGCTCGCGAAGCGAGCTGTTGCCGGCGAAGCGGATCGCGTCGAGGACCGGCTCGGCGGAGAAAGGAACGCCGCAGGTGAAGCGGCCGCTCGCCTCGATCATTGACAGGGTCGCCCGTGGGCGGTAGCGCTCGTTTATCGCCGCGTACGCGATGCACGGCGCGATCGTCAGCGGGCGATCGCACACCACGGTCGTCGAGCCGCACGGCATGACGTTGACCGCGCCGCCGAGCCGCGACGCGATCATGCCGACCGACGCAGGGAAGAAGCACGGCCACCGTGCGTCGTCGTTCGACACCGCGGAGACTGCGGACCGCGATTCGATCCGCTTGACTGCGAACCCGTCCGCGACCTCGTCGGGCTCGAACGCCACGGTCCCGCGCGCCGGGAAGCGGTAATCGGAAGTGTACGGCTTCACGTATCCGTCCTCCGGTAGGGCGGGGGATGCTGGCGGCTGGGGCTCGCCGAGGCCGGGCGTATACCCCGGGAGCGCCGTCCAGGCGATCTGGGTGCGGCCGCTCGCGATGTCCTCGCGGAGCTGGATCGTGCGGATCTCCAAGAAGTAGATCCGGCGGTCGTGGACGTCGACCCACGGAGACGCGTAGACCGTCTCGCCGCCGCCGTCGACGAAGGACTCCGGGAAGACCGCCTCGTATACGAGGTACGCCGAGTTGAGCCTCGCGATCGGCGCGGTCAGGCAGGCCCTGGTGGAGAGCGACGCGTCCGCGCCCAGCTGGATCGCCGCGGCGCCGGTCCGCTCGAGGCGGTCGACGAGCTCGCGATGCGCCGAGGATCGCCTGTTCAGGCTGAGAGCGATGACGTACGGGAACCGGTTGACGATCGACGCGCCGCGCACACGTACCGCGACCGCGTCGCGGCCCGAGCCCGTCGAGACGACGCACTCAGAGAGCGGAAAGAACGCCGACTCGGTCACGCGAGCGCGCCGGCCGCGCGGTGCTCGGCGCCCTCGCGCCACCACTCGATCGTGCGGCGGAGCCCCTCCTCGAGGTCGACGCGCGTTTCGAAGCCGAGCGCCTCGCGCGCCCGGCTGACGTTCGCGAGCCGGCGCGGGACGGGGTTCAGGGGTGCCTGGTCGCGTGCGAACCGCGGCGCGGCCCGGCCGCCGGCCACGTCGACCAGCAGATGCGCCAGGTCGCCGAGCGAGGTCTCGACCCCGCTGCCGACGTTGAAGACGCCGGCGTCGACTCGCGCCGCCGCGGCTAGGAGGTTCGCGCGCGCGGCGTCCTCGACGTACACCCAGTCCATCGTCTGTCCTCCGTCGCCGATGACGAGCGGCGCCTCGCCGCGCTCGACGAGCTCGATCCAGCGCGGCAGGACCTCGGCGTAACGGCCGGCACGGTCCAGACGCGGGCCGAAGAGGTTGAAGTAGCGCAGCGCGACGTATCTGAGCCCGTGCGAGGCGTGGAACGAACGGAGCATGCCTTCGCCGAGCGACTTGAGCGCGCCGTAGAGCGAGGTGTCGCAGTAGGGATGTTGCGTCTCCGGGGTCGGGAATTGCTCGGCGGCCCCATACACCGACGCCGAGGACGCGAAGACGACCTTGCCGACGCCCTGCGCCAGGGCGGCCTCGATGACGTTGAGCGTCCCGTCCGCCATCGTCGAGATCGCCTCGGCAGGATCGGCCGCGCAGGCCGGGATCCGGAGCGCCGCGAGGTGGAACACGACGTCGGCGTGCTCGAGCGCGCACTCGACAGCCCGCCGCTCCCGGATGTCCGCCTCGAGCAACGTGACCGACCCCCGCTCCATCGCCCCGGCCAGGTTCTCCGGACGCCCGCGCACGAAGTTGTCGACGACCAGCACCTCGGCGCCCGCGTCGACCAGGAGGTCGGCCAGGTGCGACCCCAGGAAGCCGGCGCCGCCGGTGATGGCCGCGCGTCGCGAGGCGAGCGCGTCACGAGCCGCCGCGTCCCCCAGCGGTGCCGTCCCTGGCCCGGATCGATGACGCCTTGCCACCCAATGAAGGTAATCGAGGTGGCTCGTGGGCGCAAACGCCTCGGGGTCCGGGGTCGCGGTGACCCGAGGCGCGGGTCGAGCGAGTACCGCCACGGGGATTCGAACCCCGGTTTCCGCCGTGAGAGGGCGGCGTCCTAGTCCCCTAGACGATGGCGGCCTGGGCGCCGGATTCTAGACGCGCCTCCGGCGAGCGCCAATGCGTTATCGGCCGCCGGCCGACGCGGCTGTATGCTCCTCCTCGTCAGCGGCTGGTGGTGAGGGAAGTCCGGTGAGAATCCGGCGCGGTCCCGCCACTGTGACCGGCTAGGCCTGCCGCACGAAAGCCACTGGGGAGCTCCGCTCCCTGGGAAGGCGCGGAAGGGCGAAACCGGGAGCCAGGAGACCTGCCTCCGGCCGACAGCCACGATCCCTCGCGGAAGGGGAGGCTAAATCCAATGAAGATCCGTTCCCTGGGCCTCGCGGTCCTCGCCATCGCTGCCACGGCGGCACCGGCCTCGGCGGCAAACGACCCGATCGAGGTGCACGTTCGCATCGAGGGCAAGACCAAGACCCTGTTCGACGGCACGGTCGCCACGCGCGGCCACGACATCGACAGCGGCGACGGCAGCGGCCCGCACCGCTGCGACGGCACCAACAACCACGCGAACGCGACCGCCGGCCCGACCGTGTTCGCGGCGTTCGACGACGCCCGTGAGAAGGCCGACATCAGCTGGGCGGGCACATGGTTCCCGAGCTTCGAGGACTTCGGCATCGACCGCATCGGCCCCGACTCGAGCGACAACGCGAACGGCCGCTACTGGGGCCAGGTCGTCAACTACAGGGACACCGACCTGGGCGGCTGCCAGCAGCAGATCGAGTCGACCGACGACGTCCTGTTCGCCTACGACTCGTTCTCCAAGCCCAAGCTCCACCTGACCGGGCCGAAGAGGGCGGAGGCCGGCAGGACGATCCTCGTGAAGGTCGTCGACGGCCAGGCCGGCAAGGCGTTCAAGGGCGCGCGGGTGGCCGGTCACAAGACCAACGGCAAGGGTCTCGTGCGCGTCCGCTTCCGGCACGCCGGCGCCAAGCGCCTGAAGGCGACGGCGCCGAGCGCGGTGCGCTCGAACTCGCTGAGGGTGAAGGTGCGTGCCGCTAGCTAGGGCGCTCGCGCTCGTCCCGGTGGGGCTCGCGGCGGCGGCGGTCGCCGCCGCGGCCCCTCCCGCGGGCGCGGCCACCCCGATCGTCAGGCAGCTGGTGGCGTTCGACGGCGGCAACGTTCTCCAGACGACGGCCGTCAAGGCTCGCAGGACGCACGTGAAGGTGGCCGGCAGGCGCTGCACCGTGGGCGCGGGGACGCCGTTGGCCGCGCTGCTGCTCAGCCACCCGCCCAAGCTCAGGCTGCGCGACTACGGCTCGTGCGGCAAGCGGGCGAGCGACGCCGGAAGCCTGTACGTGAAGTCGATCGGCGGCGATGCCGCGAAGGGGATCGACGGCTGGGTCTACAAGGTGGGCGACAGGCTGGCCACGGCCGGCGCGGGCGACCCCAGCGGCCCGTTCGGCAACGGCCGGCTGAAGACGGGGAAGCGCGTCACGTGGTTCTACTGCCACATGAACGCGGCCAGGCACAGCTGCCAGCCCACGCTGGTGCTGCACGCCCTGCCGTCGGACCCCGGCAGGCTGCGCGTGCACGTGGCCGCGTACGACGACCGCGGGAAAGGCCGCTCCGCCTCCGGCGCGACCGTGCACGTCGGCGCCGCCACCGCCACGACCGACGCCAGCGGGGACGCCACGCTGCCGCTGGCTCCGGGCCGCTACCTCGCCCACGCCGAGCGCTCGGGCTCGATCCGCTCCTTCGACGAGGACGTGGACGTCCGCTGATGCACCGCCGCCCGCCGCCCGCCGTGCGTGCCGCCGTCGCGGCGACGCTGGCGCTGGGGCTCGCGCTCGCGGTGGCCGGCTGCGGGTTCGGCAAGGGCGACGCGCTGAAGGGCGGCGCACGCTTGGACCTGACGCGGAACTTCGGCCACACGCTCGAGGACTCCGCCAAGGTCACCCAGGTCCACGAGAGCGACACCGTCATGCGCTTCCTCCGGGCAGCGCACAGCAAGGTCGAGACGCGCTACGGCGGCAACTTCGTCCAGTCGATCGACGGGCTGTCCGGCGACCGCTCGGCCCGGCGCGACTGGTTCTACTACGTCAACGGCGTCGAGGCCGACGTGGGCGCGCAGGACTACGACCTCTCGCCCGGCGACCGGATCCAGTGGGACTACCACAGCTGGCGCGCCACGATGCGGGTGCCCGCGACGGTGGGCGCCTTCCCGGAGCCGTTCGTCCACGGCTACCGCGGGCGGCGGCTGCCGGTGCGCGTCGAGTGCGAGCGTGCCGGGTCGGCCGTGTGCCGCGACGTGACGAGCAAGCTGGCCGACGCCGGCGCGTTGGCCAGCGGGGCCGCGCTCGGGGCGGGGAGCGGGAAGGAGGCGGCGCGCGTGCTCGTGGGCCGCTGGCGTGCGCTGCGCGAGCTGATCGCCGCCCGGCCGCTCGCCGAGCCGCCGTCGAAGAGCGGGGTGTTCGCGCGCTTCGCCGGCTCTGGCGCGGGGACGCTCCAGCTGCTGGACGACGGCGGCGGGGTGGCGCGGTCCGCGCCGGCCGGCACCGGCCTCGTGGCCGCGCGCAGGCCCGAGGACCAGGGGCCCGTGTGGCTCGTGACCGGCGTCGACGACGCGGGCGTGGCGCGCGCGGCCGGCGCGCTGTCGGAGGAAGCGCTGACGGACGCCTTCGCCGTGGCGGTCACCCCGACGGCCACGGTCAAGCTCCCGGTCGTCGAGGGCGGCGGCGGATGAGCCTGATCCCGGTGTACCGCCACCGCGCGACGCCGCTGCACGCCGCGCGCGCGGGCGTCGGTCTGTCGCTGTGCGGCGCGTTCCTGCTCGTGGCCGTCCTGTTCTCCAACCCGATCGTGCTGGCGGGGGCGCTGGTGGGCCTGGCGGCCGCCGCCACGGGCGCCGGAGCGTGGGAGCAGCTCCGGCGGGCGGCACGGCTGGCGGTGCCGCTGGCGCTCCTGCTCGTGGCGATCAACGCGCTCGTGTACCGCGAGGGCGAGACCGTGATCTTCCGCGGCGGCGACGTGCTGGGGCGGCGGCTGGACGTGACGCTCGAGGCCGTGGCCGCGGGGGGCGCCGCGGCGCTGCGGGTGCTCGTGGTAGCCGCGGTGTTCGCGCTCTACAGCGCCGCGCTCGACCCCGACGAGGTGCTGCGGCTGCTCCGGCGCTTCTCCTACCACTCCGCGCTCACCGGCTCGCTGGCGACGCGGCTGATCCCGGTCCTCCACCGCGATGCCCAGCGCATGGTGGAGGCGGCCCGCTGCCGGCCGGACCCGCCGCGCCGCTCGCGCGTGGTGCTGGCCACGCTCGGACGCTCGCTGGACCGCGCGATCGACGTGGCGGCCGCGCTCGAGGTGCGGGGCTACGCGCGGGCGCGGCCGGCCGCGCCGATGCGGCGGTCGTGGTCGCGGCACGACGTGCGGATCGCCGCGGTGGCGGCGCTCGTGGCCGCGGTGGCCGTTGGCGCGCGCGTCGGCGGGCTCGGCGGCTTCGAGGCCTATCCGACGCTGTCGGTGGCCGCGGGGCCGGCCGACCTGACGCTGGCCGCCGCGCTCGCCCTGGCGGGCGCGCTGCCGGCTGCGGGCACGCGCGCCCGGCTGGGGGTGGCGTCGTGAGCGGAGCGATCCTCTCGGCGCGCGGCTTCGGCTATCGCTACCCCGACTCGCCGCGCGCCGCCCTGGCCGACCTGACCCTGGAGATCGCCCCGGGGTCGTTCGTGGTCGTGGCCGGCGGCTCCGGCTCCGGCAAGTCCACCCTGCTGCGCGCCGCGTGCGGGCTGGTCCCGCACTTCCACGGCGGCCGGGCGACGGGCGAGCTCGACGTGGCGGGACTGAGCGTGCGCGAGGCGGGGCCGAGCGAGCTGTCGCAGGTGTGCGGCACCGTCTTCCAGGACCCCGAGTCGCAGCTGGTGATGGGCAGCGCCCGCGGCGAGATCGCGCTGGCGCTGGAGCATCGCGGCGAGCCGTCCGGCGCGGTGGCGCGCGGGGTGGAGGAGGCGGCGCTGGCTCTGGGCATCGCTGACCTCCTGGACCGCCGGCTCGAGTCGCTGTCGGGCGGCGAGCAGCAGCGGGTGGCACTGGCCGCCGCCCTGGCGGGCCGTCCCGCGCTGCTGGTGCTGGACGAGCCCACGTCGCAGCTCGATCCCGTGGCCGGGGACGAGCTGGTCTGGCTGCTTCGCCGCCTGAACGAGGAGTGGGGCACCGCCGTGCTGCTGGCCGAGCACCGGCTGGAGCGCTGCCTGCCCGCGGCGGACCGCGTGATCGCGCTCGAGGACGGCCGCCTGGCGCACGACGCCCCTCCCGCCGGGTTCCTGGCGTGGGCCGCGGCGGAGCGCCCCGCGCTGGCCACGCCCGCGGCGCGGATGTTCGCCCGCGCCGGGCTCGCGCCGCTCCCGGTCACGGTGCGGGAGGCGCGCGACCGGCTGCGCGGCGCGGGCCTGCTGCCTGCGACGCCGGACATGCCCCGGGCCCCGGCGTCACCGCCCCAGCGACGCCGCCCCTTCGCCCGCCGCGCGCCCGCCGCCCTCGAGCTTCGCGGCGTCTGGCACGAGCTGCGCGACGGGCCGGCGATCCTGCGCGGCATCGACCTTCGCCTGGAACCGGGCGAGCGCGTGGTGCTGATGGGGCGGAACGGCGCGGGTAAGAGCACGCTGCTCCGCCACGCCAAGGGCCTGCTGGAGCCGACACGCGGCAAGGTCGCGCGCGCGGGCGAGGTGGCGCTGCTGATGCAGAACCCGGGCGACTACCTGATCCACGAGCGCGCCGACCAGGAGGTGGACGCCGCCGGGCTGGCCGCCGCCGGGCTCTCGGGGCGCGGCGCCGCGGACCCGCGCGACCTGTCCGGCGGCGAGCGCCAGCGCCTGGCCCTGGAGATCGTGCTGGCGGGCGCGAGCCCGGCGGGGGTGTGTCTGGACGAGCCCACCCGCGGGATGGACCGCGGCTGGAAGGCGGACCTGGCGCGCCGCTTGGCGGCGCTGGCCGACGGCGGCTGCGCGGTGCTGGTGGCCACGCACGACACGGAGTTCGCAGCCGAGCTGGCCGACCGCGTGGTGCTGCTCGGGCAGGGCGACGTGATCGCCGACGGGCCGGTGGCCGAGGTGCTGACCGGCGGCTGGCACTTCAGCACCGAGGTCGCGCGCGTGCTGGGCGGCGCGGGCGGCGCCCTGACTCCCGAGCGCGGCGCCGAGACGCTTCGCAGGGAGCTGGTGTCGTGAGCTGGCAGATGGCCGCCGTGGCCGTGCTGGTGCTCGCGCTGGTGAGCGGGTTCGTCTGGTACGAGCGCACGCGCCCGCCGTCGCGCGTGCTGGCGCTGGTGGCCGCCCTGGCCGCGCTGGCGGTGGTGGGCCGGATCGCGTTCGCGCCACTGCCCAACGTGAAGCCGGCCACCACCGACGTGATCCTGTTCGCCGGCTACGCGCTGGGCGGGGCGCCCGGGTTCGCCGCGGGGGCGATCGCCGCGCTGATCTCCAACTTCTTCTTCGAGCAGGGCTCCTGGACGCCGTGGCAGATGGCCGGCTGGGCGCTGGTGGGCGTGGGCGGCGCGGCGCTGGCGAGGGTTGCCGGGCGCGACCTTGGCCGCTGGCCCCTGGCGCTGGCGTGCGGGCTCGCGGGCCTGGCGTTCGGGGCGGTGATGGACACCTACCAGTGGACGCTGGCCGCGCGCCAGGACCTGCCCACGTGGATCGCGGTGTCGGGCACGTCGCTGCCCTACAACATGGCCCACGCGATTGGCAACTTCGCCTTCTGCCTGGCGCTGGGGCCGGCGTTCGTGCGCGCCCTGGCGCGCTACCGGCGGCGGTTCGAGGTCCACTGGCCGGCGGCGGCCAGGGCGGCGGCGGCCTCGCTGGCGGCGCTCGCATTCGTCGGGGCGCTCGCGCTGGCGCCCGCGCGCGCCGGCGCGTCCACCACCGGCCGCGCGCTGTCCTACCTCAGGACGTCGCAGAACTCCGACGGCGGCTTCGGGGCCGTGCCCGGCGCGTCGTCCAACCAGCTCTACACGGGCTGGGCGGCGCTGGGGATGGCGGCCGCGGGACGCAGCCCCGCGGAGCCGGGGAAGGGCGGGCGCTCTGCCATCGACTACATGCGCGCGCGCGCCGGCGGCCTCGACGACATCGGCGAGCTGGAGCGCACGATCCTCGTGCTGCGCGCGGGCGGCGTCTCACCGCGGAGCTTCGCCGGCCGCGACCTGGTCCGCGAGCTCCTGAGGGGCCAGCGCGGCGACGGCTCCTTCGAGCGGCTCGTGAACCACACGGCGTTCGGCGTGCTCGCGCTGCGCGCGGCCAAGGTGTCGGGCGGCCCGGTGGGCCGGGCGGCGTCCTGGCTCGCGAAGCGGCAGAACGGCGACGGCGGCTTCGGCTTCGCCCCGCACGCCGCCAGCGACGTCGACGACACGGGCGCGGCGCTCCAGGCGCTGGCGGCCGCCGGCAGGCGCGGCAAGCGCCTTACGCGCGCGGTGGGCTTCCTGCGGCGGACCCAGAACGGCGACGGCGGGTTCGGGCAGTACTCGGAGTCCGCCTCCAACGCGCAGTCGACCGCGTGGGCCGTCCAGGGCATGGTGGCC
>DASVQK010000151.1:0-11126 GCA_036389105.1 Thermoleophilaceae bacterium
GAGCTCGGCCCCGACGGTGTCCTCTCCGGCATGGCAGCCCAGACGATTGAGCAGGACGCCCTGCTCGTCCCCACCCTCCGCAAGGACCACCCCGAAGCCGAAGCCCTCACAGGCTTCCTCGCCGAGGCCCACGTCCGCGGCACAAACCTCGACTGGCACACCGTCCTCCAAGGCGGCCGCCTCGTCGACCTCCCCACCTACGCCTTCCAGCGCAAGCGCTACTGGCTCGAGCCCGGATCCGGCGCGGGCGACCTGAGCGCCGCCGGCCTCGGCGCGTCGGACCATCCGCTGCTGGGCGCGGCGCTCGCGCTTGCCGGTGAAGACGAGTGGCTGTTCACGGGCCGGCTGTCGGTCGCGACGCAACCGTGGCTGACCGACCACGCGGTGCTCGACACGGTCATCCTGCCCGGCACCGGGTTCATCGAGCTCGCGCTGGCGGCGGGCGCCGAGGTGGGCTGCCACGCGCTCGAGGAGCTGACGCTGGAGGCGCCCCTGGTCCTGGCCGAGGAGGACGACGCCGTCCAGCTCCAGCTGACCGTCGGCGAGCCCGACGACTCGGGCCGGCGGGCGGTGGGCATCCACTCGCGCCCGGACGATCCCGAGGCGCCGGAGGGCGAGGCCGGCTGGACCCGACACGCGAGCGGCGCGGTGGTGCCCGGCGCCGACGCCGCCGACCCGGACGGGGAGCTCGCCGGCGAGTCCTGGCCGCCCGCGGGCGCCGAGCCGGTGGACGTCGAGTACCTATACGACCGCCTGGCCGAGGCCGGCTACGGCTACGGCCCGGCATTCCAGGGCGCGCGAGCGGTCTGGCGGCGGGGCGACGAGGTCTTCGCCGAGATCGGCCTCCCGGAGGACCGCCACGCCGAGGCCGCGAGCTTCAACGTGCACCCGGCGCTGCTGGACGCGACCTTCCACCCCGTGCTCGAGGCGCTCAGCGAGGGGCTGGAGCCCGGCAGGGTGCCGCTGCCCTTCACGGTGAGCGGGGTGCACGTGCACAGTGCGGGCGCCTCCTCGGTGCGGGTCCGCGTGCTCGCGTCGGCGAGCGAGGGGACGATCGCCGTCAACGCGATCGACGAGACGGGGACGCCTGTGCTGGCGCTCGACTCGCTGGTCACGCGGCCGGTGGAGGCCCGCCAGCTGGCGGGTGCGCGCCGGGACGGACAGGGCGCGCTGTTCCAGCTCGAGTGGGTGGAGGTCGCGCTGCCGTCAGCCGGGGACCACACGGAAGACTTTGCGCTCCTGGGCGATGCCGACGTCGAGGGCATCGACGCCGAGCGCTACTCCGACCCGGCCGCTCTGGGCGACGCGATCGCGGCGGGCGCGCCCGTCCCGGACGTGGTCGTGGCGCCGATCGCGCCCGCGAACGCCGCCGACGAGTCTCGCTTGGCCGTCACGGCGCGCGGGGCGGTGCAGGACACGCTCAAGCTCCTGAAGGCATGGCTCTCGGACGAACGGCTGGCGGACTCCCGGCTCGTGCTCGTCACGCACGGCGCGCTGGCGGTGGCCGAGGGCGAGCTGCCCGACCTGGCCACGGCGCCGCTGTGGGGGCTGGGGCGGAGCGCCCAGTCCGAGCAGCCCGGTCGCTTCCTGCTGGTGGACGTCGACGGCGGAGAGATTCCGTGGCCGGCGCTGCTGGCTGCCGACGAGCCCGAGCTCGCGCTGCGCGGCGGCTCGGCATACGCGCCGCGGCTGGCGCGCGTAGGCGAGGACCGGCGCGAGCCGGCGCCACTCGACAGCGGCGGGACCGTCCTGATCACCGGCGGCACGGGCGGCCTGGGTGCTCTCGTGGCACGCCACCTGGCGGCGGAGCACGGCGCGTCCCACCTGCTGCTGGTCAGCCGAAGGGGGCCCGGGGCGGCCGGCACGACCGAGCTCGCGGCGGAGCTGGCCGAGCTGGGCTGCCATGCGGAGGTGGCCGCGTGCGATGTGACCGACCGGGACGACCTCTCGCGCCTGCTCGACGCGATACCGGCCGAGCGACCGCTGACCGGCGTGATCCACACGGCCGGCGTGATGGACGACGGCACGATCGAGTCGCTCACCCCAGAGCAGGTGGAGCGCGTGATGCTGCCCAAGGTCGACGCGGCCGTGCACCTACACGAGCTGACCGAGGGCATGGAGCTGTCCGAGTTCGTGCTGTTCTCGTCCGCGGCCCCACTGCTGGGCGGCGCGGGCCAGGGGAACTACGCGGCCGCGAACGCCTTCCTGGACGCGCTGGCTCAGCGCCGGCGCGCGCAGGGCCTGGCGGGGACGTCACTGGCCTGGGGCCTGTGGGATCAGTCGAGCGGGATGACCGCCGACCGCGACGAGGCCGAGCTCCAGCGCTTCGAGGATCAGATCCGGACGCGTCTCGGGATGTTGCCGCTGGCGCCCGAGCACGGCCTCCAGCTGTTCGACGCGGCACGGGC
Source organism: Thermoleophilaceae bacterium (assembly GCA_036389105.1). Lineage (GTDB taxonomy): Bacteria > Actinomycetota > Thermoleophilia > Solirubrobacterales > Thermoleophilaceae > AC-37. Next base: position 2,409 of record DASVQK010000151.1, read on the forward strand.
CAGCGAGCGGTCGCTGCTCGCGCCCGTGCGGCTCGACTCGGCCGTCCTGCGGCAGCACGCAAGCGCCGGAACGCTGACGGCGCTGCTGCGCGGCTTGGTGCGCGCGCCCGCGCGCCGCGCGGGGGAGACCGGGTCGCTGGCGCGGAAGCTGGCTGGTATCGCGGAGTCGGAATGGGACGCGACTCTGCTCGAGCTGGTGCGCGGCCAGGTGACGGCGGTGCTGGGACACGACTCGTCCGAGACTGTGCGGCCGGACCGGCCGTTCAAGGAGCTGGGCTTCGACTCGCTGGCGGCCGTCGAGCTGCGCAACCGCCTGGGCCAGGTGACCGGCCTGCGGCTGCCGTCCACGCTCGTGTTCGACCACCCGACGTCCCTCGCGGTGGCGAAGTTCCTGCGCTCGGAGGTGGGCGGCGCGGAGCGCGCCGCGCCCGCGGTGGCGCGGCGCAAGGCGCGGGTGGACGAGCCCGTCGCGATCGTCGGGATGAGCTGCCGCTATCCGGGCGACGTCCGCACGCCGGATGACCTGTGGGAGCTGGTCGCGTCGGGCACGGACGCCGTCTCGGAGTTCCCGGACGACCGCGGCTGGGACGTCGAGCGCCTCTACGACCCGGATCCGGACCAGCCCGGCACCAGTTATACGCGCGAGGGCGGCTTCGTCCGCGACGCGGCCGACTTCGACGCCGACTTCTTCGGCGTCAGCCCGCGCGAGGCGCTGGCCATGGATCCCCAGCAGCGGCTGCTGCTCGAGGCGGCGTGGGAGGCGTTCGAGGACGCCGGGATTCCCCCCGAGTCCGTGCGCGGCACGGAGACCGGCGTGTTCGCGGGCGTGATGTACGCGGACTACGGCGTCGTGGGCGGCGTCGGCCGCCAGGGCGAGGAGTCCGAGGGCTACCTGATGTTCGGCTCGGCCGGGAGCGTCGTGTCCGGGCGCGTCGCGTACACGTTCGGCCTCGAGGGACCGGCGGTGTCCGTGGACACCGCGTGCTCGTCGTCGCTGGTGGCCCTGCACCTGGCGTGCCAGTCCATCCGTCAAGGCGAGTGCTCGCTGGCGCTGGCGGGCGGAGTGACCGTCCTTTCGACGCCGCGGATCTTCACCGAGTTCAGCCGCCAGCGCGGTGTCTCGCCGGATGGGCGCTGCAAGTCGTTCGCCGCCGGCGCCGACGGCGTGGGCTGGTCGGAGGGCGTCGGGCTGCTGGTGCTGGAGCGGCTGTCGGACGCACGCCGAAACGGGCACGACGTGCTGGCCGTGGTCCGGGGCAGCGCCACCAACCAGGACGGCACGAGCAACGGCATGACGGCGCCGAACGGGCCGTCGCAGGAGCGCGTCATACGCCACGCGCTGGCCAGCGCCGGCCTCGCGCCGGCGGATGTGGACGCCGTCGAGGGCCACGGCACCGGCACGACGCTCGGCGACCCGATCGAGGCGCAGGCCCTGCTCGCCACCTACGGCCAGGAGCGCGCCGACGGCCCGCTTCGACTCGGGTCGATCAAGTCGAACATCGGGCATGCACAGGCGGCGGCCGGCGTGGGGGGCGTGATCAAGATGATCATGGCGATGCGCCACGGCACGCTGCCGCCCACCCTGCACGCCGACGAGCCGTCGCCTCACGTCGACTGGTCCTCCGGCGAGATCAGGCTCCTGACCGAGCCGGAGCCGTGGGAGACCGGCGACCGCCCGCGGCGCGCGGCCGTGTCGTCGTTCGGCATCAGCGGGACGAACGCGCACGTGATCCTCGAGGAGGCCCCCGCCGACGCCACCGTCCTGCCTAAGGGGTCCATAGCAACCACTGGGCAGGACAGCGCGGCCGAAACCGTGCCGTGGCTCGTGTCGGCGAAGTCCGAGTCGGCGCTGCGGGAGCAGGCGGAGCGGCTCCGGGCGCACGTGGAGGCGCATGCGGAGCTGGAGCTGCTCGACGTCGCGTTCACGCTCGCGACCGCGCGGGCGCAGCTCGATCGCCGCGCGGCCGTCGTGGGCAGCGATCGCGACGCACTGCTCGCCGGGCTCGACGCGCTCGCGCGCGGCGAGCCGGCGGCCGGCGTCGTCGAGGGCGCCCCGGCGGGCGGCAAGACGGCGTTCATGTTCACCGGCCAGGGCGCGCAGCGGGTGGGGATGGGGCGCGAGCTCTACGAGGCATTCCCGGCCTTCGCCGAGGCGTTCGACGCGGTCTGCGGCGAGCTCGGCGACGGGCTCAAGGAGCTGACGTTCGCGGGCAATGAGGAGGAGCTCGCACGGACCGAGAACACGCAGAGCGCGCTGTTCGCGATCGAGGTCGCGCTCTACCGCCTGCTCGAGTCCTGGGGACTCAAGCCCGACTTCCTGATCGGCCACTCGATCGGCGAGCTGGCGGCGGCGCACGTCGCCGGCGTCCTCTCGCTCGCAGACGCCTGCAAGCTCGTCGCGGCGCGCGGGCGGCTGATGGGAGCGCTGCCCGCGGACGGCGCGATGGTCGCGATCGAGGCAACCGAGGAGGAGGTCACAGCCAACCTCGATCCCAGCCTCTCGATAGCCGCTGTAAACGCCCCGCGCTCGACCGTCGTCTCAGGCGACGCCACCGCGATCGAGAAGCTGGCCAAGGAGTGGGAGTCGAAGGACCGCCGGACCTCGAAGCTGCGCGTCAGCCACGCCTTCCACTCGCAGCTGATGGAGCCGATGCTCGACGAGTTCCGCGAGCTGGCGGCGAGCCTCGAGTACGAGCCGCCGCGGATCCCGATCGTCTCGAACCTGACCGGAGAACTTGCCGACGAGATTGCCTCGCCCGACTACTGGGTCCGCCACGTGCGCGAGCCCGTCCGCTTCGCCGACGGCATCCGCCACCTGGAAACCCAAGGCGTAACGCGCTACCTCGAGCTCGGCCCCGACGGCGTCCTCTCCGCCATGGCCGCCCAGACCATCGAGGCGGACGCCCTGCTCGTCCCGACCCTCCGCAAGGACCGCCCCGACACCGAAGCCCTGACCGGCTTCCTCGCCGAGGCCCACGTGCACGGCGCGCACATCGACTGGGCCACCGTGCTCAAGAACGGCCGCCGGGTCAAGCTGCCCACCTATGCCTTCCAGCGCGAGCGCTTCTGGCTGAGCGCAGGCGCCGGCGCATCCGACCTGGGCGCCGCCGGACTGGGCGCGTCGGAGCACCCGCTGCTCGGCGCCTCGGTCCCGCTCGCCGGCGCCGAGGGCTGGCTGTTCACAGGCCGCCTCTCGCTCGCCACCGACCCGTGGCTGGCCGACCACGTCGTGCTGGACACGGTGCTCCTGCCCGGCACGGCGTTCGTCGAGCTCGCGCTGGCCGCCGGCCGCGAGTCGGGCTGCGAGACGCTCGAGGAGCTCACGCTCGAAGCGCCGCTCGTGCTCCCCGACGCCGGCGCGGTCCAGCTCCAGGTGACCGTCGAGGAGTCCGACGAGTCCGGCCGCCGCCGCGTGGCCGTCCACTCGCGACCGGACGAGGCCGGCGAGGACGCCGCGGCGCCGCGGCCCTGGACCCGTCACGCCAGCGGCGCGATCGCGCCCGCGGACGTCGACGGCGACGACGACGGCGACCAGCCGATGGGAGCATGGCCTCCGGAGGGCGCCGAGCCGATCGAGGTGGAGTTCCTCTACGACCGCTTGGCCGAGGTGGGCTTCGACTACGGGCCGGCGTTCCAGGGCGTGAGCGCGGCCTGGCGGCGGGGCGACGAGCTATTCGCCGAGATCGGCCTCGAGGACGCGCAGACCGACGAGGCCGCGCGCTTCGGCGTCCACCCGGCGCTCTTCGACTCGATCCTGCACGTCGGGCTCGTCGACAAGCGGCTCGAGCCGGACAAGTTGCCGCTGCCGTTCTCCTGGGAGGGCGTGCGGCTGCACCGCTCGGGGGCGCCCTCGCTGCGCGTACGGGTCGTCCTGGCCGGCGAGGACGCGCTGAGCATCGTCGCCGCCGACAGCACGGGCGCGCCGGTGCTGTCGGTGAGGTCGCTGGCCACGCGGCCGGTGGATCCGAGCCAGCTGAGGAGCCGCAGGCCGGGGGCCCACGCTCCGCTCTACCGGCACGACTGGGTCGAGGTCTCGCCGCCGTCCACCAACGGCCATCTGGACCGCCTGGCGGCGCTCGGCGACCTGCACGCTTTCGACGTCGAGGATCGCTACGCGGACATCGCCGCCCTCGGCGCGGCGATCGAGTCGGGCGCGCCGGCGCCCGACGCCGTGCTCGTCGCCACGCGGACGGACAGCCGCGGCGACGACATCCCTGCGGCAACGCGCGAGGCCGTGCAGCGCGCCCTGGACCTGCTCCAGGCCTGGCTGGCGGACGAGCGGCTCGCCGAGTCGCGTCTGGTCTTCGTCACGCGCGGCGCGATGGGCGTGGCGGAGGACGAGTTGCCGGACCTGCCGGGCGCGGCCGTGTGGGGGCTGGTGCGAAGCGCCCAGTCGGAGAACCCGGGCCGCTTCCTCCTCGTCGACGTGGACGACGCCGCCCGCGGCGGCGAGATCGCATGGCCGGTGCTGCTGGCCGCCGACGAGCCGCAGCTGGCCCTGCGCGGCGACTCGACGTACGCGCTGCGCCTGGCGCCGCTCGCGGAGGCGGACACGCTGCTGCCGCCAGCGGGCGAGCGGGCGTGGCGGCTGGGCGCGGAGCGGAAGGGGACGCTGGAGGACCTGGCGCTGATCGAGAGCACCCGCGGGAAGGCGGCTCTCGGCCCCGACGAGATCCGCGTGGCCGTGCGGGCCGCCGGCCTCAACTTCCGCGACGTGCTGATCGCGCTCGGCCACTATCCGGGCGAGGACCCGATCGGCAGCGAGGGCGCCGGCCTGGTGCTCGAGGTTGGCGACGGAGTGAGCGACCTGGCGCTCGGGGACCGCGTGATGGGGCTGATGGGAGACGCGTTCGGACCGGTCGCCGTGACCGACCGCCGCCTGGTGGCGAGGATGCCCGCGGACTGGTCGTTCGTGCAGGCGGCCGCGGTGCCGCTCGTGTTCCTGACCGCCTACTACGGGCTGGTCGACCTGGCCGAGCTCAGGTCGGGCGAGAAGGTGCTCGTCCACGCCGGCGCGGGCGGCGTCGGGATGGCCGCGATCCAGATCGCCCGCCACATCGGCGCCGAGGTCTACGCGACGGCGAGCCCCGACAAGTGGGACGCCCTCCGGGAGCTGGGCATCGACGACCACCACATCGGCTCCTCGCGCGACCTCGACTTCAGGGAGCGGTTCCTCGCCGCGACCGATGGCGCCGGAATGGACGTGGTGCTCGACGCGCTTGCGCGAGAGTTCGTCGACGCAACCCTCGAGCTCCTGCCGCGCGGCGGCCGCTTCATCGAGATGGGCAAGACCGACATCCGCGACGCCGACGAGGTGGGCGCCACGCACCCGGGCGTCCGCTACCGCGCGTTCGACCTGCTCGAGGCGGGGCCCGAGCGCATCACCGACATGCTCGCCGAGCTGCTCGAGCTGTTCGAGAGAGGCGAGCTCGGGTGCCCCCCGATCCAGACGTGGGACGTGCGCCGCGGCATCGAGGCCTTCCGCCATCTCAGGGAGGCGAAGCACGTGGGCAAGGTCGTGCTGACCGTGCCGCGGCTGCTCGACCCGAACGGCACGGTGCTGATCACCGGCGGCACCGGCGGACTGGGCGCCCTCGTGGCCCGCCACCTCGTGACCGAGGATGGCGCGCGGCGGCTCCTGCTCGTGAGCCGCCGCGGCCCGAAGGCGGAGGGGGCGGCCGAACTGGCCGCCGAGCTCGGCGAGCTGGGCGCGGAGGCGAGTGTGATGGCATGCGACGTCGCGGATCGGGAGCAGCTGTCGAAGCTGCTCGGCTCGATCCCGGAGGAGCATCCGCTCACCGCCGTGTTCCACACCGCGGGCGTGCTCGACGACGGGGTGATCGAGTCCCTCACGGCCAAGCAGGTGGATCGCGTGATGCTGCCCAAGGTCGACGCCGGGCTGTCCCTGCACGAGCTGACCGAGGGGATGGACCTGGCCGAGTTCGTGCTGTTCTCCTCCGACTCGGGCACGATCGGCGCGCCCGGCCAGGGGAACTACGCCGCGGCCAACGTCTTCCTGGACGCGCTGGCGCACCGGCGCAGGGCGCAGGGCCTGGCGGCAAAATCGATGGCGTGGGGGCTGTGGAGCAACGCGAGCGGCATGGCGGGAAGCCTGGACGAGGCGGACGTCGAGCGCTTGGCGCGACTCGGCATCGTGGCGCTGAGCGACGAGCTGGAGCTGTTCGACACCGCGCGCGGAGCGGCGGACGCGCTCGTGGTGCCGACGCGGCTCGACTTGGCGGTCCTGCGCTCGCGCGCCCAGGCGGGAACGCTGCCCGCGGTGATGCGCGGCTTGGTGCGCGCCCCGGCCCGGCGCGAGCGCGACGCCCGCGGCTCCCTGGAGCAGCAGCTGGCCGGCGTGCCCGAGGCCGAGCGCGAGGGGGTCGTGCTCGAGGTGGTGCTCAACCAGGCGGCGGTGGTGCTCGGGCACGGCTCGGCCAATTCGGTGGACCCCGAGCGCGCGTTCAAGGACCTGGGCTTCGACTCCCTGGGCGCGGTCGAGTTCCGCAACCGGCTGGCCCAGACGACCGGCATGCGCTTGCCGTCGACGCTGATCTTCGACTACCCGAGCCCCACCGCGGTCGCGGGCTACCTGCTCAAGAAGGCGTCGCCGCGGACGGCAACCGTCGCCCCCACCAACGGCGCGCCGGGCGAGGACGAGGTCCGGAAGGCGCTGGCGTCGATCCCGCTCGAGCGCCTGCGTGAGGCGGGGCTATTCGATCAGCTGGTCCGGCTGGCCGGAACGAACGACGACGTGCCGACCGACGGCGAGGCGCCGGCAGACGAGGACGAGTCCGCGTTCGACGAGATGGACGCGGAGGATCTCGTGCGCATGACGTTCGACGGCGCCGACTCCGATCCCGAAGCGGAGGAGGACTCGTGACGACGTCACACGAAGACGTAGTCAAGGCACTACGGGCCTCGCTGAAGGACAGGGAGAAGCTCCGGCAGGAGAACCAGCGCCTGCTGGCCAGGTCGAGCGAGCCGATCGCGATCGTCGGGATGGGCTGCCGCTACCCCGGCGGGGTGGGGTCGCCGCGGGAGCTGTGGGAGCTGGTGGCGTCCGGCACGGATGCGATCTCGGAGTTCCCGACCGATCGCGGCTGGGACCTCGACCGCCTCTACGACCCGGACCCCGACCACCTGGGCACGGTCTACACGCGCGAGGGCGGGTTCCTCCACGACGCGGCGGACTTCGACGCGGGCTTCTTCGGCATCACGCCGCGCGAGGCGATCGGCATGGACCCGCAGCAGCGGGTGCTGCTTGAGGTCGCCTGGCAGGCGCTGGAGGACGCGGGGATCGACCCGACGTCCCTGCGCGGCAGCAGCACCGGCGTGTTTGCGGGCGCGGGCGCATCCGACTACCACGCGCGGGTCTCCGCGGAGGCCGAGGGCTACCGGCTGACCGGCAACACCACGAGCGTCGTCTCGGGACGGATCGCGTACACGCTGGGCCTGGAGGGGCCCGCGGTGTCGATCGACACGGCGTGCTCGTCGTCGCTCGTGGCGCTGGACCTGGCATGCCAGGCGCTGCGCCGCGGCGACTGCTCGCTCGCGCTGGGCGGGGGCGTGACCGTGATGTCGAGCCCCTTCTTGCTCGTCGAGTTCGCGCGCCAGCGCGGCCTGGCGCCGGACGGGCGCTGCAAGTCGTTCTCGGCAGGCGCGAACGGGACGGGCTTCTCCGACGGGGCGGGAATCGTGGTGCTCGAGCGGCTGTCGGACGCCCGCAAGAACGGCCACCGCGTGCTTGCCGTCGTGCGCGGCAGCGCGACCAACCAGGACGGCGCGAGCAACGGCCTGACGGCGCCTAACGGACCCTCGCAGGAGCGCGTGATCCGCGCCGCGCTGGCCAGCGCCGACCTGTCGCCTGGCGGCGTCGACGCCGTGGAGGCGCACGGCACCGGCACGACGCTGGGCGACCCGATCGAGGCGCAGGCGCTGCTCGAGACCTACGGGCAGGAGCGCTCCAACGGGCCGCTGCGCCTGGGCTCGATCAAGTCGAACATCGGCCACACCTCCGCGGCGGCGGGCGTGGGCGGCGTGATCAAGATGGTGATGGCCCTGCGCAACGGCGTGCTGCCGCCGACGCTGCACGCCGAGAAGCCCTCCCCGCACGTCGACTGGACCGCGGGCGCGGTCGAGCTGCTCACCGAGCCGGTCCCGTGGCCAGAAGGCGAGCGCCCCCGCCGAGCCGGGGTGTCGTCGTTCGGCATCAGCGGCACGAACGCGCACCTGATCCTGGAAGAGGCGCCGCGGGAGGAGGAGCCGCCCGCCGACGCCGCCGTCCTGCCTAAGGGGTCCATAGCAACCGCTGGGCAGGACAGCGCGGTCGAAACCGTGCCGTGGCTCGTGTCGGCGAAGAGCGAGGCGGCGCTGCGGGAGCAGGCGGAGCGGCTGCGCGCTCATGTGGAGGCGGACCCCGAGCTGGAGCTGCTCGACGTCGCGTTCACGCTCGCGACCGCGCGCGCGGCGCTCGATCGGCGCGCAGCGGTCGTCGGCTCCTCGCGCGAGGAGCTGCTGGCCGGGCTCGAGGCGCTCGCGCGCGGCGAGCCGGGGTCCGGCGTCGTCGAGGGCACACCGGCGGGCGGCAAGACGGCGTTCATGTTCACCGGCCAGGGCGCGCAGCGCGTCGGCATGGGGCGCGAGCTCTACGACGCGTACCCAGCCTTCGCCGAGGCGTTCGACGCGGTCTGCGCCGAGCTCGGCGACGACCTGAAG
>DASVQK010000152.1:0-13743 GCA_036389105.1 Thermoleophilaceae bacterium
TGAAGGCCAGGAACGGCCGGACCGTGCAGAAGGCGGCCCTCGCCGAGGCGGTGGCGGCCAACCTGGCTCAGCCGACCTCCGACCGCCGGGTCCCGGTGCCGACCACCACCACCAGGCCGAAGGTCTCCACCCGGGAGCTCGCCAAGAAGTACCCCACGATCATCGCGATCAACCGGGGCGGGTTCTCACTGACGCTGTACAAGCGCCTCAAGAAGGTCAAGACCTACACGATCGCCGTGGGCCAGCAGGGCCTCGAGACCCCGGCCGGCGAGTACCCGGTCGTCGACAAGCAGATCAACCCCTCATGGCACGTGCCGAACAGCGCCTGGGCCGGCGAGCTGGCCGGGCGCGTTATCCCGCCCGGCCCGGCCGATCCGCTCAAGGCGCGCTGGATCGGCATCACGGGCGGAGCCGGCATCCACGGCACGGACCAGATCGGGTCGCTGGGCAGCGCCGCCTCGCACGGCTGCATCCGCATGGCGATCCCGGACGTGATCGAGCTGTTCGACAAGACGCCGTACGGCTCCAAGATCTTCATCCACTAGCCGCGCCGATCTCGTCGATCGGGACCTCCTCCCAGCCCTCGCCCTCCAGAGAGGCCTGCCGGCCGGTGTGTCGAATGCAGAGCATGCCGATGAAGATCCCCCGCGTGCGCTTGCGCATCACCGCGTACCACATGGTCGAGGCGTCGCTGGGCCCCTGGATGGGGTGCCACGGCGCGACCGGCAGGTCCGTCTCGACGTCCACCAGGCCGGCGTCTGCCAGCTGCCGCCGGGTGGCCACGCGCCCTTCCTGAACGTCGATGAAGAACACCTCCACGACAGATCAGGGTAAGCGGCCGTCGGCGTGGGGCGCCGACCTCGCGACCTTCGACGCGTCGCTGCACGCGCGCGGGATGGCCGAGAAGACGCGACGCGCCTACGGCGCCGACCTCCAGCAGCTGGCCGACTGGGCCGGGCGCCAGGGGGTCGAGCCCCGCTCGATCGACGCGCGCCTGCTGCGCCGCTTCGCCGGAGTGCTGTCGGAGCGCGGGATGTCGCGGTCCACGATCGCCCGCAAGCTGGCGTCGATCCGCTCCTTCTACCGCCACCTGGTGGAGCGCGGCGCGCTCGAGGCCAACCCGGCGGACCTGGTGGCGACCCCCAAGCGCGACTCCTACCTGCCGCGCGTGCTGCGCGCCGACGAGGTGGGCGCCCTGCTCGACTCGATCCCGGCCGGGGCGGGCGAGCCGCTCCAGCTCCGCGACCGCGCAATGTTCGAGCTGGCGTACGCCGCCGGGCTCCGCGCGGAGGAGATCGTGAACCTGGACGTGCCGGACGTCGACCCCGACGCCGAGGAGCTGCGCGTGACCGGCAAGGGCGGCCGCACCCGGATCGTGCCGGCGGGTGAGCCCGCCTGGAGGGCGATCGACGCCTACCTGGCGGGCGCCCGGCCGGCGCTGGCGGCCGCTGACGGTGGTGGGCCCGGCGGGCTGGTGGAGCAGGCCCTGTTCCTGTCGCGCCGCGGGCGCAGGCTCTCCACGTCGGACGTGCGCCGGCGCCTCAGGCTGTCCACTCGGCGGGCGGCCTCGGGGGCCGGGGTGTCGCCGCACACGCTGCGCCACTCGTTCGCCACCCACCTGCTCGAGGGCGGCGCCGACCTGCGCGCGATCCAGGAGCTGCTGGGCCACTCGAGCATAAGCACGACCCAGACGTACACTCGGGTAGAGTCGGGGCGCCTCCGGAAGGTGTACTCGAAGGCGCATCCACGCGCTTAGGCAGGGACATCATGGCGATCGAAACCAATGTCAAGGCCGTCGAGCTCAAGGAGCTGTGGCGCCGCTACAAGGAGACGGGTGACGCGCGCGCGCGCGAGCAGCTAGTGCTGGCGTTCTCGCCGCTGGTCAAGTACGTCGCCGGGCGCATGTCCACGGGCCTGCCCGCCCACGTCGAGGAGGCCGACCTCATCTCGTACGGCCTGCTCGGGCTGATCTCGGCCATCGAGCGCTTCGACCTCAGCCGCGAGATCAAGTTCGAGACCTTCGCCATGACCCGCATCAAGGGGTCGATCATCGACGAGCTGCGCTCGCTCGACTGGGTGCCGCGGTCCGTGCGCGCCAAGGCCCGCGCGATCGAGAAGGCCAACGCCAAGCTCGAGCACCAGCTCCACCGCGCGCCCACCGACGCCGAGGTGGCGGAGGAGCTCGAGATGACGGTCGAGGAGTTCCACGACGCCCTCACGCGCATCTCCAACTCGTCGGTCGTGGCGCTGGACGAGCTGTGGACGCTGTCGGACGCGTCGGGCGACCAGGTCTCCCTGCTCGACACGATCCAGGACCCGGACGCGGTCGACCCCGCGCACGCGATGGACGTCACGGAGACCAAGGACCGGCTGGCCGACGCCATCGCCCGCCTGCCCGAGCGCGAGAAGCTCGTCGTGGCGCTCTACTACTACGAGAACCTGACCCTGCGCGAGATCGGCGAGGTGCTCGGCGTGACGGAGTCGCGCGTCTCCCAGCTCCACACCAAGGCCGTCCTCAGACTCAAGTCGGCGCTCCAGGGCGACTCCGACTAGCCACCTCCCCCTCCGCGGGTTATCGTGCGCACCTCCCAGAGGAGAGGAGAGCGCGCATGCCGCGTCAGGAGGCCGACAAGATCCGCAACGTGGCCCTTGTGGGCCACCGAGGCAGCGGGAAGACCTCGCTCAACGAGGCGATCCTGTTCCAGGCGGGAGCGGTCAACCGCCTTGGCTCGGTGGCCGACGGCACGACGGTCTCGGACGCGGCGCCCGACGAGAAGTCGCGCGAGATGTCGATCTCCTCGAGCCTCGCCTCGTTCAGCTGGCAGGGCCGCAAGATCAACCTGATCGACACGCCCGGCGAGCCCAGCTTCGTGGCCGACGCCATGGCCGCGCTGCGCGTGTGCGAGGGGGCCGTCTTCGTGGTCAACGCGGTGATGGGCGTGGAGGTGAACACCGACCGGCTCTGGCAGCGGGCGAAGGAGCTGGGCCTGGCCCGGCTCGTGTTCATCAACATGCTCGACCGCGAGCGCGCCGACTTCTTCCGCTCGCTCGAGTCGCTCAAGGGCGCCTTCGGCCCGCACGTGGTGGCCACCGAGATACCGATCGGCTCCGAGCACGAGGTGTCCGGGGTCATCGACCTGATCGACATGAAGGCCTTCACCTACGACGGCTCCGAGCGCGAGAGCTGCAGCGAGATCCCGATCCCGGACGAGCTCCAGGCCCAGGCCGAGGAGTACCGCGAGAAGCTGATGGACGAGGTGGCGGAGAACTCCGACGAGCTGATGGAGCGCTACCTGGAGGGCGAGGAGATCTCCCACGACGAGCTGGTCACCACGCTCAAGCGCGGCGTGACCGAGGGGCACCTGTTCCCGGTCACCTGCGGCGTCGCGACCAAGAACCTGGCCACCAACCGCCTGCTGGACGCGATCGTGGAGGACCTGCCGTCGCCCGTGATGAAGGGCGCCGTGGAGGCCGGCGACCAGACGCTCGAGCCGGACCCCGAGAAGCCCGCCGTGGCGTTCGTGTTCAAGACGCTGGCCGACCCGTTCGCCGGCAGGATCAACCTCTTCCGCGTCTACCAGGGCACCTTCAAGCACGACTCGCAGGCCGTCAACTGCCGGGCGCACGCGAAGGAGCGGATCGGCCAGCTGCTGGTGCCGCAGGGCAAGGACATGGGGCAGGCGGACGAGTTCGGTCCGGGCGACATCGGCGCCGTCGCCAAGCTCAAGGAGACGCACGCCGGCGACGTGCTGGCCTCGAGCGACGGCGACTACGCGCTGAAGATGCCGCCGATGCCCGCGCCGGTCATGGCCTTCGCGATGGAGCCGAAGACGAAGGGCGACGAGGACAAGGTGTTCACGGCGCTCCGCCGCCTCCAGGAGGAGGACCCGACGATCGACCTGCACCGCGACGAGCAGACCGGCGAGCAGATCGTGGCCGGGCTGTCCCAGGTGCACGTGGAGGTCATCGTGGACCGGATGAAGGAGCGCTTCGGCGCCGAGGTCAACCTGAAGCCGCCGCGGGTCCCCTACCTGGAGACGATCAAGGGCAAGGCCAAGGCCCAGGGGCGCTACAAGAAGCAGACCGGTGGGCGCGGCCAGTTCGGCGACTGCCACATCGAGATCGAGCCGCTGCCGCACGGGGAGGGGTTCGAGTTCGTGAACGCGATCAAGGGCGGCGTGATCCCGTCCGGTTTCATCCCGGCCGTCGAGAAGGGGATCCGCGAGGCGATGGCGGCCGGAGTGGTGGCGGGCTACCCGCTCAAGGACCTGCGGGTGCGGCTGTACGACGGCTCGTACCACACCGTGGACTCGTCGGAGATGGCGTTCAAGATCGCGGGCTCGATGGCCTTCAAGCAGGCCGCCGAGCAGGCCAACCCGACGCTGCTCGAACCGATCATGACGCTGACCGTGTCAGTCCCCGAGGCGTCGGTCGGCGACGTGATCGGCGACCTGAACGGCCGTCGCGGCCGCCCGCTGGGTATGGAGCCCAAGGGGTCGATGACCGAGGTGAAGGCCGAGGTGCCGATGGCCGAGGTGCTGAGCTACGCGCCGGACCTGCGCTCGATCACCGGCGGGCAGGGCGACTACACGATGGAGTTCGCCCGCTACGAGGAGCTGCCGTCCCACCTGGCCCAGAAGGTGGTCGCCTCGGCCCAGGCGGACGCGGAGGCCGTCAAGGCGTAGAGCCGGTCCGCAGCCCCTGAGCCGGCCAGACCCGGCGGTAGCATCGCCCGGATGAACAAGGAGGTGCGGCCCGCGCTCGAGGAGATCGTCTGCGACGTATGCGGGCGCACGATGCTGAAGGGCGAGCGGGCCGAGCCGTACCTGGCGCCCGGCGGCCAGCGGATGCTGGTCTGCGAGCTGTGCACCGACCGCGCCTACGCCGAGGGCTGGATCCGCGAGTCGGCCCACGACGAGCTGCCCACGGGCGGCCGGCGCCACGAGCCCCGCCGCTCTCTCCTGTCGCGGCTGCGGCGCCGGCGCGACCACGTCCCGGCCTTCCCGGAGGCGCAGGCGGAGCCGGACCGCCCGGCGGCTCCCGCGGGGCCGGACGGGCCCGGGCCGGCCGGCGCGCACGTCCCCGACCCGGCCGCCCCCGCCGCGGCCGAGCCGGCGGAGACCGCCGCTGACAGCGCGCACGGGCGCCCGCCGTCGCGGCCCAAGGACCCGCGCCACGTGCGCGCGGTGCCCACCAACGCGCAGGCCAAGGTCGAGCGCGCTCTCGAGGTCTTCAACGCCTCCGAGCACCCGCGCACGATCGCGGGCATCGCGCGCAGCCTCGGCGAGCCGTGGGTCAGCGCCACCGCCGCCGTCGCCGCGCCGAGCGAGGTGGCCGTCGTGGTCGCGTGGGAGCTGTCCTGGTACCACTACCGGGTGGACCTCGGCGACGAGCACGAGCCGGTGATCCTGGTCGGCAAGGGGGAGGAGCTGGACGAGCTCGAGGCCTGGGCGCGCGAGTGGAACGCGGCAGCCGCGGCGGACGGGCGGCTCGCTCTCGGGGTAGGCTCGGAGCGATGATCTACTGCGTGATCCCGCAGGCGCTGGCCGACGAGCTGTACGACCGCCTGTCCGAGCACTACCGGGACGACCCCAACGTCAAGGTCATCATCGACCGCCGCGAGGGCCCGGACCGCCGCAAGGCCCAGGGCAACACCGGACCGGACGAGCGCCGGGAGATACGCGACCGCCGCCACCGCCGCATGCCGGGCACCTTCCCGCCCACGTACGCCGGCGACTAGCCCGCTGGCCGGCTCGCCCGACAGCGTCGTCGTGCACGTCGACGGGGGCGCGCGCGGCAATCCCGGCCCGGCCGCCGTGGCGGCCGTGGCCACCTCGCCGGCCGGCGAGGCGCTCGCGGAGGCCAGCCGCTTCATCGGCGCCACCACCAACAACGTGGCGGAGTACCGCGCTGTCCTGCTCGGGCTGGAGCTGGCGCGCGAGCTGGGCGCCCGCCAGGTCGAGGTGGTGAACGACTCCGAGCTGGTCGCCCGTCAGATCGGAGGCCAGTACAAGGTCAAGAACGCCGGGCTGAAGCCGCTGTTCCTCGAGACCGTGGAGGCCCTGCGGGCCTTCGACCGCTGGTCGGTGCGCAACGTGCGCCGCGAGCACAACGTACGCGCGGACGAGCTGGTCAACGAGGAGCTGGACCGCAGGACGGGCGGCGCCTGAGAAGGGCGACGGCCCGCCGCGGGGCGGGCCGTCTGAAGAGCGGATGATGGGATTCGAACCCACGACCTTCGCCATGGCAAGGCGACGCTCTAGCCAGCTGAGCTACATCCGCGGGAAGCGCGAGTATACCCCTGGCTTCGGCACCTCCGGCGCCGGGCTTGAGCGCCCGCGCGGGCGCTCCCCGGGTCCCATTGCCGCCGGGGTCCGGCGCTAGGCTCTGACGCCCCACGGCGCCGTGGCGGAGTGGTTACGCAGCGGCCTGCAAAGCCGTTCACACCGGTTCGATTCCGGTCGGCGCCTCTTCGCCGTGCGGCAGATCCCGAAACCGGCCGTGCTCGTCGCCGCGCTCGCGCTCGGCCTCAGCCTGGCGACCGTCTACGTCGAGTACCGCGGCCTGCTCGACCTGTCGCTGGGCGCCTCGCCGCGCGCCTACATCGAGCACGACGTGCTGGCGGCGCACCGCGCCGTGCTCGACGGCGTGGTGGGCGACCCGTGGCGCTTCCGGCTGCTGTCGGACTGGGGCGCCGAGGGCTTCCTGAGGCTGGCGCGGGCGGTCGGCTTCGACCAGCCCGGCGTGGCCGGTTTCCTCACCTTCCGCGTGCTCCAGAACACGCTGATCTTCGTGCTGGCGTGGCTCTACTACCGCCGCCTGGGCGCCACTCGAGCGGCCGCCGCGCTGGGCCTCGGGCTCGTGGCATGGGCCATGACGCAGTCGCTCCTCCACGCCGGGCTCGCGTTCAACACATACGGCGACGTCGTCTTCTACCTGGCCGCCGCCCTGCTGATCCTGGACCGCCGCTACGCCTGGATCGTGCCGCTGGCGGTCCTGGCGGCGGTGAACCGGGAGACCTCCGGGCTGATCCCGGTGATGCTGGTCGCGCACGCCCTCTGGATCGGTCGCCGCACGCCCGAGGGCCGGCGGGCGCTGAGGCTGGGCCTGACGGCGCTCGCGGCCTTCGCGGCCACCTACGGGATCGTCCGGCTGGCGGTCGGGCCGGCCGACCTGATCCTGGGCAACGGCCGCCATCCCGGCTTCGAGATCTTCGAGTACAACGTCGGCCGCGGCCTGACCTGGGACAACCTGTTCCGGACCGTCAACATCCTGCCGCTGCTGGCCGTGGCCGCATGGAGGAGCTGGCCGCCGGCGCTGAGGGCGTTCGGGCTGGCCATCGTGCCCGCCTGGCTCCTCATCCACGTCTTCAGCGGAGTGCTGGCGGAGTCCCGCCTCCTCCTGGTCCCGCTCGTCATGGTGTTCGTGCCCGGCGTCCTGGCCGGACTGGACTCGTCCGACCGGTCGGCCACCATCCGCACGGAGCGAATCGAGGAGGGAGAGGCATGTCCGTAGCCGATGCGAAGGGGAGGCGCTTCGACGCCGCCACGGGTATCGGGTTCGCGATCCTGGCCGTCGTGGGGTTCCTGCTGCCCGGCGCGCCGCCGAAGGCGGACGACTCGCCGGCCGATCTCGCGGCCTTCTTCTCCGACCACGACGGCGCCCTGCTGGCCGGCAGCTTCGTGCTGGGGCTGAGCGCGATCCTGTTCCTGTGGTTCGCGGGCAGCTTCCGCAGCTACCTGCGGGCGGCCGAGGGCGGCGAGGGCCGCCTCTCGAGCGCGGCGTTCGGCGGCGGCGTGGCCGGCATCGCCCTGGTCCTCGCCGGCGCCGGCATCTTCAACGGACTGGCCTTCGACGTCGCGGGCTCCGGCGCCGACGCGGATCTGGTCCGCGCCTTCTTCGACGCCGGCGGGGCGGTCATCGCCCTGGGAGGGTTCGGGTTCGCCGCCTTCTTCGCGGCCGCGTCCTGCTCGGGGGCGCGCAGCGGTGCCCTGCCGCCGTGGGCCTACTGGAGCGGCAGCGTCACCGCCGTGCTCCAGGTCCTGGGCGGCATCGCCCTGTTCGCCAAGAGCGGGGCGTTCGCGGCCGGTGGCGCGTTCACGCTCCTCCCGCTGCTGGCCGGCCTGCTCTGGGTCGCGGCGGTTTCCGTCGTTCTGATGCGGCGCGACGGGGTTCCCCCGATCGCGCGAACCGACCCGTAGGACAATCGTCCAGACGGCCCAACTTCAGACCACCAGACGCGTTGATGTAGATGAAACGCGACCCCATTGGGAGGGCAGGACGCATGACACGGAAACTCATCACGATCTTCACCGCGCTGGCGGCCACCGCGGCGCTGGCTGTGCCGGCTGTCGCCGACGAGCCGTCGCAGCAGAACTCCAAGAACGCGGCCAAGTACTGCAAGGCGCTCCGCGAGGCCTCCGGCAAGGCCAACTTCGCCGCGATGTTCGGCGGCAAGAAGAACGCCTTCGGCAAGTGCGTGTCGAAGAACGCCAGGAAGGACCAGAAGCAGGAGAAGGCGGCGCACGAGAACGCGGCCAAGCAGTGCAAGGCCGAGCGGGCCGCCGACCCCGCCGCCTTCGCGGCGAAGTACGGCACCAACAAGGACGGCAAGAACGCCTACGGCAAGTGCGTGTCGAAGAGGGCGCACGAGCTCAAGGCGGCCGCGGACGAGACCGACCAGAACGACGTCGACGCGGCCAAGGAGTGCAAGGCCGAGCGTGCTCAGGACTCGCAGGCGTTCGCGCAGAAGTACGGCACCAACGCGAACAGGAAGAACGCCTTCGGCAAGTGCGTCTCGCAGAAGTCGAAGGCGAAGGACGAGGGCGGCGCTGAGGGCGGCGGCACGACCGCGTAGCCCCGGGAAGACATGCAGTCGGGCTCGACCCCTCGCGAGCCTGCGTATGCGGAGCGATCCAAGGGGCCCTGCGGGGCCCCTCCTCCGTTTCGGATGCTAGTGGCCGGTAGGATCCGCCGCGATGCGCTATGTGGTGACCGGGGGCTCCGGCTACATCGGCAGCCGGCTGATCGAGCGGCTGGTCGAGCGCGACGAAACCGAGCGCGTGGTGGTGGCGGACATACGCGCGCCGCGCGCCTTCCGCCCGAAGGTCGAGTTCGAGCGCCTCGACGTGCGCGACGCCGCCGCCTGCCGCGAGCTGCTGGCACGCGAGCGCCCGGACGCCCTGGTCCACCTCGCCTTCATCGTCAACCCGATGCATGACGAGAACGCGATGTACGAGATCGACGTGGGCGGCACGCACAACGTGCTGGAGGCCGCGTCCGCGGCGGACGTCCAGCAGGTGCTCGTCACATCATCGGCCACCGCGTACGGCGCGTTCGCGGACAACCCGGTGCCGATCGACGAGGACTGGCCGGTCCGGGGCGTCCCCGACTTCGAGTACGCGCGGGACAAGACCGAGTGCGACCGGCTGTGCCAGCTCTGGGCCGCCCGTCACCCGGACCGCACAATGACGATCGTCCGGCCGTGCATCGTCTTCGGCCCCAACGTGGACAACTACATTGTCCGCACCTGGCTCAAGCAGCCGTTCTTCGCCGACTTCGGCGGCGTCGACCAGCCCGTCCAGTTCGTGCACGAGGACGACGTCGTGGACGCGCTGACGCGTCTGCTCGAGGGTGGCCACGGCGGCGCGTACAACCTGGCCGGCGACGGCACGATGACCTGGCGCGAGTGCGCCGAGCTGGTGGGCATGCCGCGCCGGCGCGTGCCGCTGCGCGCGTTCCGGCGCTTCGTCGGCCTGATGTGGAGGCTGCGCGCGGCCGAGTCACCGGCCGGCAACCTGCACTTCATCGTGCACCCGTGGGTCGTCTCGACGGACAAGCTGAAGGCGGCCACCGGCTGGTCGCCCGCCCACTCCAGCCGCGAGACGTTCGAGATCACGATGCGAGCCAAGGGCAAGCTCTCCGGAGACGCTCCGGCCGCACTCCCGGAGATCGCCGCGCCGGTCGGCGCCTGAGCTATCCTCGCGCCCCTCTGGGCCGTTAGCTCAGTTGGCTAGAGCGCCGGCTCGACAAGCCGGAGGTCGCTGGTTCGAGCCCAGCACGGCCCACTCGAACGTGCACAGCGACGCGGCGCGGTGGTGGTGGACATCCGCTCTGAGGGCCAGCGCGAGCGCGAAGGCGTGATCCGGGACGCACGGGTTTCGGGCAGGTTCCGGCCAATAGCGCTCCGATTGCCAGCGCACGCCCGCACGCGGCCCTCGCGATGCGTCACTCTCGCGCCGATGAACACGAGTGATGAGCGAGACGACGGCCGGTCAACCCCTGTCGGATCCCACGCCCGACGTGAGGGCCGGGTCCGGCCTGTCCGAGCGCCTCGGAGTAGCGGCCTTCGTCGTGGTCGCGGTCGTCGCGACGGCGAGCTGGATCGTGCTGCTCGCCTGGGGCGTCCTGAAGCTCGTCGGCGGCTAGAAGACCAAAACCCGACGCTTGGGTGAGCGGCGTCCCGCCGTGCCTCGCCTATCGGCCGCGAGTCGCTTCCGAGCGGGAATGACCCGCACCGGAAAAGTCCGCTTGCGTATGTCGGCCGGCGTGTGTACGGTGGCGTCTAGCGGGTGTTCTATGTCCGCAGGCACGCCGTCGTGACTGGACTCGCCGGCCGCCTCTCACTGAAAAAAGGACCTGGATTGGGCGGACGGGCCACGTGGAGGATCGTCGTTGGTGCTGTCGCGTGCCTGCTGATAGCGGTTTCCGTCGCGGTCGTGGCCAGCGCCGGCAAGAGCCCGCGCGTGATGACGCTCGCCTGCGCGGAGAAGGGCGACGGCAAGCTCCAATACGTCAGCAAGGCGTCCAAGTGCCCCTCGAGCCGGGGCAAGCTCGTGCGCTTCTCGGGGGACGCCCCGGTCGACGCCTGCCGGATGGAGCACGGCAAGCGCTCCACGCTGCGGTCCGCCCGGAAGCTGCCGCCGCCGGCCCACAGGCGCACCAAGGCGGGCATGCTCTTCCTCGTCAGCGACCCGAGCGAGTGCGCCCCGCCGTCTCAGCCGAATCAGACCGCCGTCAGCCTCCCGCAGACGTCCGACATCAAGTTCTGCGCCGGCAAGAGGCGCGGGACGCTGCGCTGGGTCACCAAGTTCTCGAAATGCAACAGGCTCGAGTTCAGGGTCGTGCTCAAGGGCCAGCCCCGCCGCTCCAACTCCCCGCCGCAGGCCAACGACGACGGCGCGACCACCGACAACGCGCACAGCACGACGATCGCGGTCCTGGCGAACGACACCGACGCCGACGGCGACACGCTGCACGTCGCCTCGGTCAACACGGGAGGGACCCAGGGCAACGCCACCGCCAATCCCGACGGGACGATCACCTACGACCCCAACCACAAGTTCGACTCTCTCGGGTCCAACCAGACCGCCCACGACAAGTTCAAGTACAAGGCCAACGACGGGCACGTCGACTCGAACTCGGCCACCGTCGACGTCACGATCACGGGGGCCAACCACGCCCCGGTCGTGACCACCTCGAGCGGCGACACCGCCTACACCGAGGGCGACCCGGCGACGGCGGTCGACGGCGCGCTGACGGTGACCGACGCCGACGACACGAACCTCGAGGGTGGCCAGGTGCGGATCTCGTCCGGGTTCCAGTCCGGCGACGAGCTCGTGTTCGTCGACCAGAACGGGATCTCGGGCTCCTACAACAGCGGCACGGGGGTGCTGACGCTGAGCGGCACGTCGTCGGTCTCGAACTACGAAACGGCGCTGCGCTCGATCAAGTACCAGACGACGAGCGACGACCCGAGCTCGCCGAAGCAGGTCGAGTTCAAGGTCAACGACGGCGACCTCGACTCGAACCTCGCGACCAAGAACATCGCGGTGACGGGCGTCAACGACGGGCCGACGCTGAACACGACCGCCGCCCACCTCGCGTACACAGAGGGTGACGGCGCGGTCGCGGTCGACTCCGGGCTGACCGCGAGCGACCCCGACTCGACCAATCTCTCGGGCGCGACGGTGAGGATCAGCTCGAACTTCAACTCGGGCCAGGACTCGCTGTCGTTCGTAAACCAAAGCGGCATCACCGGCTCGTACAACTCGGGGACCGGCGTGCTGACGCTGACCGGGACGACGACGGTGGCCAACTACCAGGCGGCGCTGCGCGCGGTCAAGTACACGAACTCCGCGGACGACCCGTCGGGGAGCAAGACGGTCTCGTTCCAGGCGACGGACGGCGGTGGGGCCGCGGGCAACGTGGCCACGCGCCAGATCGACCTGAGCGGCGCCAACGACGCGCCGGTGGTGACCACGAGCGCCGGCTCGACCGCGTACAGCGAGGGCGACCCGGCGACGGCGGTCGACGGCGCGCTGACGGTGACCGACGCCGACGACACGAACCTCGAGGGCGGCCAGGTGCGGATCTCGTCCGGGTTCCAGTCCGGCGACGAGCTCGTGTTCGTCGACCAGAACGGGATCTCGGGCTCCTACAACAGCGGCACGGGGGTGCTGACGCTGAGCGGCACGTCGTCGGTCTCGAACTACGAGACGGCGCTGCGCTCGATCAAGTACCGGACGACGAACGACAACCCGAGCTCGCCGAAGACGGTCGAGTTCAAGGTCAACGACGGCGACCTCGACTCGAACCTGGCGACGAAGAACATCGCCGTGACGGGCGTCAACGACGGGCCGACGCTGACCACCACCGCGGCGGCGCTGTCGTACACCGAGGGCGACGGGCCGGTCGCGATCGACCCGGGCCTGACGGCGAGCGACCCCGACTCGGCCAACTTCTCGGGGGCGACGGTCTCGATCAGCTCGAACTTCGTCTCCTCCGAGGACTCGCTCGCGTTCACGAACACGGCGAACATCACCGGCTCCTACAACTCGGGGACCGGCGTGCTCACGCTCTCGGGCACCGACACGGTCGCCAACTACCAGGCGGCGCTGCGTTCGGTCACCTACGCGAACTCATCCGACAACCCGAGCGGCTCGAAGACCGTCTCGTTCCAGGCGAGCGACGACGGCGCGCTGCCGAGCAACGTCGCCACGCGCGACATCGACCTGAGCGCGGGCGCCAACGACGCGCCGGTCGTGACGACCTCGAGCGGCGACACGGCCTACACGGAGGGCGACCCGGCGACGGCGGTCGACGGCTCACTCACCGTCACCGACGCCGACGACACCAACATCGAGAGCGGCCAGGTGCGGATCTCGTCCGGGTTCCAGTCCGGCGACGACCTCGTGTTCGTCGACCAGAACGGGATCTCGGGCGTCTACAACACCGGCACCGGCGTCCTGACGCTGACCGGCACCGCGTCGGTCGCCGACTACCAGGCAGCGCTGCGTTCGATCAAGTACCGGACGACGAACGACAACCCAAGCTCGGCGAGGACCGTCGAGTTCAAGGTCAACGACGGCGACGTCGACTCGAACGCCGCGACGAAGAACATCGTGGTCACCGGCACGAACGACGCGCCGACGCTGAACACGACCGCCAGCTCGCTGAGCTACAGCGAGGGCGACGGCGCGGTCGCGATCGACAGCGGCCTGACGGCGAGCGACCCCGACTCGACGAACTTCTCGGGCGCGACGGTCTCGATAACGGGCAACTTCGCCTCGGCCGACGACTCGCTCGGCTTCACGAACACGGCGAACATCACCGGCAGCTACAACTCGGGCACGGGCGTGCTGACGCTCTCGGGCATCGACACGGTCGCCAACTACCAGGCGGCGCTGCGCTCTGTCACGTACACGAACTCCTCCGACAACCCGTCGGGGAGCAAGACGGTCA